>CAMCWW010000059.1:0-24704 GCA_945882935.1 Opitutus sp. GAS368
CGCGCCCCTCTGCCGTAGGCCCGAAGACCGCCGGTCACCGAAACAAAAAAGGGCGCGGTCACCCGACCCGCTCGCGAGGCTCCGCGGTCTATCCCCGCACCAGCGCGCCCGCGCGCGCCTTGCCTCGTCTGCCGCGCGGCCCACACTCCGCCCCGTGCCCGACGCTTCCTTTCAGCTCCCGGCGTTATTCGATCTTGGCGCCACCTTTGCCTTCGCCCTCACCGGCGCGCTGGCCGGCGTGAAACGGGACTACGACATCGTCGGCGTTTTCTTTCTCGCCCTCGTCTCCAGCATCGGCGGTGGCCTCATCCGCGACGCCGTCTTCATCCCCGGCGCCACCGCTGCTCCTCTCCTCACCGATCCGCGCTACATCCAAGTCGTCCTCACGGCGACCCTCGTCTGCGTGGTCTTTGGCAATCGCATCACCCATTTCCGCCGCGTGATCGCCGTCGTCGACGCCCTCGGGCTTGGCGCTTACGCCGCCTTCGGTACCCAAAAAGCTCTGCTCGCCGGCCTCGCCGTGCCCGCCGCGATTCTCGTCGGTGTGATCAACGCCACCGGCGGCGGTCTCCTCCGCGACCTGATCACGCGCGAGGAACCGCTCGTCTTCAAACCCGGTCAATTCTACGCCCTCGCCGCCTTGGCCGGCTCCGTGCTGTTTGTGTTTTTCGTGACGGAGCTTGGACTGCGTCCCACCTCCGCCGCCCTCGCCACCATCAGCCTCACGTTCACCTTCCGCATCCTCTCCATTCTCTTCAACTGGCGCACGTCACCCGTTGGCCAGCTCAACCCCGCCAACGAGCCTCCGCCTTGATTCGCCCCTCTTTTCCGCCCCATGCCCAACACTCCCACCGTTCGCACGATCGCCCTCTCCCTCGGCGTCTCCCGCACCGCGGTTTCCGAGGCACTCCGGGGCAACGCCTGCGTGTGCTTCCCCGAATACAACGGACAAGCGTTGGGCGTTTTAAAGGTGAGCTGGCTTCGGGAAAATTCGTGGTCGCTTGGGCCTTGATCGCCAGGCGAGGAGTGGCGACGTAAGCGGCGCGTGGGTGACGATCCAGCGCCGGTACCGCAATCACCTAAAGTGTCAAAAGGGCAAGGACCCCTAGTTTAGGGCGACGGCAGGGACGAAAGCGGAACAGCAAAACCGGCGATAATGGTGGAAGCTGTAAGGAGAAACGTGAGACGAAATAGGCGTAATAGGAATCGGTGCGGCGAATTTAAAACCTGCAATTGGACGGGTGTATAACCATTAATTGGACGCATTGACAACCATCAATTGGACGCATTGACAACCATTAATTGGACGAAATAGTAACCGTCAAATGGACGAATCTAAAAAACTCTATCCAAGGTCGATGCGCCCGGCCGTAGCGACCGCGCTCACGGACACCCCGGTGGTGGCGCTGCTGGGACCGCGCCAATGCGGCAAGAGCACATTGGTGAAGACCTTCGCGCCGGAGTTCACTTATGTCAGCCTCGACGATGAGGCGGTGTTGGCGACGGCGCGGCACGATCCAACCGGGTTCGTGGCGGGGCTGCCCCACCAAACCATCATCGACGAGGTACAGCGGGCGCCAGGTATATTGCGCGCGATCAAACTGGTGGTAGACCAGAAGCGGCGGCCGGGGCATTTTCTGCTTACGGGATCCGCGAACCTGTTGCTGCTGCCGCAACTCGGCGATTCGTTAGCCGGGCGGATGGAAATCGTGGGGCTGCATCCGCTAACTGAGTCAGAAAAGGAGCGAACCGCGGGCGGCCTCTTAAAAACTTTTCTCGCCGGAGCCCTGCGGCCCGAGATCCGCGGAACGGGCGGAGACGGGCTAGACCTTCCAGGTCGGATCGTGGCGGGTGGCTACCCCGAGCCTCTCCGGCGAGCGCCAGAGCGAGCACGCCTGTGGCATCGGAACTACGTGCGTGCGCTGATGGAGCGCGATGTGCAGGACGTCGCACGCGTGAACGATCTGGGTGCGGTAGCGCGCTTACTTGAGTTACTGACGTTGCGCACGGGGGAGCTGCTCAACGTGACTAATATAAGTAAAGACCTAAGTTTGCAGCGAGATACCGTAGAGAAATATTTGGGAATTCTTGAAAAACTTTTTTTAGTGCGCCGACTACCCGCGTGGCACCGAAACGAAGCCACGAGGCTAGTGAAAGCACCGAAAATCCACCTGGTGGACAGCGGACTGGCGGCCGTATTGAGCAGTCTGCGCGTTGAGGATTGGGCGCTAAGGCGCGACCGATTCGGACATCTACTGGAGAGTTTTGTCGTGCAACAGGTGATCGCGCAGGCGGGTTGGACGAATCCCGATATGCGTTGCTGGCACTACCGCGATAAAGACCAAGTGGAGGTCGATCTAGTACTGACGCTCGGGCGCAAGACGTGGGGCATAGAGGTTAAGTCTTCGGCCTCGGTGAACGAGTCCGACGGACACGGCCTACGGCGACTGGCCGAGCAATGCGGAAGGGATTTTCAAGGCGGGATGTTGGCCTACACGGGCGGAAGCGTGCTGCCGATGGAAGATAAACGGATCTGGGCTGTGCCGATCCGAGATTTTTGGTCGCTGTAGCGGGTTACGGACACTGAAGCACGGCGGAGCATAGGCGTGGTCGCGAGAGGCAACTCGAATAACCCCAGCTTAACGCCAACGAAACGGGCGTACCTGAAATTCCGCGCATGATGCTCTTCCCCGGCCACTGGGTCGACGGCCCCACCCTCGCCACGAAGGTCGCGACAAAATCGAAGTAGCCCCGACCCGAAGCCCTTCGCCCGGCTTCGGCTCAGAGGGCGGCGAAAACGCCGAAGAGGCTCCGAGGCGTCCCGACTTCAAGCCACCTTTTTGGACTCCTTCTCAGGTTTTTTTCGACTCCTCTTCCAACGGCGTCACGGGGTCGATCGCGAGCCAGCAGAGCGCGCCGAGAAAGTAGATCACCGACGAGATGGCGAAGACCAATTCCCAGTTCTTGGTTGTCCCGGTCGCCGTGCTGAGCGTCGTGGCCGCCAGTACGTAACCCACCACCAAAGGCCCGGCCATGCCGCCGAAATTTCCCATCATATTCATGCTGCCCGAAACGGTGCCGGCGTATTTGCCGCCGATGTCCATGCACGCGGACCAACTGCCGGGCATCGTCAGGTCGTTGCAAAAACTGGCCATCCCCATCGCCAACATCGCGAGCAGCGGGTCTTGGATGTAGAACGAAAGCATGAGCAGACCCGAGGCACCGGTGAACCCAATGACCCCGAACGAGCGGCGAACCGTTTTAACCCCGCTCCCGCGCGCAATCAATCGGCTGCTGATCAGCCCGGCGGCCAGCGAGCCGAAGCCGCCGAAAAAGAGCGGCACTCCGGCCAGCACCGCTTTGAGGACGGGTTGGATCAAATCGGCGCGGACGGTGCCCTCCATCTGCATCGCGAGCCAGCTCAGGAACTGATTGGACAGGATCGGCCGGCCGTTGGTGTTAAGATAGTCCGGCAGCCACGTGACGAAAAAATACCAGCCGTAGCTCAGGCAAAAATATTGGCCCCACAGCAACCACATGCTCGGGCGCGTCACGAGCTGGCGCCAAGGCACATTGCCGTGGCTCTCAACATTGTGCTCGTTCTCCTTCAACAGTTCGAGCTCGGCGGCATTGACCCCTTTGTGGTCGCGCGGATTGTCGCGAAACCAGCACCAAAAGATGATGGCCCAAACCACGCCGAGCACCGCAAAAATCTGGAACGCCATCCGCCAGCTCACGAACGCCATCACGGTCACAACCAGCAACGGCGTGAACGCCCCGCCCCAGCGCGCGCCCATCCACATGAGCGATTGCGCCCGGGTGCGCTCGTTTTTCGGCAACCACGTGCTGAACGCTTTGGTCAGGTTGGGGAAACAACCCGCTTCGCCCGCTCCGAAAAGAAAACGCATGATCCACATGGAGGTGTAACTCCACGCCCAGCCGGTCGCGGCGGTGAAAAACGACCACCAGAGCACCACGCGCACGAGCACCTTGCGCGCACCGATCTTGTCGCCCAGCCAGCCGGTGGGGATTTCAAACAGCGCGTAAGACAAGCCGAACGCGGCGAAGATCGCGCCCATTTGCGCATCCGTGAAACTCATGTCCCTCGCGATGTCGCCCTTGGCCTGCGAAATCGCGACGCGATCGATGTATTGAATCACCGCGAGCACGATCGCGAAACCGATCACTTTATTGCGGGTGCGCGTGGGGAGTTGACCGGGGGCAGAAGAAGGCATGGCGGGGAACATGAAGTGAAGGAGGGCAGATCGCCGTCAGGCGGGCGAAACGATTCTACGGCGGGGAGTCCAGTTGTCGCCGTTAGCGCGGCGATTGCACGTTAAAAGTTGGTTTTCAAGCATCTCGGGGCCGGGCAACTCGTGATCGATTTCCAAAACCACCCGGCGCAAGGTCTACGCTTTGAGCTAAGCAATTTTGGAATGAAAAGGGTCGGACAACATGCCCGCTTCGCCCCGGAATCTCAACCCGCCCGCACCCGACCGGCCGTATGCGCCGGCACCTCCGCCTACTTCAGCCACTCCGCCAGCGGCAGCCCGAGGCGCAGCCATTCCTGCACCGCCAGCGCGGCCACGCGAGCCGCGCCATACTCGGAAAAATGCGTGTCGTCCTTCACGCCCTCGGGCCAGCGCGGCTGAACCCCGGCCGCGTAGTGCAGGTGCAATCGCTTCGAGCCTTCGACCCCGTGGGCGCGCTCCAGCTCCGCCGTCAGTAAATTCATTTCCAACAGCGGCACCTTTTCCTCCGTCGCCACGGCGCGTAACGCCGCCGGGTAGTCACCGTGCGTTTCCACGAGCTCGCCCGCCGCGCTCCACCGGCGGCGCGCCACTGGCGTCGCAAGGATCGGCGTCACGCCTCTGGCTCGCGCTTCCCGCACGAAGCGCCGGAGATTATTTTGATACGCCCCGCGCGCCGGCGCGTGGACGGCAGGTTTGTCGGCCTTCTCGTCGTTGTGGGCAAATTGGATGATCACGTAATCCCCCGCCCGCAGCGCCGCCACCACGGCCGCCCAACGCCCTTCATCGATGAGACTCTTCGTGCTGCGACCATTCATCGCGTGATTCACGACCCGCACCGCTTCCGATTTCAGCAAGGTCGGCAACGCCTGGCCCCAACCCGTCTCCGGATTGGCCGGCTCTTTCGGCTTGTCCGCCATCGTGGAGTCACCGACGAGATGCAGCGTCGGCGCGGCAAAAACGGCGGCGGCGAAGAACAACGTCAGAACAAGCGCTCGGAGAATTCTGATCATGGCGATCGCCGACACTCGGCCCGGCCCGCGCGGTCGGCAACCTTTGGCTGCACTTCGAATGTCCGCGGCCCGCAGGCTCGCGCCTCGCTCAACCGCCCCATGGCCCAGGTGGGGCCTCGACCGGTTTCGTCAGGTCGAACTTCACGAAGAACCGCCGGCCCTCGGCCTCGCGGCGCAGGCCGTAGCCGAAGGTTTTGCCGGGAGTCAGTGCGAGCGTCCAGATATTCGTCTTCGCCGCCGGAATCAGTTCGCTGGTGAACGCATCCGCCGGGAAATCTTGACGCTCGGCCGTGCCCGCAGTCGCGGTGTCGCCGCCATACTGTGTGACCTTGTCGGCGCTGCCGTCCTCGTGGCGGTGATCGTGCTTCAGGCGCAAACCCGTCGGCGTGCGCGTAATTACCCACGTGCGCGAGCGGTTGGCGCCGACGTGAAACGGGATCCGGATCTCGTTCTCGCCGCAGGCCCGCACGTGCATCACGAGCCGCTGGCCTTTGAACATCGCGTCCGTCGCCGCCGAGCCTTCGATCACACGGCCTTCAAACGCCTGCCCGCAGAGGGCCTGCAGATTTTTCCACAGCACCGCGTTGGCCGCCGGTTCCGCCGCCAACCCCGCCGCGAGCCCGCCGAACCACCACGCCAAGCCAAAGAGTAATTTCATGACCCACGATTTACACCCACACGCGGCAGACGCCAGCGAGCAATGAGCCCGCGCGGCCGTTTCGCGATGGCTCCGACCGGGGCCCTCAATAGCCCGCCGCCTGCCCGTCCTTGCGGCTCTCAGAGGCGCCGCGATAGGTGCCGTTGACCGCGTCGCGCTGGATCGCCTGATAGCCGCCGAAACCGCCGTTGCCGCTACGCACCGAGTGACCGCGCTGCATCAGGCCCCGCACGCTTTCGTAAGGGACGCCGCTCTCCAACTCGACAAAGCCACCGTCGGTCATCTGCGGATTATCATAGTCCGACGAGCCGTCGTGGTGCCAACGCGCCGCGTCGCCGGCTTCCTGCACGTTCATCCCGAAATCGATCAGATTGCAGATGATCTGAACGTGGCCTTGCGGCTGCATCGCGCCGCCCATCAGGCCGAAACTGAGCCACGGCGTACCGTCCTTGAGCACGAAGGCCGGGATGATCGTTTGGAACGGCCGCTTGCCCGGCGCGTAGTCATTCGCGTGGCCGGTGCGCAGCGTGAACATTTCGCCCCGATTCTGAAACGCGAAGCCGAGACCGGGCACCACGATGCCGGAGCCCATGCCGCGGTAGTTACTCTGGATGAGCGACACCATGTTACCGGCGGCGTCGGCCGTCGTGAGATAAATCGTGTCGCCTTCCTGCAACGCGGGATTCCCGGCGTCATAGCTGCGGGCGGCCCGCGCGCCGATCAGCTTTCGTCGCTCGGCCGCGTAGTCTTTCGAGAGCAGACCGCGCAGGGGAATTTTCGAGAACTCGGGATCAGCGTAAAACTTCGCCCGATCTTCAAACGCGAGTTTCTTGGCCTCAATCATGAGGTGCAGCGCCTCGGGCGAGTTGTAGCCCATCGCCTTCAGATCGTAGGCTTCGAGGAGGTTGAGCATCTGGAGCGCCGCGATGCCTTGGCTGTTCGGCGGCAACTCATAAACGTCATAACCGCGGTAGTTCACCGAGACGGGCTCGACCCACGTCGAGGTGTGTCCGGAGAAATCCGCCTTCCGCAGATAACCGCCGTTGGCCCGCATGAACGCATCGATGCGGTCCGCGATCTCGCCCCGGTAAAACGCCTCGCGCCCGCCCTCGGCGAGCCGCGTCAACGTATCGGCCAGAGCGGGATTTCTAAAGATCGTGCCTTCGGCCGGCGCCCGGTCCCCGGGCGCAAAGACGTCGAGGAAGGCGCCAGGAAATTTATCGGCGCGGGCGTTGCGCACGCTGATGCCCCAGTAATAGCCGATGAGCTGCGTGACGGGAAAGCCGTCGCGCGCATAGCGGATCGCGGGGGCGAGCACCGTCTGCATCGGCAGCCGGCCATACTTCGCGTGCAATTCGAACCAGCCGTCCACCGCGCCGGGCACACTGATGGGCAATAGGCCGCGCATGGGGATCGTCTCTCGGCCGAGTTTCTTCAGATCGGCCATGAGCTGCTCGCGGGAGAGTCCGAGCGGCGAACGTCCCGAGGCGTTGAGTCCGGTGAGTTTTTTGTCCGAAGCGCTCCAGACGATGGCAAAAAGATCGCCGCCGATCCCATTACCCGTGGGCTCCATCAAGCCGAGCGCGGCGTTGGCGGCGATCGCCGCATCCACCGCCGAGCCGCCGGCCTTGAGGATGTCGAGCGCCACCTGGGTCGCGAGCGGATGACTCGTCGCCGCCATCCCGTGTTGCGCGATGATTTCGGAACGGGTGGCAAACGCCCGGCCGTTGACGCGATCGGGCTGCGCGCCGAGGGGCAAAGCGAACGCGCACACGAGGCCGAGCCAGACCAAAAGAGCGGGGAATCTCATCGCGCCAATCTGCAACGGTCCTCCGCTCCGTCAACCCACCGGGCGTCTTGCTTCGCACGCACTCCCGGCGGTAAAGGTTGCTGATGTCTACGTCGTCTCCCGTCACCCCCACCCTCGCCGCCGAGCTGACCCGTTGGCGGCGTGATTTTCACCGCCACCCCGAACTCGGCTTCTGCGAGTTCCGCACGGCCGCCATCGTCGCCGCCACTTTGGAAAAACTTGGCTGGCAAATCGCGATCGGCGCTGAGGTCATGCGCGCCGAAGCCCGCATGGAGGTTCCGCCCGCCGCCGAGATTGCCGCCGCCCGCACCGAAGCGCTGCGCGATGGCGCCGATCCCGCGTGGGTCGCCCGAATGGGCGATGGACTTACCGGCGTCGTGGGCGTGTTTGATACCGGACGCCCCGGGCCAACGGTGGCGTTTCGCGTCGACCTCGACGCGCTGCCGGTCCTCGAAAACACCGAGGCCAGCCACGCGCCCGTGCGCGACCGGTTTGCCTCAAACCGCTCCGGCCGGATGCACGCTTGTGGTCACGACGGACACACCGCGATCGGCCTCGGCGTCGCGAGCGTGCTGCCCGCCCTCGCCAAAAACTGGCGCGGTAAAATCAAACTTATCTTCCAACCGGCCGAGGAAGGCTGCCGCGGAGCCAAGTCGATGGTCGCCGCCGGCGTGCTCGCCGACGTCGATCACTACTTTGCCACCCACCTTGGCATCTCGCTCAACGAAACCGGCGCCGTCGCCTGCGGCACCGACCACATTCTCGCCACCACCAAGCTCGACGCCACCTTCCGCGGCGTCGCCGCCCACGCCGGGGTTGACCCGCACGTCGGCCGCAACGCCCTGCTCGCCGCCGCGACGGCCACCGTGCAATTACACGCCATCGCCCGCCACGGCGCCGGGGCTTCGCGCATCAACGTCGGTCGCCTCGAAGGCGGTAGCGGCCGCAACATCATCGCCGATCACGCCCTCCTGAAACTTGAGGTGCGCGGCGAGACCACGCCGATCTGCGCGTGGATGGCCGTCGAAGCCGAACGGGTGCTCCGCGCCGCCGCCACGATGCATGGCGTCGAAATCACCGTTGAAAACATGGGCGAAGCCGGCAGCGCGCCCTGCGATTCCGCCGCCCGCGCCGTCGTGCGCCGCGCCGCGGAGAAAATCGGCGCGGCGCGCATCGTGGAGTTCTCCCCACTCGGCGGCAGCGAAGACGCCACGCTCATGATGGACGCGGTGCAGGCGCGCGGCGGCCAAGCCACCTATCTGCTCGTCGGCACGCCCTTGCCCGCCGGACATCACCATCCGCGCTTCGACCTCGACGAAGCGGCCTTGCCTAACGCCGTCGCCCTCCACGCCGCCATCGCGGAGGACCTGCTCGGCGCGTAATGGTGGCAAACTACGATGCCAAGGTCGGCGGTGGGAGCGGGCTTGCTCGCGACTCCGGGCCCCACGTCGCGAGTGAGCTCGCTCCCACAATTTGCTACAAATCTCTTACCCAGTTTACCGAGCGAGAAAGCTGTTTTTTTAGGAGAAAGGGCTCCGACCCATTGAAAATCCAAACCCGACCCATTGAAAGCAGAGGGCCGACATTTCGGTTCCGAGGGTGCGAGTTTACCGATTCACTGGGTCCGCCATGAACACCACGCTCACCCTCGCCGACATTCGCGCCGCGCACGCGCGGATCGCGGATAAAATTCACCGCACGCCCGTTCTGACGAGCGCCAACCTCGATGCGCTTTGCGGCGGTCAGCTCTTTTTCAAGTGCGAGAACTTTCAAAAAATCGGCGCGTTTAAAGCCCGCGGCGCCGCCAACGCGGTGTTCTCGCTCACCGACGCCGAGGCCGCCCGCGGCGTGGCCACGCACTCCTCCGGAAATCACGCGGCGGCGCTCGCCCGCGCGGCCCGGCTCCGCGGCATCGCCGCGCACATCGTGATGCCGTCCAATGCGCCTAAAACGAAAATTGAATCGGTGCGCCGCAACGGCGGCCGCATCATTTTCTGCGAGCCCAACGTCGCCGCCCGTGAAGCCGCTTGCGCCCAAGTCATCGCCGAAACCGGCGCGCGCCTCATCCATCCTTACAACGACTACGCCGTCATGGCCGGCCAAGGCACCGCGACGCTCGAGCTCCTCGAGCAGGCGCCGGAGCTCGACCTTATCATCGTGCCCGTCGGCGGCGGCGGGCTGCTCTGCGGCACCGCGGTCGCCGCCAAGGGCGCACGCCCCGGCATTCGCGTGATCGCCGCAGAACCCGCGGGAGCCGACGATGCGGCGCGATCCTTTGCCGCCGGGCACATTATTCCGCTGGAAAAAGCCTCAACCGTCGCCGACGGCCTGCGCACCTCGCTCGGTGAACGAAATTTTCCGCTCATCCAGCAGCATGTGAACGGGATCGTGACGGTTTCGGAAGATAGCATCGTGGCCGCGATGCGCCGCATCTGGGAGGTGCTCAAGATCATCATCGAGCCGAGCTGCGCGGTGCCCTACGCCGCGATCATGGAGCAAAAAATTAACGTCTCCGGTAAGCGTGCGGGTATCATCCTCACGGGCGGCAACGTGGATCTCGACGCGCTGCCGTGGCTGGCGAAGTGACCGCAGGATAGCGTGAATCCCCAGTCTGCTTCGGAAGCGGACGAAGTCACGAGGCCGTCCCGGACGCGCTATCCACCGGGGCGAAGAGGCGAGTTCGGCGGCGGCGAGAGCAGAATCAGCCGAACGATTTCACTCGGTCGCACGGATGGCGGCCTGGAGGTCGCGGAGCATCTTGGTGATTTCTACGTAGGAGTCGTAGTCGGGACGGCGCATGGAGAGGGTTTCGATCGGAACGTAGCCGCGGTAGCCGGAGGCGCGAATGATCGTAACGAGTTTTTTTAGGTCGACCTTGGGCGACTCAACCGCGCTCTGCATCGTTTCCTTGATCTGCCAATTGACGGCGTAGGGAGCCATGAGTGCGATGTCGGCGTAAGGATCGGGCGTGAGATATTTGCCGGTGTCGACCATCGCGGCGCACCACTCGTGATCGACGCGCCGGAGCAGGCTGAGGTGCTCGGCGCCGGTGCTGATAAAATCGCCGTGATTTTGAACCGCGACGATGACGCCGAATTTTTTGCCGTGCTCGGCGCATTCACGGAGGGACTCGGCGAGATAGGCTTCGACGGTGTCACGCGAAGCATTATTGGAAGCCTGCTGCCACGTTTTGAACGGCTGCTGCGAGTCGGCAAAGGCGCGGACGGTGGGGGCGCCGAGTTTCGCGGCGACCTCGATCCACGTCTTGATGCGCTGCACGCCCTCGGCCCGGGTGGCGGGAGCGGCGGCGGTGAAGTCGTTGCGGACGCCGGTGCCGCTGATGGCGAGACCGAGATTAAAAGCATGGCGCTTGAGACGGATCAGGTAGTCGTCGGCCGGGGCTTTGGGATAGCCGGGGAAAAAGTAGCCGGTGAGGTCGATCGCGTCGAAGCCGACCTTGGCGCAGAAATCGCAGGCGCCGAAGAGATCCAGGCCCTTGGACTTGTCTTTGGCGTTGGCGTTGAGGAGTTCGAGGAAGGAGTAGACGTTAAGCGACGGGCGCAGGTGCGCGCCGCTGTGGCGGGGGATGGGGGTGTAGGCGGCGCGGGCGGTTGCAGACGAGCCGGCCACCGCAAACGGGAGGAAGGCGGCGGCTTTAAGAAAAGAACGGCGCGTAGAGGTCGAATTCATGAGCGGGACGATAAAGTTAAAGCGGCAGATAACAGACGGTGTTGGACAAAAGGATCATGATGAAAACGAGGCACGTCGTCATCGGGCCGAGGTAGATGCGGCCGGTCATGCGGTAGAAGATGCGGTTAAAATACGGCAAAATGAACATCATCGGCACGATCGCGAAGAGGAGGTTCACGTAGAGCCAACTGTCGGTCCAGCGCACGGTGCCGGTCAGTGCAAACGTGATGTATTGCGCCGCGAGAATTAAGACGAGGCCGAGAGAATTACCGAGGCCGGCAAGCAAAAGGCTGCGCCATTCGGGTTGGCCCGCAAAGCGCATCCCTGCGTTTACGCGGAGCGAATTGGAAAGGAAGAAGACAAAGAAGAACGGCGCATACATCGGCACGAGCAGGAGCAGCGCGGGCTGGAACACCCGCACGCCGAGGAAGAGAAACCGGTAGTCCACGTGGAAAATAGCGTAGACGACGAAGAGCGTGAGGAAGAACGCGGCCCACAACACCAGCGCGAGCACGGCCGTGCGGAAAAGTTCATGCGGGCCGATCGCGACGCCCCACGCGGAGGGCTTGGCGCCGTTGGCCCGGCCATGCAGGCGGTAGCCGAGATAGAAGAGGGTGAAACCGATGAGACCGTTGCAAAACGCCCAAAGAACGACGGCGTTGTTCATGCGTTGCGGAAAAAACCACGTCTGCTCGCGGCCGGAGGCTTCGGAGAAGAGCCGCTGGGAAAGTTCGCAGAACGGAATGTAGGTGAGGCACGCGATGAGCGCGCCACCGAGGAAGAACGTCCAAAAGATGATCCGACCGCGGCCGGTGGGAGCGGCGGGCGCCGGGGTCACCGGCTGCACGAGGCCTTGGAAAAAAGAAACATGGGCGAGGAGCAGGTGCGCGAGCGGGACGAGCGAGACAAAGGCGGCGATGAGCGCGGCGAGGCCGAGGATCTCTTTCCAGTGCCAGACCTGATCCGCGGGCGGCAGGGTCTTTTCGAGGCCGAATGTTTTTTGAAAATAGGCGATCTGCGCGGTGGTCGCCTCGGGGCTGTAGGGTTGAAACGCGTGCAACAAAACCTCGTTGTGAATCACTCGGAGCGTCCGGGCGGCCGGATCACCGTAGAAACGGCCCATTTCAATCTCGTCGATTTTTGCGTCGGCGGGCAGACCGGAGTTCACCACGCGGAGGGCTTCGGGGGCGCGACGCATGTCGCCGTTTTTGAGTTCGTTGCGATACGCGCCTTCGTCGTGGAAGGCGTAGCTCGCGCCGATATTCGAGCGGACGGGGCGAAGAATTCTTTCCGTAAACGTGAGCACGTAGCCCGAAACGAAGACCGAGTGAACCTTGCTCGGCGTCTTGGTCTTGAGTGACTGGGCTCCAAAATAGGAGGCCGCTTGGATCGCGGCGTTGCCGCCGGCGGAGTGGCCGGTAACGCCGATGCGGGTCTTGTCGATGTAGTTCAGGTTGTCGGTGTCGGCGGCGTAATTGACGACGGCGAACATGCCGTAGCCCTCGTTGGTGGCGGAGCGTTGGTTGGTGGACGAGCTCGACGAGCCTTGGGAGTAAGGATCAATGGCGATCACGACTAGACCGCGGCGGACGAGTTCGAGGGAGATGTTAGCTTGGGTTTCTTTCGAACGCTGAAACCCCGGCACCACGATGACCAACGGCGCGGGCGTTTCGGCGGTGGCAGAAAGCGGACGGAACAGGTCGGCGCCGATCCACTGGCCGTTCTGCATCGGCAGCCGGATCTCGGTCACGCGCACGCGCCCGAACGACGTCTGCACCTGCGAGGCGAGCCAGCTCCCGACGAAGATGACGACCAAACAAATGGCCAGCAGCCGGCGACTGAAGCGGAGGCGGGGTTCGGACAGCGATTCAGGAACGGGCGAAACGGTCATGAGGAAAACTGAGGCGCAGGCGGGCGCCGAGGCGAGCCCACCCGCGACTCCCGGCGGGAAATCAGAACGTCAGCTTCGCCGACAGCGTGTAGCTGCGCGGGACGAGGTAGCTGAAGTTGCCGGGGACGGTCACACGTGCGGGCGAAGAGATATCGGTGCGGGGCCGCAGGTTGGTGGCGTTGGTGCCGATGACGCCGCCGTTGCTGCCGTAGATCGGCTCGCGGCGGTCGAAGAGGTTATCGACGTTAAGATCGACCTGAAGACTACGGCCCTGCTTCAGTTTGAAGGTGTAAGAGAGACTCGCGACGCCGCGATAGTGGGAAGGAGCGTAAACCGAGTCGCCGGGGCCCACGGTGGGATCGTCGATGGCGACGGCCGGGTTTGCCGGGTCCACGATGGTATCGCTGCCCTTGAAGCCAACGACCTGACCGCCGCGATAGTTGACGCCCGCGCCCACGCGGACGCCCTTGAGCGGGCCGTTTTGAAAACGGTAATCGGTGGCGAGATTGCCGACCCAGCGACTACTGCCGTTGGTCTCCTGGGGCACTTGGGCGGTGGTGTTGGGAATGACCGTGTCGATGAGGCTGTTCCAGCCGTTCACGGCCGCTTGGACGCGCGACTGGTTGATCGCGGCGGGATTGTTGAGCGCCGGATTGATGAGGGCGTCGTTGTTCGCATCGATCAGGATGCCGGCGTCCGCGAGGATCTGGCGGGAGATGGCGTCTTGTGATTTGAAATAGGCGATGATGTCAGGGTATTGGTCGCGCACCTTGGCCTTGGTGTTGCCGACGTTGAGCACGGTGCGCCAAGCGCGGGTAAAGTTGGCGGTGAGCTCCAGTTCGTAGCCCTTGGTTTCCGAGGTGACGGTGGAATAAACGTTCTGGGGGAAGCGGGCGACATTGCGGGCGTTGCGACCGACGGAACTAAGGTCGCCGACCACTGGGGCGTCGGAGATCGCGTTGTAAGCGCCGTTGAACCCTGAGGGCGAAAGAACCGAGGTGCCGGCTTGATAGGAATCGAAGGCGCCGATGCTGAGTGACATCCGACCATTGGGCAGGGTGACGCGGACGCCGTAATCTTTGCCGCGCGAGCTGGTGGGCGGCACGAGCGTCCCATCAACCCTCTGCTGGGGCGAAGTGAGGCTGAACGTCTCGGCGACGTTGGAGTAGACGCCGAGCCAGCGAGTGATGTTTACGGTGCCGCCGAGCGTGAAGGTGTTGATGATGGGCGAGAGCGACGGCGAATCGTAGTCGTCGCGGAAACGGTCGCCGGCGTACTGGGGCTGCGGGATATTCGCGCCGTTGACGTTTGCGCGGGGCCGGACATCGGCGATCTGCGCGGGGCCGGTGGGCACGCCGGCGGCACTCTTCGGCACATACTTTAAGTCAAAATAATCTTTGGGTGCGTCTTTGCGGAAGACGAGCGTGGTACCATCCCAGCCGGGTGCGTTGTCGCCGGGCGAGACGACGCGCTTGTCGCCGATCTCGGCGAAATCGCGGCGGAAGGCGCCGATGAGGACGAGGCGGTTTTTGAAGAGGTCGAGATTGCCGGCGGCTTGGATGAATTTGTATTTCCGGAGACTGTTGCGGTTGTTGTCCTCACGACGGGTGTCGAACATCCACGTCGGCGTGACGGTCTCGGTGGCACCGGTGACGGGATTGACGAGTTTCACGGGCGCGGTGGCGGGCGTGTAGTCGCGGTTGGGCTGGTCGAGATAGAAGCGGGAAAAGAGACCGTATTCGCTGTATTCGAGATTATCGACCCAGCTGCGGGCGTCGGGCGTGCGGCTCTTCAGCGGGAGCAGCAGCGTGAGGGCGCGGGACTTCGTCTTCTGCTCGGTGAGACCGGCCATGCTGCTGAACTGAAATTTGCCGAAGCGCGTGTCTTTGATGTAGACCGCCTGGGCGCGGACATTCTTCAGATCGTTGGTGCGGAGGTTCTGGTACTCCATGAACTCCATGTAGGCGTGTTTAAAGTAGGGATTGGCCGCGCCGGTGCCGGGGAGCGTCGAGTCGATATCGATGTAGATGTCCTGCCCGCCGCGGCGGGCGAGGCCGGCCTGGCCGTTGGCGTCGCCTTGGTTGATGTCGCCCGCGAGTTCGAGAAAAAGACTGTCGCCGAGTTTGTAGTTGGCGGTGAGCGCGAGGTCTTTGCCGACCTCGGTGAACGTCGGAAGTTTGTTGGTCCAGACCGTCGTGGACTCGCGGGTGGGCACACGAAAGAACGGTGACCCGACAAGCGCGCGGGCGTAACGGTCGGCGGGGACGCCAAAGTTGTCATCGATCATCGCCTGATTGTTGACCGAGAAGCTGGGCGTACGGATCGGAACGCCGTTGATCTGATTGGTGAGCGAAAGGGTGGTGCTTTGGGCGGCGCCCTTCGTGACGTAACGGTTTTCGAAGTTAACGACATTGCCGCCGAAGGCGTCGTTTCGCACCCAACGCGGCCCGGAGCGCACGATGCCGGCGGCCGCGATCTCGGCGTTGGTGGGCAACGTCGTCGGCGCCGAGGCGAAGGTCGTGCGGCCATCCCAGGCGGAGATGCGGTCGCGGAGCGAGGTCGTCCCGCGCAGCTCGCGGCTCTTGCCGTATTCGGCCTCGGCGCGAAATGACAGCCGCGACGTGGCCTTGAACGTGGCCGCGAGATGGGCGCCGTAACGGTCTTTCCACTCGTTGTCGCGCCACGTGTTGGCTTGGTCCCACACGACGTTGGCGCGGACGGCGAACTGGGAGTTGAGCGCCCGGTTTACATCGGCCGTGAAGCGGTAGCGTTCGAAGCTGCCGAGTTGCACGCGCGCGTTTTGAAAACTTTTGGTGGTGTCCGCCTGCTTGGTCACGGAGTTGACGGTGCCGCCGACGCCACCGGCGCCGTAGAGTACGGCGTTCGGCCCGCGGCCGTAGTCCACGCGGTCGAGGTTGTAGCTATCGGCGGTGGTGATGTAGGGGAAAAAGTTGCGCGTGGGCAGACCGGTCGAAACGCCGCGCGTGCGCAGGCCGCCGTTACCGACCGAAGTGCCGAAAGCGCGGTTGGTGCCGTCGGCATCGACGACGGTGCTGTTGACGGACCACTGCGTGGCCTCGGCCACGTCGGTAAGATTAAAGGCTTCGAGGAATTCTGCGGTCACGACCGAGTAAGCGACGGGCGTATCTTTCAGCGCGGTGGCGATGCGGCCGCCGGCCAGCGAGCTCGCGGCGACGAAACCCACGTCTTTTTCCGCGCTCACATTAAACGGCGTCAGCGTGATGGCTTCGCCGCTGGTCTCAGGCTTGGGCGCCGGCGCGGTTTGGGCTCGGACGACCGAGCCGCAGAGCACGGCGACGATCGCCCAGACCGCGGGAATTGAGGCACGACGACACGATGGGGTAACAGCGAAGGGACAGGTATTCATATGGTAAATGGGGTAAAAGTGGGGTGGCGCGGTCAGACTTCCGCCGCTCGAAAACCCCAATGAACGCTTGATCGCAGTTCAATCCGAACCTGCGCACTGAGATGAAAAATTTATCGGTTTGATTTTCATTTCGGAAAATTCCGATCATTTGTTTAAAAACAAATCGCTCTGCACGAGGGCGTGGATCAACGAACGCACGCCGTAGGCTTGGGGTTGGGCGACGGCAATAATCGCCTCAACGTGCTCGCGGTCGCTGAAGTGCACGGGCGCACCGGTCGCATAGACGACAAACTGGCGTGCGAGATTGCGGGCGAGCGCTTCGTCTTCCGTGCGCAGGAGATTCTTGAAATCGCGCACGTCGACAAATGGCCGGCCATCGGGGAGTTCGCCGGCGGCATCGACCGGAAGCCCATAGTGATAGCCGAAGGGATGGCCGTTTTTACCGCGGCCCACTTCCGCTTTTTTCGTTTCGTCGATCGCGCGGTAACGGTCCCGCCACGCGCCCATGACATCGAAATTCTCGAGCGCGAAGCCGGGTGGGTCCATCTTGCGGTGACACGACGCGCAGCTGACGTTGTCGCGGTGCTTTTCGAGTTGCTGGCGGATGGTCACGGCGCCGCGGATAT
The DNA here is from genome assembly GCA_945882935.1 of Opitutus sp. GAS368. Lineage (GTDB taxonomy): Bacteria > Verrucomicrobiota > Verrucomicrobiia > Opitutales > Opitutaceae > Tous-C4FEB. Next base: position 17,327 of record CAMCWW010000059.1, read on the forward strand.
CGGGCTCGACGGCGGCGACGGGCGGCGGCGGCGGGATGTCGATGCCGAGAATGCGTTCAACGATCCATTTGCCGCGCAGCACCGGCGATGTCGTCGTGCCGTTGGCCGTGATTTTCAAAACGCTGGCCTGCGTCATGAAGCCGCCGCGCGGGCTGTCGGGCGGCAGCGCTACCCGGCGCATCGCGGCCCCTTTTACGCCGGTAATGCCGTAGTGGGCGGCGAGGCGTTCGTTGAGATAAGTGAAGTCGGCGGCGGCAATGGTGCGCGAGGGAAGATCGGCGCGAATCATCTCCTCGAACGTCAGCTGGGTCTCCGCGACCGCCGCCTCGACCAAGGCATCGTCGAGGTAGTAATCATTATAGAGCGTGGTCGAAGGCGTGGAGTCCTCGATCTTCCGCAGGTCGACCCAGTAATCGAGAAACGCCTCCCGGAAGCGGCGCGATTTCGGGTCGATGAGCAGACGTTCGGTCTCGGCGCGGAGCACGGCCGGTTGGCTGAGCTCGCCGCGGGCGGCCCGGCCGCGCAGGGCGTCGTCGGGCGGAGAATTCCACAGGAAGAGCGCGAGGCGGGTGGCCACCGCCGTGTCGTCGAGCCGGCCGGGTTGCTCGTCGAGGAAAATGAAGCCGGACGACGCGAGCACAGCGGTGTAGGTGGCGACCATCGCCTCGCCGAAACTCAGACCGGCGGCCATACGCTCGTCGAACAACGAGAGGAAACGCTGCGCGTCGGCCTCGGCCACGGGCCGTCGATAGGCGCGGGCCAAGAACGCGCGCAACAGGCGCTCGGCATCGGAGCGGGGCGCGGTGGACACAATGTCGACCCGGGATTCTTCAACGGGAACGACCCGCTGGCCCGCCTGCCGGCCGCCGTCGCGCCGTTCGCCGAGCGCGATCACGGGAATCGCAATTCCCGGCGCGTTGGGCTTCACCGTCACCAGAGGCAGATCGCCAAAAAGCAGCCGATAACCGGCAGCGGTGGCCTGATCGTAGAGCGGCCCCTCGACCTCCATCCAACGGAAAGCGACGCTGGGCACGCCGTCGGGCGTCATGAGTGGATTTCGAAAATCATTCGGCCGCGACCGATAGAAACGCGACGCGTCGGGGACGAGGGTCTCGTTGGCCAGCAGCCAGACCTCGCCGACTTCGTGGGTCGTAGGCTCGGGGGTGAGATCAAACTCGCCGACCCGGCGGTTGAGCAGGCCGTTGCGCGTATAAACGGTGATAGGCTCGATCGTGCGACCGGGCGAAATCCGGTCGTAGTCGGGCGTATTGGGATTGGGCGGCCGGGGCTTGCCGACTTTGTCGTCGCTGTGGGCGAAACTCTTGGTCACGCCGCCGGGCGCAGCCCACATGGTGTAGCCGTTGAAACGAATCCGGTAGCGGCCGGCGACGGGGGCGCGGAAACCATCCCAACGATACGTGAAGCCGGTGACGTAGTTGCTCGCCACCCAGCCGACCGCTTCGAGTTCGCGGGTGGCGGAGTCGGCGGCGCCGACCGAAAGCGGAGCGTCGAGCATCCGGACGGCGCGCTGCGGCTCTCGACCGAGCAGCGGATAGGTCATGCGATCGGGCGACGAGTTGAAGGGGTTCGGGGTAAACTTGCTGGTGAGGGTGCGCTGGTCGCGCGCGTAATGCCGCACGGTTGTCGTGGGCGGGCGCTCGAGCTGCACGGTGAGCGCCTGGCGGATCGCGTAATCGGCGGCCGCCATGTAGCGCGCGAGGTGGACGTGGGAGACGTCGAGCGCATCGCCGACTTTATTGTAGCGGTTGGACTCGCCGTCGTCGGGGAACTGGCCGCGAATCTGGAGCCACGGCGCGCCGAGCAGATCACGCAGGGCGTTTTCGTATTCGTAGCCGTTGAGCCGGCGCTGCGTGGCGCGACCCTCGCGGGCGACGAGGGCGCGGTCGTGCGTGATGAGGACCTCACGCAGCGCGGCGAGGAAGGCCGCGGTCTCGGCCGGATCGGGGCGGGCCTTTTCCTTCGGCGGCATCTCGCCAGCACCCAGGCGGTCGTGGACTTTAATCCAAGTCGCAAAATCGGACTGCGCCGTGAGATCAAGCGTGAGCGAGGTGAGGTCGAGGCGGGCGGTCTTGTCCTCGTCGTTGTGACAAGCCGAGCAGTATTTGTCGGTGTAGTCGCGCAGCGCGGGCGGGAGGGCGGCGGAGGCCGCGGCGGAGAGAAAAATAAGGACAGAGACGAGGCCCCGAAGAGGGGCGCTGCTTGTCGGCGCCCGGTGTTCCCGGGCGGAACGGGCGTCGGCCAGCGAAGCCCCGACCAGAAAGGCGCTCATACCAACTCGAGTCCCCGCATCGTGCCGGAGGACGAGGCGAACTTGTCGCTCTCGATGCCCATGCGCTGGAGCATGGAAACGTAGAGATTGGGCAGCGGATAATTGTTCGAGGTGCTGAACGCGTGATGTTGCCCGTGTTTGAATCCGCCGCCGGCCAGCAGCGTGGGCATGTTAAAACAGGTGTGAGCGTTGGCGTCGCCGAAGTTGGAACCGTAAAGCACCATCGTGCGGTCGAGCAGCGTGTCCTCGGCTTCGCGCACGGACTTCAAATCGGAGATCAAGTTGGCCAATAGTTTCATGTGCCACTCGTCGATCGTGATGAGCTCGGAGCGTTTCTTTTCGGATTTTCCGTGGTGGGAAAGGTTGTGATAGCCGTCGGAGATCGTCGTGTCGGGAATCTCGAGGGCCGGAGTGCTCACGCCGTCGAGCATGAGCGTGATCGCGCGGGTGGAGTCGGTCTCGAATGAGAGCCGGGCGAGGTCATACATGATTTTGACCTTCGCCATGTAGGCCGAGGGATTGGTCGGGTCGACGGGCATGGGCGCGTCGACGACGGGCTTGGGCTTGGTTTCCCAGCCGCGCGAAGCCTGCAGCCGGTTCTCCAGATCGCGCACGCTCGTGAAGTATTGGTCGAGTCGGTCGCGATCGCGCGCCGTCACGCCGCGTTGGAGCTCACGAGCTTGGCCGGCCACGGTGTCCAGAATACTGCGACCGTTGTCGAGTTGACGGAGCTGGGCTTTAATTTGCTCGGGCGAACCTTGGAGGAAGAGCTGCTTAAAAACCTCGGCGGCCTTGTCCTCAGGCGGGATCGCGACGCCCGTGCCGGTCCAGGAGAGACTGCGCGTGCGGGTATTGACGCCAAGCGTGAGCGACGGGAAGCGGGTGAGCGTACCGATCTGCTCGGCCATGTGCTGGTCCAAGGAAACGGTATTGCGAAACGAGCTGCTGCCGGGATGCGGCGCCGCGGTGAGAAAACAGACGTCGGCTGGGTGGCCGCCATCGACGTTGGGATGGGAAACACCACTGAAGACGCTGAAGTCCTCGCGGTGGGGCTGCAGGGGCTTCAAGTAGGGCGAGGCCACGTAGTCGCGACCCGTGCCGGTGGGGAAAAACTGATCGCCGAGGAGCCCGAGATTGTTGCACACAGCGAGCATCCGGCGGGGCTTGGCCCCGGGAGCCAGCGGACCATCGGCCTTCGCGGCGCGGGCGACGCCAGAAAGCATCGACTCCAAAAACGGCAGCGAAAGCGCGATTCCCGTTCCCCGCAGAAACCGGCGACGCGAAAGCGGCAGGCGGGTGGTAACGAACGGAGCGCGGGGCAAGAGCGGCGTAGCGGCGGGGATTTTCATGGGCGGGGGGAAGCGAGAAGACGGGACCGCGAAAAAGAAGGTGCGACCAAAATCAAGCGCAAGCGTTGACTCACGATTTACCCAGGCGGCGAATCGGCCTGGTCCCATCGCCGCGGGCCAGACGATGATTTGCCGTCCCCGCCTAGAGCCTCGCTCTGAGCCCACTTTTCCTTTCGATCACCAGCATGACTCTGCGGGATCAACATGTGCTCATCACAGGCGGTTCGAGCGGTATCGGCCTAGAGCTCGCTCGACAGGCCGCCGCCGCCGGTGCCCGCGTGAGCCTCATCGCCCGCGATCCGGCGAAACTGGCGCTGGCCCGCGAAGCCGTCGGCGGCGTGACCTTTACGGCCGTGGCTGACGTCGCCGTCGAAGCTCACGTGACCGAGGCGATCCGCGCGGCGGAACAGACTCACGGCCCGGTCGACGTGCTCATCACTTCGGCGGGGGTGGCCGAGCCGGGCTACTTTGCCGACCTGCCCACCGCAGCGTTTGAACGTGCGATGGCGGTAAATTATTTCGGCACACTTTACGCGCTCAAAGCCGTCGTGCCCGCGATGCGCGAACGCGGGCGCGGCGCGGTGGTGCTCGTCTCATCGGGCGCGGGTCTGCACGGATTCTTCGGTTACACCGCGTATGCGCCGTCGAAGTTCGCGCTGCGCGGGCTGGCCGAGTCGTTGCGCGCCGAGCTGAACGGCACGGGCGTCCACGTCATGATCGTCTACCCGCCCGATACCGATACCCCCCAACTCGCCGCCGAGAATCGCACCAAGCCCCTCGAGACCAAGGCCATCACGGCCGGCGGCGGACTTTGGACGGCAGAAGCGATCGCACGTGCGACGATGGCGGGTCTCGCCAAGAGACGATTCGCGCTGACTCAGGGTGCGCCGCTGACGGCGCTTTATTGGCTGAGCAGTCTCCTCGCGCCGCTGCTTTTTTGGCACTTTGACCGCCTCGCCCGTAAAGCCCGAGGCCGGACCGGCAAAGACTGATGCAGGCCCATCCATCGCCGACGTTTTCGGGTCGCGAGGTCAAAGCGTAGTCGCCCGGGTCCACTCAAAAAACAGGAAATTAAGTGGGGGATTCGGCCGATTGATAGCGGCATCAGGCTGCGCCCACTCACCACCACGGCGCGCCCGGAGAGGCTCATGCCTTCCGATCGATCTGGAATCATCTCCGCCTTGTTCGCGGCGGGATCGCCACCGCAATCCCGCGCGATCGGTCGCAGGCAAACGAAATTGAACCGCGACGACCGTGATGCCGCCGATGCACGAAGGCTCTGCGAAGTCGATCAAGCCGCGCTGGGCGCCGGCCAATACCGCCCGGCATCGGAACAGGCCGCGCAAGTTTTCTCCCTCGCCCGCTCTGCCCGGGTATTTATCCGCGGCGGCGTGAGCCCGATCGCGAACCCGACTTTACTCCGGAGTTTCAAGCCAACGACGACTAGCTGTTGGGATTTGGTTTTGGCGGACGTGCGCCAAGAAAGGCAAAGCCGGATCACAGCCAGCCGATCCCAGCGACAAACGCCGCTTCGTCCGCTTATTCCGCACCGAGGCCGAGGCATCGGGCGGATCGAACGATCCTTACACTGCCTAGCAACTCACGTTTTTTCCTTCGCTGCCAAAGTGCTTCATCCGCTCCTCGGCCGTAGTCTTAGTGATGCCGGCGGGGGCGTAGTGGAATTGCAGCGCGCGGCGGCGATTGGCCGATGCATTATGCGGCGTGCCGTGCGGGAGCAGTCCGTCGAACAACAGCATTCCCCCGGGCGGCAACGGCGCGGCGACCGACCGCGTGCCGAGGATGACGTTGTCGCAGATCTGCCAATCCCTCCGCTGGAAATGCACGATCGGACCTTCGCGGTGGCGCCCGGGCAATAACTGCATGCAACCGTTCTCGATCGTCGCGGCGTCGAGTGCGATCCACGCGCCGACCACCGGCGTGCCCAGCGGATAATCGAAATAGGCATGATCTTGATGCCACGGTTTCTCCCGGCCGAGCCGCGGTGGCTTCACGAGGCACATGTCCTGGAACATCTCGGGCTCACGATCACCCATCAGTTTCCGCACGACCGTGAGGACCTTCGCATGATGCGAGATCGCCTTGAGCCGGGCCTCGTGGTTCACGAAGAACCAGATTTTTCGCACCGCGTCCTGCCGCTGCTCGGGACTGAGCGTGGGCAAGATCGCCTTGGCGCCCGCCTCAAAAGTGATGCCCGTAAACGCGGGCACTTTGCCCATGATCAGATCCACCACGCCGGCGATTGCCGACGCCACCTCGGCGGGCGTGAAGGCTTCCCGCACAGCGATGTAGCCGTGCTCGCGGTAGAACGCGATCTCGCCCGGCCCGATGTCGTCCAGCGTGGCAACCGAGTGCGCCAGATCGGCCTCGGGCTGGTAGAGCTCGGGCACGTGCAATTCGGCACCGTGGTCAAATTCGGCGGCGGGCAGGGCGAGGGCGGCAGTGGACATGGTGATAAAGTGCGGGGGTTGCGGATAAACTCATCCGTGGTCACTCTACCCGCTTTAAATCATGTTCGCCATGAAGCCGTCCGCCATCTTTTTGTAGTTATCCGCTTTTACACCATGGCTGCTCCCCCACCCGCCTACCGCGTTCTGCTCTCCGCTCATTGCAACCGGGTTCGCTGCGAGCCCGACTGGTACCTCGGCCCGGATTGGGCCCCGCGCCTGCGCGACTACGATCTTTGGTTCGTGAGCGCCGGTCGCGGCCGGATGCTCACCGACGATGGCGAGTTCGCCCTCACCCCCGGCGTCGGCCTATGGATGCGTCCCGGCCGGCGCTATGAGGCCACGCACGATCCCGCGGCTCCACTCGTCGTGAATTTTTTTCACTTCGCTCTTAAAGAGCCCCCCCGTCGCTTCACCCCGCCCGCCGAAATTCTCCGCACGGCACACCCCGATTTTATCGAAGCGATGATGCGCCGCATCCTGACGTTGCGGGCCAAGTCCATCCCGTCCGCCCACGCCTCCGCCAATGCTCTGTTCGGCGCGCTCCTTGGCGAACTGGTCCGCGAAACTACGGCCCGAGCCGCCGCCGTCGCCGCGCCCGGCCTCGACCAACACCACCGCGAAATCATCCAACGTCTCGTCGCCGAAATCCGCGAAAAACCCGGCGCCACCCGCACCGTCGCGGCCCTCGCCAAAACCGCCGGCTACAGCGTGGATCACTTTTCGCGCACCTTCGAAAAAATCACCGGCCAACGCCCGCAGGAGCTCATCATCGCCGCCCGCCTCGCCCGCGCTCGCCAACTCTTGGCCGAAACGGGGCTCACTATCAGCCAGATCGCCGAAACCCTCGGTTTCCGCGACGTGTTTTTCTTCTCCCGCCAGTTCACCCAACGCACCGGACAAACACCCTCGGCCTACCGCGCCGCGCTTTCGCCCTAGAAATTCGCCGCCATCACCCGCCGCAACGCCGGCCGCACCAAGCGTGCGAGTCTCGCGTTGGCATACCCCATCCACGCCACCGGCGTCGTCGTATCCAGCGGATAGTTGAGCGCCCCGCCCTCCGGCGCCTCGATTACACAACCGGCCTCACGAGCGATCATCGCCGTGCAGATATCATAGGGATGACAACACAGCGTCGCCGCCGAAAAACCCAGCTTCGCATACGCCAGCGGCCGCAAATCACCGAGCATCCGATCGTGGCCCACGATGAGTTCATGCAACTGCCCGCCTGTGGATATGTATTGGTCGTCGAAGACCAGTTGCCCGCCATTTTT
>CAMCWW010000060.1:0-23826 GCA_945882935.1 Opitutus sp. GAS368
GTGCGCCACCGCAAACCCGTCAGCGCCACCGTCGCCGAGGCCCATCTTTCAACGAGCGCCGTCAAGCTTGCGATGATCGCCTACGAGACCGGCGGCCGCCTCGCGTGGGATGCGAAGACCGAGCAGATCACCAACCACCCGGAAGCCGCCAAACTGTTGAAGCGCGCCTACCGCGCGCCTTGGAAACATCCTTACGCCGGCTGAAAAATAGGGCGGCGTCTCCGACCCGCCCTCCAAGCCCGCGCCTCGTCCACGCCCGCGTCCGCCGTACGCCCGCGCTCACGCCCCCACCAGCCGCGGCACCGCCGCGATCACGAGCCGCTCGAAATTTGCCGCGCCTTTCGCGGCATTTTCCAACGTGTGGGCGTGCGACAGTTTCTCATCGGAGAGCCCCGCTCCCATGTTGGTGATGCAAGAGACGCCGACGACTTTCATCCCGCAGTGCCGCGCGATCAGGCACTCCGGCACGCTCGACATTCCGACCGCATCTGCGCCCCATCCCTGGATCATCCGGATCTCCGCCGGGGTCTCAAACGACGGCCCGCGCAGCGCGAGATAAACTCCCCGGTGCAGCGGAATCATCTCCGCCATCGCCGCCTGGGAAATTTTCTCCGACAACGCCGCGTCCCACGCATCGCTCATCCCAAAGAACCGAGGACCAAAGGTCTCGTCGTTTGCGCCTGTCAGGGGATTCAAGCCGAGGGCGTTGATGTGATCGGTGATCAACATCAGTTGGCTCACCCCGATGGGCGCCCGCAAGCTGCCCGCCGCGTTGGACAAAAACAGGACCTCGACGCCCACCGCGCGGAGCGTCCGCACCATCGTCTTCAGCGGATACGGGTCATCGGTCTCGTAAAAATGTTTGCGTCCCTTGAGCACAACCACGTCGACCCCGTTTAATTTTCCCGCCACCAGCGCTCCGGTGTGGCCTTGCACAGTCAAGACCGGAAATCCGGGCAACTCGGAATACGTTAACGTCACCGCCTGCTCCACGCGCTCCGCCAAGCCACCCAAGCCCGAGCCCAGCACGATAGCGAGTTTCGGTGCCCGCCCCGCCAGCGCCGCCGTCAAGGCCGCCGCCGAGCGTTTCACGTTCTCGACATGGAGTTGCTGCGCGATCGTAGTCATTCTTTGCTGATGACTGAACTCCGCGCCGCTGCAACGCCTAGAGTTGCGCCACTCGCTAAAATGCGCGAACTCATCGCAATGACCGCCTCAGCGCCCGCCTTCCTCCCGCCCCCTAGATCCTCCGCCGTCGCGGTCTCCGTGATCGACTGGGGTCGCACGCGCTACGAACCCGCCCGTGTCGCGCAAGCAGCCCTCGTCGCCCGCCACTTGGCCGGCCAGATCGGCGACACGCTAGTCTTCACCGAACACGAGCCCGTGTTCACCGTGGGCCTCCGCGCCGGCGCCGAAAAAAACCTGATCTGGGACTCCACCCGGCTCGCCGCCGAGGGCATCGAACTCGCCCCGACGAACCGCGGCGGCGACATCACCTATCACGGTCCCGGCCAACTCGTCGGCTACCCCATCGTGTCCCTCGCCGCTCGCAAAGACCTCCACGCCTACCTTCGCTTCCTCGAGCAGGTCCTCATCAACGCCGCCGGCTCCATCGGCCTCGTCGCCACGCGACGCCCCGGCCTCACCGGCATCTGGATCGGCCCGCGCAAAGTCGCCGCCCTCGGTGTCGCCGTCCGACGTTGGGTCACCTACCACGGCTTCGCCCTCAACGTAAACGCCCACCTCCCCCACTTCGCCGGCATCGTCCCCTGCGGCATCGCCGCCACCGAAGGCACCGTCACCTCCCTCCACACCGAACTCGGCCACGACCTCGACCTCGCCGCCGTCCAAAAAATCGTCGCCGAGGAATTCCAAACCCTCTGGCCCGCCTTCCTCGCCTCCGGTGAAATTCGCGACCAATAGCGTGCATTCGCGGCCAAAATCCTTTTCGTATCCCTTCTGAACTCTCCCGATGGACACCACGCGTAAACCTTCCTGGCTCCGCGCCAAACTCCCCAGCGGCCCCGGCTACCAAGCCGTCCGCTCCCTCGTGGACGAACACAAACTCCACACCGTCTGCCAGAGCGCGCAATGCCCCAACCTCGGCGAATGCTGGTCTCGCGGCACCGCCACCGTGATGATCCTCGGCAACATCTGCACGCGCTCCTGTAATTTCTGCGCCATCCAGACCGGCCGCCCCACGGAACTCGACCTCGGCGAACCCGCCCGCGTCGCCGATGCCGTCGCGAAAATGGGCCTCCGCCACTGCGTCATCACCTCCGTCGCCCGCGATGAACTCGCCGATGGCGGTGCCGCCGTCTGGGCCGCCACCATCCGCGCCGTCCGCCACCGCAATCCCCAGACCGCCATCGAAGTCCTCACGCCCGATTGGAAGGGCAAGCTCCACGACCTCGACACCGTCCTCGACGCCAAGCCCGACATTTTTAACCACAACCTGGAAACCGTTGAACGTCTCCAGAAACCCGTCCGCGTCCAGGCCCGCTACGACCGCTCCCGCTCCGTCCTCCAGCACGCCAAATCCCGCGGCTTCATCACCAAGACCGGCATCATGCTCGGCCTCGGGGAGACTCAGGCTGAGATCGAGCAGACCCTCCGCGACATCGCCGCCGACAAGACCGACATTCTCACCATCGGCCAATATCTCCAGCCCACCCCGCAACATCTCAAAGTCGAGCGCTGGGCCCACCCCGACGAGTTCGCCCACTGGAAACAATTCGGCCTCGATTTGGGCATCGGCGTCGTCGAAAGCGGCGCGATGGTCCGCTCCAGCTACCACGCCGACGAGCAGTCCCAGAAATACACCGGCGTCGAGCACCTCAACACCCACAACGCGTTGGCTGGGGTATAAAGTAGTGCGCTGAGCCCCCGGTCGGTCTTTCGGTTTGGGCTCAGCGGCGGGCGCGACCCCCTCGCCGCGTCCGACAAAGACGCCTCAAGCCGGCTTCCTATTTGCCCAAAGACTCAATTGGGGCCTGCCCGTATTGCTTGGTTTTAACTTCGCCAAAAACGTTGGGTTTGGAAGTAACCGCCCGGCCTGTAATTTTTCCGTTCGCGTCCCTGTAAACTATTTTTACCTCCCCGAACACATTTGGTTTTTGGGCAACGGCCTCCCCAACTTTGCGGCCCTGGGCGTCGGTGATAACCGATTTGGTTTCGCTGAACACATTCGGCTGGCGGGTGGTAATTTTACCCACCGGTTGCGCAACGTCATTTTTGACCACGGCCTTGATTTCACCGACGCGGTTCGGCTTTTGCGCCACGATGGTTTGGACCGGCACCCCATTTGAATTTCGCACCACGCTTTTCGTCTCCCCAAAAATATTGGGTTTTTGAGTGACTATGGTGGTAGGTTTACTCGCTACCGATTGGACGACGGTGCGCGTCTCCCCAAAGGCGCTGGTCTCGGATCGGGTGGCCGTCGTGGTTGGGGCATAGCCAAGTGCTGATCGGGCCGAGAGCAGCACAAGTAAAACGATGACCATCATGCTCAATCGTTAGGGCGGTTGAGGTTGGAATGCTAGTATTAAGCGGAAGCACAGGATGGCGCCGCGACAGAACTGTTTCGAGCCGCCAACGCCGGTCGCGTTTATCTGATAATCCCCACTTCGGTTCTGCAGGAGACCGTATGTGTCATCGAAACGTTCTACGACGGAACGCCCGCCACCATCGCCCCCAAATTAATCTCACTCCCGAGTTTGACCGGCATCACCTGCCCGGGCGCTCGCCGGGTGCTGGACGCTATTCAGTGGTATCGCTCGAAGCATGCCGATTTCGGCGACGCGCGCTGCATCCCGCCGTGATCCACGGCGGCGCGGATGAGCGGGGTGAGCTGCCAAAATCCTCAACGGGCCGCGCCCGATACCGCCGCCCGTCGGGCCTGGACGGACCCGGCATTTTTCCAACCCGCACCAGAATTCTTGCCAGTTGGCGTGCCGTAGGCCCCATTTTTCCCATGCCCCTTACTCTTCGCTTCAGCCCGTTCCCCGGCCTCGTCGCCGCGTTTTTGTTCCTCACCGCCGGCTTCGCCCAGACGCCCGCCACTGCACCCGCCCCGCTCCTCGACAAATCCGGTCATCCGCCCACGTTACGCACGCTCGCGATCGGCGACGCCGCTCCCGATTTTTCCCTGCCTGGCATCGATGGCCGCACCTACAAACTCGCCGACTTCGCCGGCCCCGACGTGTTGATGGTGCTGTTCACCTCGAACCACTGCCCCACCTCCCACGGAATCGAACGACGCCTGCAAACCCTCCGCGACGATCTCAAGGGCCGGAGCTTCGGTCTCGTCGCCATCAATCCCAATCACCCCGAGGGCCTCACCCTCAACGAACTCGGCTACGGCGAATACAGCGACTCGTTCGAAGACATGAAGCCCTACGCCGCCAGCCTCGGCTGGGACTTCCCGTATCTCTACGACGGCGAAAAACAACTCGTCGCCCGCGCCTACGGCTGCCTCGCGACGCCCCACGTGTTCATCTTTGATAAAGCCCGCCGCCTCCGCTACGCCGGCCGATTCGACGACTCGCGCTTTGTCGAGGAGAACTCCGTCAAATCGCCCGATGCCCGCAACGCCATTTTCGCCCTGCTCGAAGGCAAACCCGTTCCCGTCGAACTCACCAAACCTCACGGTTGCTCCACTAAGTGGCGCGAGAAAAAAGAGCGCAACGTCGCCACCGAGATCGGCTGGACCCAGATCCCCGTCACCCTCGAGCGTATCGACGTCGCCGGCATCGCCGCCCTCCGCGCCAACCCCACCAATAAGGTGCGCATGATCAACGTCTGGGCCACTTGGTGCGCCCCGTGCGTCGAAGAATTCCCCGCGCTCATCGCGATCAAGCGTCAGTTCGACATGCGCGAAAACGATTTCGAACTCATCACCATCAGCCTCGACGCGCCCAAGGATGAAGCTAAAGCCCAAGCCTTTCTCCAAAAACAAGGCGCCGGCCTCACTAAGCGCGTGCAAGCCTCCGTGGACAAAGAGGGCCGCAAAACCAGCCACTACCTTTTCACCGGTGCCAACCAAGATGACCTCGGGAAGGCTCTCGACGCCGAGTGGCCTGGCCCGATTCCCCATACCGTCCTGATCGCACCGGGCGGAAAAATTCTCTGGCGGCACAACGGTATGATCGAACACGCCGCCGCCCGCTCCGCCGTAGTCTCAGCCATCGGCAACTACTATAAGCAGCCTCCCGCCGCCGCCGCGAAAAAGCAGAAGTAGTCGGGCACTCGTCCGTCAGCCAGCGTTTCCCGGTCCGCTCGACGCGCGCCGACTTCCTCGCGCCCCGTTCTCAGGGGCGTGATCTTGTCCTCGGCGTCCCGTTGCTTGAGCTTCGCCGCTTTATCATCGAGTTAATCCAGATGCCTACCGCCAATCCGCTCTTTGCCCCCAGCCCGCTTCCGTTGGGCTACCCCCCGTTTGATCGCATCAAGGACGAGCATTTCGCGCCCGCCTTCGATCTCGGCATGGCCGAGCAACTCACCGAGGTAGCCGCCATCGCAGGCCACACCGAGCCCGCCACGTTTGAAAATACCATCCTCGCCCTCGAGCGCTCCGGCCAACTCCTTGGCCGCGTCAGCCGCGTTTTCTCCAACCTCAACGGCTGCCACACCAATCCCACGCTCCAAGCCGTCGAAAAATCCTTCGCCCCAAAACTCGCGGCCCACCGCGACGCGATTTTGCTCAACGACGCGCTCTTCACCCGCATCGCGGCACTGCACGCACTCCGCGCGTCCCTTGCCCTCGATCCGGAATCGGATCGGCTGATCGATGAGACTCACAAATCATTCGTCCGCGCCGGCGCCCGGCTCTCCGGTGCCGACCAAGAAAAACTCAGGGCGCTCAACGCCGCGATCGCCACCGCCGAAACCGCGTTTTCCCAAAACGTCCTGAAAGAGCGCACCGCTTCAACCGTCACGTTTGCCGACCGGGCCGAGCTCGCCGGACTCTCCGACTCCGAAATTACCGCCGCGGTCGAACTCGCCCGCGCTCTCGGTCACGTCGGTCAGTTCGCAGTCGCGATCGTCAACACCACCGGCCAACCGCCGCTCGCGAGTCTGACGCACCGCCCCACCCGCGAGCGGATCTCCCGCGCGTCTTTGGACCGGGGCAGCCGCGGCGGCGAATTCGACAACCGCGCCCAAGTCAGCGCTCTCGCCCGCCTTCGCGCTCAGCGGGCCGCGTTGCTCGGCTACGCCACGCATGCCGACTATGTATTGGAAGAGCAGACGGCGAAAAACGTCGCCGCCGCCACGGCCTTCCTCGCTCGGCTCGCCCCGCCCGCCGTCGCCAACGCCCGACGCGAAGCGGCCGAGATTCAGCAGATGATCGACGCCGAGTTCCACGGCCGACCCGACCGTTTCGAGGTCGCGGCATGGGACTGGGCGCTCTACTCCGAGCGAGTTCGCACCGCCCGCTTCGCCTTCGACGAATCGCAGGTGAAACCCTACTTCGAGCTCAACCGCGTCCTCGTCGATGGACTCTATTTTTCCGCCACAAAGCTCTTCGGCATCTCGTTCGTCGAGCGGCACGATCTTCCCGTCTATGAGCCGTCCGTCCGGGTGTTCGACGTGCTCGAGGCCGACGGCTCGCCGCTCGCGTTGTTCCTCTTCGACCCCTACGCCCGCCCATCGAAAAACGGCGGCGCGTGGATGAACGAATACGAATCCCAATCACGCTTGCTGGGCGCCCGCCCCGTCATTGGCAATCACCTCAACATCCCGCGCCCCCCGGCGGGCGAACCCACGTTGCTTACCTTCGACGAGGTCAGAACCTTGTTTCACGAATTTGGCCACGCCCTCCACGGCATCTTCTCCGCCGTCAATTACCCCCGGTTTTCCGGCACCAACGTGCCCAGCGATTTTGTCGAATTTCCTTCGCAGGTCATCGAAATGTGGGCCGTTTGGCCCGAGGTCCTCCGAAATTACGCGAAACATCATCGCTCCGGAGAACCGATTCCCACCGAACTTCTCACCAAGGTGCTCGAGGCGCGGAAATTCAACCAAGGCCACGCCACCACCGAATACCTTGCCGCCGCTTTGCTCGATCTCGCTTGGCACGGCCTGCCGCCCGCCGAAGTGCCCAACGCCGATGACGTGAACACGTTCGAAGCCGCTGCCCTGAAGCGCGTCGGCCTCGATTTCGCCCCCGTTCCGCCCCGTTATCGGTCCACTTATTTTTCCCATGTCTTCGGCGGCGGTTACTCCGCCAGTTACTATTCCTACATCTGGGCTGAGGTCCTCGACGCCGTCGCCGTCGATTGGTTCAAACAACACGGCGGTCTCAGCCGGGCCAACGGTGACCGTCTCCGGGAATTCATCCTCGCCCGCGGCGGTACGAGCGACGCCCTCGGTCTCTTCCGCGATTTCATCGGCGGCGAGCCCGGAATTGAACCTCTGCTTGAACGTCGCGGCCTCGCCCCCACCCCCTGATCCACTTTTCGCTTAATTTTTCACCGCAACCACATTGAGGAGATTGCCCACGGGGCTTCGCTCACCACTTCAAACGGCAGGGGCCCCGCTCACTCGAGCGCACGCGCCCGGATGTTCCGAAACTCCGCCTTCATCACCACATTGGCATGGAGCTGCAAACCCAAGGGCGAGGCGCCGGAAAATTTTGCATCGGTGTATTCCGACGCCTTCGTGCCGTTGATCCAGCAGGTAAACGTGTTCCCTTTCGCTTGGATGCGGAACGTGTTCCACTCACCTTGCGGCTTCATCAACGCTTTGGCGTTTTTTGCTTGTCCCGCCTCCGGGTAGGACGGCTTTCCTCCCGTGTAGAACGAGCCGGTCATATCCGTCTTTAGGCTGCCCGAAACACCCAGTTGCAACTGGATCGCCGGCTTCCGCATCTCCACCCCGGTGTCGACTCCCCGCTCTGTGTCGGACTTCCAACGCACATCGAACTCCAGCACAAAGTCCGTGTAACTGGCCTCGGTCCAAAGCATGCTGCCCTTTTTCGCGGCGTTGTTTTCACAGATCAGTACGCCGTTCTCCGCGCGCCAGAACTCCGTCGCGCCATCGGCCTTCCAACCGGTCAAATCCTTGCCATTGAAAATTGCCGGCATCTTCGCATCGGCCGCGTGAGCCACCGAAACCATGCTGGTGAGGGTAATAAGAGCGGCAACACCGAGAGCACGGGCGAAGCTAATTTTGGGGGATTTCATCGGCCGAACCGTGGCGAGTCATCCGGGACGTGAAAAGCGAGAAATACCACGTTAGCCGCTCGCCCCGTCGCCAGCACTAAATGAAACTTCCGCCCGCCGATCCTGTCCTAACCTCGACCTGCATGAGCCCCCGCCACCTCAGTCTAAGCATCCTCGCGTTAGGCTTCGTCGTCGTTGGCTGGCTGGTGTTCGTCCGCTCTGCCTTCCCTCCTCCCCGATCACTCTCACCTGCTCAACCTTCCGCCACCGCGTTCCGAACCCCCGCACCGGTTCCAACCGCGATGCCTTCAGCCGCCGCCTTCGCTCCCGATGCCCAGCTCGAGGCGTTGCTCGCCGCCACCGACGCCCGCGCCAACGAAGCGACCCTCGCCTTCAAGGATGCCGCCGCCTACCGCCGCTTCCTCGCCCGCGCCCGCGCCGCCGGCCTCACCCTCATCAGTCAAATCGACGCCCTCCGCACCGTGCGCGTGGGCTACGAACGCATCACCTCGATCCGCGATGATCGCATCACGCACGCCGCCGACTACGCAGACGCCGCGGCCAACATCCTCTTTCGCGTCCCCGAAAATCCTGCGAAAGCCGACCGCGCCGACCTCACCCAAATCCCGCTGCACAACACCTCACTCACTTTCCTCGGCGCTACCGGCGACCGCAGCACGTGGGGCCGCGGCATCACCATCGCCATCCTCGACAGCGGCGTAAACGCCCTCGACCCCACCTTCTCCGGCCGCGTCCGCACCCTCGACGTCGGGGCCGGTAGCTTGCCGGGGGCCGAAACTTCCTCCGGGCACGGGACCGGCGTTGCCGCCCTCGCCGCCGGCGTCTCAAGCGACGCACCCGGCGTCGCTCCAGCAGCCAATATCCTCAGCGTCCGCGTCACTGCGGCCGACGGCCTCAGTGACATCTTCACCGTCGCCCGCGGCATTGTTGCCGCCGCCGATGCCGGCGCCCAAATCATCAACATCTCGCTCGGCGGTTACTCTACCACCCACGTGCTCGACGCCGCAATCGACTACGCCACCACCCGCGGTGCGTTGATCGTGGCCGCCGCCGGCAATGACCAAGCCACCCAACTCACCTGGCCCGCCGCCGATACTCGCGTCGTCTCCGTGGGCGCCGTCGACGCCATCGGCCAACAGGTCACGTTCTCCAACTCCGGCCCGCAACTCCAAGTCTCCGCCCCCGGTTACGGCGTGCAGACCGCGTGGCTCGACCAACAACGCGTCACCGTCAACGGCACCTCTGCCAGCGCCCCTCTTGTGGCCGGCAGCGTCGCCGCCGTCATGTCCGCCGATCCCCGTCTCACCGCGACGCAAGCCTGGGCAATCCTCGCCGCCACCACCAATGACGCGGGCGCACCCGGTACCGACTCCGACTACGGCCGCGGCATCCTCAACGTTGGCTGGGCCATGAGTCGCCATGATCCCACCCGCGTCGACCCGGCCATTTCCAGTCACCACTTCGACGCCGCTAAAAACCAAATGGACTTCGTCATTCAAAATCGCGGTGCCCAACCCGTCTCCGGCCTGACCCTCGACATCGCCACCAACGGCTTCACCACCACGCAACGCGTGCCCACGCTCGCCCCCGGCGCGAGCACCGTTCTCATCCTGCCCGTTGACCAAAAGAGCCTCACGTCCGAGAGTGCTCTCATTTATCGGACCACGTTGAACACGCCCATCGGGGTCAACGATGCCGACCCGTCCAACAATCAAAAGTCGAGCCGCCTCACCCCGCCCAAGAAATAATTCATGCCGTCGCTCGCCCCCATTTTTTCGGCTTCGCTTCTCGTTTCCGCGCTGCTGTTTTCACCGGCCCTCGCCAGCGCGTCCGCCCCGTTCTCCGCGCAACTTGATGCGACGGACCACGCCGCCGCCGGTCTCACGAAACTCTCGGCCGACCAACGCGCGGCACTCGACTCCCAGATCGAATGTGAACTCACCGTCGCACGCCAAGGCGATGTCGTCGCCTTCTCCCGCTCTTTTCTCCAGCGCCGCACCTCCGATCAGGTTGCCGCCGCCGGCTTCGCCCACCTCAACCCCGAGGAACGTGCGAGTCTCGACAGCTTCGTCGCCCGCGCCGTCGCCCAACGCCCTGCCGTGCTCGTTCTCACTCTCGCCACCCGCGCAAAAACGGCCGACCACACGGTCATCGAAACCGTTACCTACAAACCCCAACTCCACGGCGAGTTCACCCTAACCGTCGGCACCGCCGGCAGCAGTCGCACATTTTACGGCGGCTCCTTCACCACCGTTTACGAAGATCCACAGCGCAATTTTTCCGTCGCCTTCACCTACGCCGAATACCACGGCAAGGGCCTGCCCTATTTCGGCGACGACGGTTCCGACCCCCGCTTTGGCCGCGGCCCGTTTCGCCGCTGACCGCCCACACCGGCGCGGCGCGGGCGTTGTTCACTTGCCTGCGCTCGGCGGGATCAGGGCTTGATAGAGCATCACCTTGAACTTTTGGTTGAGATCGTTCCCGCCCGCCGGCCGCAACTGCGTCATCAGCAGCGCCACGATCTTTTCCTTCGGGTCGACGACATACTGCGGGAAGTAAGCGCTCCCCCAGCCATACGAGCCCGCACTGCCCAGTTCGCCGAAGGCGCCGACATCCGGCATCACCCAGAAACCAAGACCAAACGCCCCGGTGTCGCCCGAGTATTTCGTGCCGGTGTGGTTGGCCCGCATCAACTCGACCGACTTCGGCGCAAGCAACCGCACGCCGTCGAGTTCACCTTCGTTCAAAAACATCTGCAACAACCGCGCATAATCGCCGGCGGTCGACAGCAAGCCCGCGCCCCCCGAGAAACACTTCCGCGGCCCGGTCACGAAGTCGCCTTGGTCACCGCGTCCGAGCGCACCTTTGGCCTCAATCCCATAGACCGGCACCAGCCTCGCCGCTTTCTCCGGCGGCAGGAAGAAACTCGTGTCGACCATTTTCAACGGCCCAAAAATCCGCTCCGCGAAAAACCGGTCCAGCGGCATTCCGGAAATTACTTCCACCAGATAACCGAGCACATCCGTCGAGTAACCGTATTGATAAACTTCACCCGGCTGGCCGTTCAGGGGCAGCGCCGCCAGCCGCTTGATCACATCGCCGATCGGCTCGTCGCGATCGGCGAAATACCAACCGGTGAACTTCGCCTGCCGGTAAAGTTCCGCCGCCGGGCCCGTGCCGTAGGTGAGTCCCGCCGTGTGGGTCAGCAAGTCGCGGATCTGGATCGGCCGCTTCGCCTTCACCGTCGCAACTTTCTCCGCGCTGCCGTCGGGCGCCGCGACGGCCACCATCGAGTTCTTGAATTCGGGGATGTAGTTGGAAACCGGATCGCGGAGCATCAATTTCCCTTCTTCATAGAGCATCATGATTGCCGTCGTCGTTACCGCCTTGCTCATCGACGCGATCCGGAAAATCGCGTCCGTCGTCATCGGCTTGCCCGCCTCAAGGTCGCCCATCCCATAGCCCCGATGCCGCACCGCCTTGCCCTCGCGCGCCACGTAAAGCACCACGCCTGCAATTTTCTTTTGCTCGACCTGAGCCTGAATCACCGCATCGAGCCGCTGCAAACGCTCACCGGAAAAGCCGAGCTTTTCCGGCGAAGCCGCCTCGGAAGCCCGAACCGGCCCGACCACGGAAAGCAAAAGACCCGCCAATAAAATCCGGAAGTTCATCGACAGATGAAAAAGCCCGGACCGGGCAGTCACTCAATCGAAATTCCAACGCCCCCGGTAAACATCTCCGCTTTAAGCCACGAGGCTTGTTCGCATCGTCCCGCTCCCACCTTTTTGAGATCCAGATCCTTCGACGTCCCGAACGCTCTGGTAATCTCGGGACTGCCTAGCGCCACCTCCTCGACGCGCGCCCGCGCCTCGCGCTCGATTTTATCCGCGAATTCAGCCGCCGGATGCGCACCCTGAATCAAACTGCCTCGACAAGAGTCTTCAAGCCGAGCGCACCGAGCCGCAACGCGCCAAGGCGCAACAGACCATCTCCCGCCAAATCAAGCGCACCACCGTACTACTGCGGTTCGCGGTCGAAGACTACGGCGAGGGCAGCGCGTCCGCGAGCGCCCAAAGCGCTTCGAATCCTCTGCCACCCACGGTAAGGCCAACGGCACCGGCCTCGGCCTGTCGATCTGTCGCACGATCGCCGAGGACCACGGCGGCCGGATCTGGGCCGAGGGCAAACGCGGTCGCGGCGCGTTATTCGGCTTCACCCTGCCGCTCGGTGGGTGACCGTCGGGCCGCGTGCGGCTCGCCTCTTCGGGGCTGCACCAAACGGGCGAGAAATTCGGGCAGGACTTTTTTGATCGGCGACCCCTCCAAATACTCAGCCGCCGGCCACTTTCGTCCCCGCGCCAGCAAGGTGGCATAGACCAGCAGCTCGAAATGCAGCCGCAGGTGCGCCTCCGCGTCGCGTTCCTGCAAAACCGCCAAGACCGCCAGCAACGCTTCGATCGTGGAAAATTTTCCTTCGCCCTGCTGTTCGCGCAGCCAGTAGCGGCTCTTTCCCGTCATCGGCACGCTCACTCGCCGGCCCCAAGGTTCCACCGCGCGCACCATTTCCGCCGCTTCACCCCAGCTCCCGTCGAGCAATAACACCTGCACGTTCGCCGCCGGCGGCAACGTCATGGTCCCAAGCGATTCGCCCAGCGGATGCAACACCCACAGCTCGCGTCCCGCCGTGGCGATTGTCGCCCGTTCCGGCGGCGCCTCCCGCCGGTAAACGTGCACCCGCGCCCCCGTCATCACCCGTTCGATCAATTTTCCCGTGCTGCTCGGCCGCCATTGCTCCCGCGAGTGCATCAGCACGTCGGCCTGCAACGCGCTTTCAACCGGCCCAAGCCCCGCGCACACGCACCAACGCGGCGGGAGCTGACATCGCTCACACCGCACCGTGCCTGCAAGAACCACACTGCGCGCCATAGCTCGTCATCCGGTCCCACCGCACCGCCCGCGTCAAGGGCCGGCCCCGCGCTCCCGCCAATTGACAAGCCCCGGCCGTTTACCGTCACCTTCGCGGTCGGCGGTTGTCCCGCTGCCGTGCCCAAAACAAAAATTCATCCCATGAAAAAGTTCGCCACGCTTCTCCTCGCGTTCGCCGCTCTGACGGTCG
The DNA here is from genome assembly GCA_945882935.1 of Opitutus sp. GAS368. Taxonomy (GTDB): domain Bacteria; phylum Verrucomicrobiota; class Verrucomicrobiia; order Opitutales; family Opitutaceae; genus Tous-C4FEB. The sequence continues at coordinate 13,299 of CAMCWW010000060.1, forward strand.
GATCGCTTCCTCTCGTCGCCCAGCAAAAACGTGTCAGCCCCCACGAAACCGTCTTCGCCCGTATCGGCGAGCGCCCCAACGTCACCTTGGTTTCCATCACCTACGGTCGCCCGTTTTCCAAAGACCCGAAAACCGGCGAGAACCGCGTGATCTGGGGCGGCCTCGTGAAATGGGACAAAGCCGACCGCCTCGGCGCCGACGAAGCCACGCTTTTCTTGACCCAGCGCCCACTCGTTTTCGGCGGTACGACCATTCCCGCCGGCGCCTACACGCTCTACATCGTGCCCTCCGCCACCGGCCCCTCGAAACTCGCCTTCAGCACCAACATCGGGAAATGGGGCACCCCCGTGGATGAAAAGAGCGACCTCGCGCGCATCGAACTCGTCAAAGGCAGCCTCGTTGCTCCCGTCGATCAACTCACCATCAACATCGGCAAAACCCCCGACGGTAATGGCGAGATCAAGATCATGTGGGAAGCCACCGTCTTCACCGCCGCCTTCAGCGTCAAAAAGTAGTCGCCGCACTGGCACCCTCTGACCTCTCCTTTGCGGCGCGGCCTGCTTCGGTCGCGCCTTTTTTGCGTCCCACCCTTCCCTCTTCTATGACTATCGACTCCGACGACCTCCTCGCCCGCTTCCTCCGCTACGTCCAGATCGACACCCGCAGCGATGCGCATTCGACCACCACGCCCACCACCCCGGGCCAGTGGGATCTCCTTCGCCTGCTCACCGCCGAACTCACCGCCCTCGGCGCCACAGAGGTCACGCTCACCGCCCAAGGCTACGTGCTCGCGACCATTCCCGCCACCGTCACCCAGCCCGTTCCCGTCATGGCTTGGTGTGCTCATGTCGACACCGCTCCCAACCTCCCCGGCGCCGCCACCCCGCTCGTCCACCGCGCCTACACCGGCCAACCCATCGTTCTGCCCGACGATCCCAACCAAACCCTCACCCTCGAAAACACTCCGCTCCTCCGCACCGTCCTCGGACACGACCTCATCACCGCCAGCGGCAAAACCCTCCTCGGGGCCGACGACAAAGCCGGCGTCGCCACCGTGATGAACGCCGCCCGGCATCTCTTGCTCCATCCCGAGATTCCCCACGGTAAAATCCGTCTCTGCTTTAACCCCGACGAGGAAGTCGCCGCCGGCATGGCCCACCTCGACCTCGCCCAACTCGGCGCCGCCGTCGCCTACACCCTCGACGGCGAATCGCCCGGGGAAATTGACCTCGAAACCTTCAACGCCGATTCCGCCGTGCTCGAAATCCACGGCGTCGCCTCGCACCCCGGTTGGGCAAAAGGGGTCATGGTCAACGCGCTCCGCCTCGCCGCCCGCTGGATCGCCGCGCTCCCCGCCGAGTTCTCCCCCGAGCACACCGCCGACCGCGCCGGTTTCATCCACCCGTTCGAACTTTCCGGCACGGCCGAGCACGCCACCGTGCACCTCATCCTGCGCGACTTCGAACTCGCCGGCCTCGCCGCCCATCGCGCCCTCCTCGAAAAAATCACCGCCGAGCTCCGCACCGTCGAACCTCGCGCCCGCTGCGTCCTCACGTTTGCCGAACAGTATCGCAACCTGCGCTACGGTCTCGAACGCGACCCGCGGCCCGCCGACTTCGCGGGCGAAGCCTACCGCCGCGCCGGCCTCACTCCCGTAGCCAAAATTATCCGCGGCGGCACCGACGGCTCAAACCTCACCGCCCGCGGCCTCCCGACACCCAACCTCTTTTGCGGCATGCACGAGATTCACAGCCCCCGCGAGTGGGTGAGCCTACAAGACATGGCCAAAGCCGTCGAAACGCTCCTCCATCTCGCCCAAGTCTGGACTGAGCGGTCGCCGCGATAACGTAAACCGAAGTGCTCCGGACCATGTTTTGGCCACGCCGGCATATCGTCTGCCGCCAAAAAAAACGGCAGCGCGGGCCATTGCCCGTCGCCGCCGTTGAAGGCATGCCGATCTTTGCCCCTGATTAAGCGATCTGCTGGATCGAGAACGCCCCGCGACCCGTGCGCTTGTGCAGCGGACTCTTGTTGGCCGCATCGACCAACACTTGATCGGAGCCGACGAACATTTCGGTCTTGTTGTCAAAATTCAGCAACGGGCCTTTGACGACCTGCGCCGTTGAGAGATCCACGTCGTTCGCGCGCAAGTGATCCAGCGTGCGGCTGTAGGCCTCGCTCGTGGGCAGATCCCAGGCGATCGATTCGCGCAGGGCGGCATTCGATTTCTCGGCGCCGAGCAGATAAGAAACATTGCCCATATGGCAGAGCGCCGAGGAGAAGTGCGCCTCTTCGATGAGCCCGACGGTGACTTTTCGATTCTGCACGGCCTTCACGAAGTTCGCCCGGTGCGATCCGTTGCCGCCCTTGGTGAGCGCCATGATCCGCTTGTTGTCGTTATCGTAGATGTTCGCGTTGCCGGTTTCGGCCACCGTGACGTAGCCGCCCTCACACTGCACGATTACGCCGACACGCGAACCGCGGAAAGCATCCATGGCCTTCATGCCCGTCTTGGCGGGCAGGCCGCGCACTTCAAAAATCAACGGCGCTTTGGCGTAGCCGAACGTCGTGATCAGGGTGTTCGGGGTCTCGGCGTCATCTTGATAACCAAAACGGCCGCCCACGCTCATCACCGACGCCGGCAGCCCGGGCTCGCCGAGGAACCAGCGCGCGACGTCGACCTGGTGAATGCCTTGGTTGGTGATATCGCCCCCGCCATAGTTCCAGATCCAGTGCCAATCGTAGTGCACCGGGCCGCCGCGCGGGCCATTGCGCCGTGGCGGCGTAAGATCCGCCGGACCCGTCCAGAGATCGTAACCTTCTTTGCTGATCGAAGCCGGCAACGCCTGCGGCCCCGTGGTGCGGCCGATGCTCTCGCGCAGTTTGTAGCACAGACCGCGCGCGTGTTGGATTTTGCCCAATTTGCCCGAGCGCACGTAGGCGATGGCCTCCATGATATCGAGCGACGAACGGTTCTGCGTGCCCGCCTGCACGATGTTCTTGGAATACTTCGCCGCCGCCGCGACCGCTTGGCGGCCTTCCCAAACGTTGTGTGAGACCGGTTTCTCGACGTAAACATCCTTGCCGGCCTGCAAACCCCAAATCGTCTGGATCGCATGTTGGTGATTCGGCGTGCCGAGCACGATCGCATCGATATTTTTGTTCTCCAGCAACTTTCGGTAGTCGAGGTAAGTCTCCACTTTCACGCCGGCTTTTTCGCACTCAGCCGTGCGCTTGGCCAAGACCTCGGAGTCCACGTCGCAGAGCGCGACGAGCCGCGCACCGGGCAGCTTGTTGATGTAATCGCGCATGTGGCCGGCGCCCTGTGCGTTGATGCCGACGACGGCGACACGGATGTCGCCCGCGGCGCTACCGGCTGCGGGCGCAACCTGACCGTAAAGCCGGGAAGAACCGGCGACGAGAGCGGCGCCGCTGCCAATGAGTGACGTTTTAAGGAAGTCTTTGCGGGACCAAGTTTTCATGGGGATGTGTGGTTGAAGCGTGAAAAGATTACGGTTGCGGCGATTGGGAATCGGGGAGGAGACGAACTAAAACTCAAACCGATGCGATCAACCGTGCACCGTCGAGACCATTTTTCAACCCCGATTCGGACAACTGTCCGAAATCTGCCAAGACGTCGCTGCCTCCAGCCGAAACCCTCATGTCCGTCGCCCGCCGAATCAGCTCAACATCGCCATCAACTTCGCCCGCGACTCGACCCCGAGTTTCCGAAACCCGAATCCAACTGCGCCTTGATCGAGCGCACGCTCTTGCTCAGCCGTTTCGCGACTTCCGCGTTGCGGTGGCCTTCGCACCCCAGCAGCGCAATCTCCCGCTCGCGCGGCGTCAGGTCGCGCCACGGGTTCAATCTTTTCGGCGACCTCGCCACCGGCCTCATCAACTGGAACCAACAACTCACCGGCGCGAGCGGCGCCGCGCCTTTCGGCGGCGTCGGCCAAAGCAGCAACCACCGCCCCCTGCCTTTTTCGCCGCCGACTACTGCTTCTACCACGTCGCCAGCATCGGGGTTCCCGATCTCAAACTCCCCGCCCAAATCCCCCCCGGGCCTCAATCCTTAGTTCACCACGAAATACACCAAATACACGAAATAAGATCCCCTGTGTTTTCGTATATTTCCTGTCTTTCGTGGTTAAAAATTTATTTCCGCCCACGCAGTGAATTTCGACGGCCTCGTCGGCGCGCCCACAACTACGCTGGCCACTCCCGCGGCAACGTCGCCTCCATGTCGCATCGCGGCGCCGCGTCCACTTCACGCCCGCCAACCTCGTTTCAAAATTTTACCGCTCCATCGAGCCCCCGGCCTCAACCCTTAGTTCACCACGAAATACACCAAATACATGAAATAAGATCCCCTGAGTTTTCGTGTATTTCTTGTCTTTCGTGGTTAAAATTTATGTCCGCCCACGCAGTGATTTTCGACGGCCTCGTCGGCGCGCCCCACGTAACCGAGCGCGCCGAAAAATTCCCTTCCCGCCAGGTCCTCGAGGCCTACGAGGCCATCCGCCATTGTCATCTATTAGATGACAAACCGGCCGTCTTCGGGCCGCAGCAGCCCGCTGCGATCGACGCGGGCGGTTGTCACAACGTCTCATCGGCCTCGGCTCCATCTAACCCTCTCAAAAGAAGTCGGGTAGGGTCTCCGGCCCGCCCTCCGCGCCCACGTTCTCGTCCATCGCCCGACGCTACGTCGCTCGCCCCTCCGTGCCTCCGCTTGCGCTCCCCGACTGAGCCGCGCTCACTGGCGTCCATGAATCGCTGGCTCGCCCTCGTCCTTTTTGTCATCGCCGCATTTTCCGCCGCCGCGATCGGCGGAGTCGCGACGGGCTCGAGTGTCAGCACGTGGTATCTCACGATCAATAAAGCCTCTTGGAACCCGCCGGGCTGGATCTTCGGCCCCGTCTGGTCCGCGCTCTACCTGATGATGGCGGTCGCCGCGTGGCGCGTGTGGCTGAAGCGCACCGAGCCCGGCGCCACGCTCACCCTCCGCCTCTGGTTCGTGCAACTCGGCCTCAACCTCCTCTGGTCCGTCTTCTTCTTCGGCCTGCGTCGCCCCGCTCTCGCCCTCATGGAAATCCTGTTGCTTTGGTCGGCGCTTGTCGTGCTCCAGTTCCGGCTCGCGCGCGCCGACCGCACCGCCGCCTACCTTTGGGCGCCATATCTTGCCTGGGTTTCCTTCGCCACGTTCCTCAACTTCACTCTTTGGCGGCTCAACTGACGCGCCCCTGTTTCTCACCCATGAAATTCGAACACTTCGCCCTGAACGTTCCCGATCCCCGCGCCCTCGCCGCCTGGTATGTGCGCCACGCCGGCTGGCAGATTACCCGCTCCCAAATCGAACCACCTCACAGACACTTCCTCGCCGACGAGACCGGCCGCGTGACGCTCGAGATTTATCACAATCCCGCCGCCGCCGTCCCCGACTTCGCCGCGGCCCATCCGCTCTGCTTCCATGTCGCACTCTACTCGCTCGACGCCCGCGCCGACTGCGCCCGCTTCCTCGCCGCCGGTGCCACGCACGTGCTCGACGAGCCGCAGCCCGACGGCTCCTTGCTCATCATGCTCCGCGACCCCTGGGGCATCCCGCTCCAGCTCTGCCAGCGCGCCCAGCCGTTTCCCGGTTTCTGAACCGTAGGCGCGTCGCTCGCCGACGCCCGTTCCGCTCCGCCTCCGTCCAATTGACAATCGCGCGCGTCACCCGTGCGAGCGGGGCAAAACATGGAAATACACCGCCGCCCAGTGACAACCGCTTCCCCCCAGCACAAAAAGATGCCAGATCGCGTGGTGATACGGCAGCCGCTTCCACAGATAAAATCTCACGCCCAGCGTAAAGCACAGTCCGCCGCCCAGCAGCAGCCCGAGCCCGCCCGAGCCCACCGCCGCCAACATCGGCTTGGAAACCACTAGGACCATCCAACCCATCGTCAGATAGATGAGCGTCGAGATGATCTTAAAACGCCCCGCGAACCAAAACTTTAGCGCAATCCCTGCCGCCGCGAGTCCCCAAATCACCCCGAACAAACTCCAACCCCACGGCCCGCGCAGACTGACCAGCAAAAACGGCGTATACGTCCCCGCGATCAGCAGAAAAATCGCCGCATGATCGAACTTGCGCAGCATCCGCCTCCGGTCCGCTCCCGGCACACTGTGATAGAGCGTCGAACTCGTACAAAGCAGCACAAGTGCAGCCCCGAAAATCGCCACACTCGTCACGTGCCTTGCCGTGCCATGCGCAGTCGCGACCACCACCATCAACACCAGCCCCACGATACTCAGCATCACCCCGATCCCGTGCGTGATGGCGTTGGCCAACTCTTCTTTTGGAGAATAAGACGAAGCAATCGCAGCCACCACCACAGCCTGCCCAACCTCCCCGCCCGCGCAAAGGGAAACCTCCGCGCTCCAAGGTTGACCCTATTTTGCCCCTCTCAACCGTCTCCGCCATGTCCTCCTCTTCCGCCCGAAAACTCCTCGGCAAACGCGCCCTCGTCACCGCCGGCGCCCAAGGCATCGGCCTCGCCATCAGTAGCCACCTGCTCGCCGCCGGCTGCGATGTATTCGTGCACTACCGCAGCAGCGCCGCCGGGGCGAAGGAGCTCGCCACCGAGGCCGCCGCTCTCGGCCGCCGTTTCGCCAGCGCGAGCGCCGACCTCACCTCCACCGAGGGCTGCAATCCCCTCGTCGCCGAGGCCGTCGCGTTTCTCGGCGGACTCGACATTCTGATCAATAACGCCGGCTCCCTCGTCGGCCGCCGCACCTTGCCCGACGCCGACGACGAGTTCTGGTCCGAGGTGATGTCGCTCAACGTCGGCAGCCTGCGCCGCATCACCCGCGCCGCCGCACCCCACTTGATTGAGTCCGCGAAAACCCGCGGCGGCGCGAGCATCGTCAACCTCTCTTCCCTCGCCGGCCGCAAGGGCGGACACGCCGGCTCCCTCGCCTACTCCACGGCCAAGGGCGCCGTGCTCACCTTCAGCCGCGCCCTCGCCAACGAACTCGGACCGCAAGGCGTGCGCGTCAACGCCATCGCCCCCGGTCTCATCCTCGGCACGAGTTTCCACAACACCCATACCACCGCCGCATCCGCCCAGGCCACGATCGCAGGGATCCCGCTCGGCCGCGCCGGCCACGCCGACGACGTCGCGCGCGCCGCCGTCTTTCTCGCGAGCGAATTCGACGGCTTCATCACCGGCGCCACCCTCGACATCAACGGCGGCGTCTACTCCGCCTAAAAAAGTAGGGCTGGGTCTCCGACCCGCCCTCCGCGCTACGCCCACGCCCACGCCCACGCCCTCCGCGCTACGCCCACGCCCCCCGCGCTACGCCCGCGCCCGCGCCCACCCGCGGCGCGCAAGGGCGGGTCAGAGACCCCGCCCTACCTCGGCCCCGCTCATCACTCCGTCACCAACCGCCAATTGCCGCTCGGCTCCGTCGGAATCTTCCCACCCCGCTCTACCCAGTCGATGATCAGGTCGCGGATCTCGGTGCTCGAGCGCATGACCACCGGGCAGTCCTTAAACATCGTGTAACCGCCGCCACCATTGAGCCGGTAGTTGTTGATCGCCACGCGCAACTTCTTCGCCGGGTCGAGCGGCTGACCCTGCCACTTGAGATCGACGATGCGATCGCCCATCGGGCGCCGGAGGTCGAGCGCGTAGCTCACGCCCTCGGCGATATCGAAGTTATAACCTGGAATTTTTGCGTCCACCAACTCGGCGGGCGTCTTGCCCGCCTCGTATTCGCGAAAATACCGCGCCGAGTGCTCGAGCGCGGCCTTGAGCTGCGCGCCCGTGGCCTCGACGACGACCAGCGTGTTTTCGTAAATATAAAGACCGGCGATCTCGCGCACTGAAACCGGGCCCGCGGCCACGCGCGCCCGGGCGTTGAAACTCGCCGCCAGCGAAACGTCGGCCTTCCCCACTTCAAGCTGCACGCGATGAATCAGATCAAGCAGCGCATTGTCTTTGAACGTTGCGTCCCGCGCCGTGAGTTCGACCGCCGACTGGCCGACGACTTTGTTCAACCACGCTTGGGTCGCCGCGTGGTAAGGTTCACCGAGGGCAAGGGTCGCCGGGTCGGCCACGGTCGCGTCCGTCACTGGAATCGTGCGCGAGCCTTTTGAAATCACCTGCCAGCGATTTTGGGCGTTCTTCTCCAGAAAAACATCCGCCCGCATGATGCAGTCACCCCAGCGGCCGGCTTGGGCGAGCAGCGCGCCGTTGAGATAAAGCGACGAGACCTCCCGGTGCGTGTGGCCCATCGCGATCACGTCGATGCCCGGAACGCGCGTGGCGATGGCGAGCGCGGCGTTCTCCATCGGCATCTGGCCCGGGTTGACTTGCCCCGTGCGCAAATCGGCCTCGATGCCCATGTGCATCGCCACGACCACCACATCGACCCGCTCCGTCGCGCGCAGGTGCGCGACCCACTTGCGCGCCGAGGCGACCGGATCACGAAACTCCAAACCGATGAAATTCTCCGGATTCTCCCAGCTCGGCACGCTCGGGGTGGTCAGCCCGAGGATGCCGACGCGCGCGCCATTTACCTCCTTGATCAGGTAGGGCGCAAACGCCGTCTCCTCGGTTCCCGTGCGGTAGGTGTTCGCCGAGAGCCACGGAAACGAGGCTTCGCGCCGCGCCTTCTCCAGCACCGCGGGGCCGAAGTTATACTCGTGGTTGCCGATCGCGAGCGCGTCATATTTCAGCGCACTCATCGTCAGCATCATCGGATCGGGCGGCAGGTTGTTCTTCCGGTTGTGAAAATACGCCAGCGGCGTGCCCTGAATCGTGTCGCCCGAGTCGATTAGAATCAGGTTCGGGTCGTCCTTGCGCGCCTGCCGGATCAGCGTCGCCGCTTTCGCGAGACCGACGTTGGAGGGGCGGTTCGTGTAGTAATCGATCGGGAAAATGTTTCCGTGGAGATCTGTGGTCGAGATGATCGTCACCCGCGTGCGATCACCGGGCGCGGACCAGAGCACGCCGGCACATGCACCGATAAGCAGAAAGAAACGGAGCGGAGAATTCATGCCCGGGACTACTGCACGACCCGAGCCACGTTGCCAACCGGTATGAACCGAAGATCCCGCCCTCGCAGCTCCTCCCACAGCTCGCCCGGGCTCACCCGCCGGTCCCGCGAACGGTTCACCCACTCGATTTCTGTCGGTGCTCCCGGCGCGTTGAAACGGATACCCCAGATCGGGTCGAAGGCCTCCGTCGAAAGCGAATAGCGCATGTCTCCCAACACCGATGCGTCGCTCGGGCTGCGCGCGACCCATTCTTCGCAAAACCACGCGAACCGCGCAAACGACCGCCGCCGGTCCCGCGCCCGCTCGTCCGCCGTGAGTTCGCCCGCACCCACCGTGGCCAGCGCCCACCCGCCACGCACCGTGGCGTCGCCCGCCAAGCCGACCCGGATTCGGTCGGCGTGGATCTTGCCGCCGTGCTCGTAAAGCGCCCGCCACACGAGGACGTTGCCCAGCGTCGGCATCACCTCGAACCGCGTCGGCGTATGCCCGCGTGACGCCGCGACCGCCGCCTGCGCTCCGACCGCCCGCGCATGTTGCACCACACCCAATCCCAGATACCCCGCCGCGACGATCAGCCCGACCAACGCCGCCCCCGGTCGCAAGCGGATGAGTGCAACGCCGAGCCCGATCGCGAGCGCGAGCGTGAAGGCAGGATCTACCACCGCGATAAAATCCCAGCCGAAACGCTCATCCGTGAACGGCCACATCAACTGCGTGCCGTAGCTCGTCGCCGAATCGAGCAAGCAATGGCTGACCCAAGCAACGAGCCCGCACGCCCAGACCACACCGATTTGCCCGCGCCACCGCTCCCGCCAAGGCCGGTAGACCAACAGCAATCCCACGACGAGTGCCGCGCCCACCAGCGCAAACGGCAGCGCGTGGGTGAAGTGCCGGTGATACTCCACTGCGATCAACGGATCGGCCGCGCTTCCGATCAAAACGTCGAGGTCCGGCGCCGCCCCCGCGAGTGCGCCCACGCTCGCCGACGTCGCGCGGCCGAGCCGACGACCGAAACCAAAATAACCGAGACTGGCCCCGAGGAGCGTGTGAGTGAGAGGATCCACGAACGTCGGACGAAACCCGGTCTAACCCCGGTTGCAACTTCGCCGCCTTCGACGGGCCAACTTAGTTTTCCAAGGTCGCCCGCTTCACTGCCTCACGCTCGGGCCAGAGCGTCCGTGTCGCCCACGCCACGCCGAGCGTCACTGCCGCTCCGATGACGGTGAACCAGGGCCAGAACACTTCTCCGCCGAACGTCGCCCACCACCATGGCTGCAGCGCGGGTAGGGTTGCCGGCCAATAAATGCAGTTCATCACCACCAGCGATGCGATCATCCCCGCCATCGTCGCCCGTGCTCCGAGACGTCGCCAAAACAGCGCGATCACGAGCGATCCGAGCAACGCCCCCGCCGTGAGCCCACGCAACGAGAAGGCGACATTCAGCACAAACGTCACTTCGCGCGTGAGCCACGCCACGAAGATCAG
>CAMCWW010000061.1:0-23028 GCA_945882935.1 Opitutus sp. GAS368
CAAGTGGCAGCGCGCATCAATTAAGAAGCGAGCAAGCACCCCTAAACGCCACCGGGATTCCCCCACCTCAGTGGGCTTCTACCGCGATCTGGCTGACGACATTCGCGAGGGCTCCGATCACTTCTGGTCGACCCGCCGAGTCGCCGACAGGTATTAACCACCATGAAAGCCGACCGAGTAGCCTACAAGGTTGGAGACCTCGTCTATCACCGGACTGAAGACGAGCCCGGGATAGTGACGGGGATTTTGTACACCGCGACCGGCGTCGAGTTCCGAGTGGCCTGGCAGGGCAGATGCACTGAGTTCCACGCGGACATCGAGCTTACCCAAGAGCGGCCTTTCTTCACCGCTCAAGGGAAAGACGAGACGGTTTAGCCCGCCGCGATCTGCTCCACGTTCTCCGGCTTTATCGAGAAGTAGGTCAATCCGGCTGCTTGGCTGGCGATCCCGTGGTAGTGACCCCAGAGCTGGGTCTGGTTTTGATGGCAGAGGATCGTCGCCGTACGCCCGGGGTTCTTGTAGGCCGAAACGTGGTAGGTGCAGAACGAATGGCGCAGGCAATTCCGGGGGTGTGGCACGGCAGCTCCAGCAAAGAGACGACTTTTCATGTGCATCCAGTCGTTCTTCTCCATCTGCCAGCACGCATCCGTGGACAGGTCTACCCAGTCCCAGAGGTTGTCCGGTAGATCGTCGAGATAGAACCGCCGGCGCGTCTTCACCTTGTGCTTCGGCAGCATGATGCCCCGCTCCTTGAAGTTGATGTCCTCCTTCGACAGCTTGTCCGCAGAGCCGAACCTCAGACCAGCGAAAGCCTCAAGGGCCAGCCGCCCAATGGCGTCGGGTTTGTTCTTTAAAGCGAAGCCAAAGAGCTTGGCCGTCTCTTGGGGTGTAAGAATCCCCACCTCATCGATGCTGTCGTCTTTCAGCTTTATCTCGTCGGCAGGGCTCACGGGTACGTGCTTCTTGTTCTGGTTGTAGAACGCCCGGACATGCTTGAGAACGGAGTTAAACGTGCGCGGGTTGCTGCTGCCTAAGCTTAAGATCCAGCCCGTGATCTCATCGGCGGTCACGTCGACCATGCGCTTGGCCCCGAACTTCTCTGCGAAGTGGGTTATCTTGTGGCGCTTCTGGCGGAAGGTGTCCCGAGCCAGTTTACCATCGCGCAGCAGCGACTCGGCTTCCTTGAGGTAATCCTCAGCGGCCTCGCTCACGGTACGCTTCGAGGTTAACCGACCGGTCTTGCCCATGTACTCCCGCCAACCGGACACGACGTCGATCCAGTTTGCATCGCCGACCGCGTTCTTGAAGGCGGCGTACTCGGTCAGCTCAGCGTCACTGAAGACGCGGTCTTCCCGCCCCCTAAAAATATCCTGCCGGATCTCTTCGTAGCGTTGGTCGCGCTCTTCGGAAGTCTTGAAGGACTCGGTCTTTTTCTCGCTGCCTCGCCCCCACTGGACAAGGAACGGACTAGGCCGATCTACCCGTAGTAATTTCCTGACCTTTGCCCCGATTATTTCGCTTGGTGGACTCTTTGTTTTGTACCCATTCATGTGGTTGTTTCGTTTTGTTTCTGGTTTATCCGTTTGCAATGGATAACAACGAGTAATACAACACAACTCCATTCTCGCTCTGAAACCAAAAAACCAGCCCGAGGGCGATCTTAAGTGGTGGACGCTGAGGGACTCGAACCCCCGACCCTCTCGGTGTAAGCGAGATGCTCTAACCAACTGAGCTAAGCGTCCGAGCCGAAGGAAGAGGAAAACGTGCGGGCAGTGGCGATGACAAGGAATTATTCGGGCGTGGCATCGACCGCCGATGCAACGAAAAATCAGCGCGCGGCCTTCGGCCGGAGGGTGCCGTCGCGCACCATGAGTTCGGCGTTTTGGAGGGCATTTAGGGCGGCCCCCTTCCAGAGATTGTCGCCACTCGCCCAGAGAGAAAGCCCGTTGTCGAGCGCCGTATCCACGCGGATCCGACCAACCCCGCACTGCACGCGGCGGCTGAAGTCGAGGGGAGTCGGGTAAAGGCGCTGCTCCGGATCATCAACCAACTCGGCCCCGGCAAACCCCGCGATCGCCTCACGAGCCGCGGCCACATCGACCGGGCGCTCAAACTCGGCATTCACCGCAACGGAGTGAGCCCGCACCACCGGCACGCGCACACAGGTCGCGGAGACTTTTAGGTCCGGCAAGCCCATGATCCGTCGGCTTTCCTCCCGCATCTTCGTTTCTTCGCCGGTGTAACCGTCAGCTCCAAACGAATCGGCCTGCGGGATGGCGTTGAACGCGATTTGATAAGGATAAACCTGCTTCGTCATCGGCGCGCCCGCGACATGGGCTTGAATTTGCGCTTCGAGTTCGTCCACCGCGTCGGCGCCCGTGCCCGAGACCGACTGATAAGTGGCAACAAAATAACGCTTCAGACCAAACCGGAGATGCAACGGCCAAAGCGCCATCAACGTGACGGCCGTCGAGCAATTGGGATTGGCAATGATTCCCTGATGCGAGCGCAGGCCCTCCGGATTGATCTCGGGAATCACGAGCGGCACCGCCGGGTCCATCCGATAGGCGGAGCTCTTATCGATCACGAGACACCCCGCTTTGACCGCGTCAGGCGCGAGCGCCCGGCTCGTGGCGGCATCGACGGCGAAGAACGCCACGTCAACCTCGCCGAATACGCCCGGCTTCGCTTCTTCAACGGTGAATCTTTGACCGCCACTTTCGATGACTTTACCCACCGACCGCGCCGAGGCAAAAAGCCGCAACCGGGCCAATGGAAAATTTCGCCCGAGCAAAAGCGCGAGCAGCTCTTGACCGACGACGCCCGTAGCGCCGACGATTGCGACAGTGAAGGAAGCGGTCTTGTCCATGGAATCTCTCTGGGAGTCTTACAACCAAACCCGCACCGGCCTCGGCATCAAGCCCGCAGATCGGGTTCTGCTGGTGCGGATATCCTCGTCGACCCTGCAATTCTACCGGGCCGGAAACCTCGTGAAGAGCTGGGGTATTTCCACCTCCAAGCGCCCGCCTTCGAATGTGAAGGACTCTCTTGGCACTCCGCGCGGGCTCCACGAAATCGCCGAGCGCATCGGCGCCGGTCAACCGCCCGGCATGGTTTTCAAATCCCGGGTGTCGACCGGTCGGCACTATGGCGAACTCCCCGATGCGGCGGTGAACGACAATCTCATCACGAGCCGTATCCTCTGGCTTCGTGGACTCGAAGCCGGCGTGAATCTCGGCGGCAACGTCGATACCTACGAGCGCTACGTCTACATCCACGGCACGAATCACGAAAGCCGCCTCGGCGAGCCCTTGAGCTCGGGCTGCGTGCTGATGGGCAATCTCGATATCGTCGAGCTCTACGACGATGTGCGCACCGGCGACCACGTTTTCATTGCCGACTGAGCGGTCCGCTTCGGGCGCCGGGCGACGCTAGCTCCCGCGCACCGCAGCGAGCAAGCGCGAGTAGTCTTCATCTAACTGGCTGTTCGGCTCGAATTTCAACGTTTGCCGCGCCCGCACCAGCGCACGCTCCGCCGCCGGTTTGTGGCCCAGCCGAACCAAATGCTGCACGAACGTGACCACCACCTGGTCAAAAAATCCGATCCCCGCCCCTTGCCCGAAACTCGCCAAAATCGACTGATAAGTTCGCTCCTGGGCCGGCACGGGATCGGTCGCCATGCTCCGAAGCAAAATCTCCCGCGCTTGTTGGGCGCTAAGATCACCTCGCTTTGACCGGTTGCGCCGGGCGACCTCCCGCTCCTCGGCTTCGGCCGCGCTCGTTTCGCCCCGCGCCCTCAGGCTCATACTCACGCGGTTGGAGAAACCGGCCGCGACATCCGGATACAACTGAAACGCGAGCACCGCCTCACGTAGCACCGCCTCGTTCTGCCGTGGCGTGCGCGGCAACTCGGCCTCGGCCGCCAAGAGCGTTTCCCAAGCCGGGAGATTTCGCCGCTCAAGCGTCACCGCTCTCCGGGCCGCCCGCGCCGCCGCTTCGAAGTCCTTGGTGGCAAAAAAATCTTCGGCGAATGCACCGTGGCCGGCCGACTGCCGAAAAGTCGGCAACGTACGGAAGCGTTCCGCGAGGAACATAAGTTCATGATCGGAGATTTTTTTCCACGTCTGCGGGTCCAGCGCGTACCCGGTGACCAAGCGCTGCTCGGCGTAGCGGCCGACATCAAATTTCCATTTTTGGGCGGTATCGAGAAACCCGAACCACGCGTGCCTGCCATCGTCGCCCGCGCCGGTAAAAAACAACGTCGGAACGCCCCTTGCCTTTCCGGTCTCCGTCGCGAAATACGCCTGATCGACGCAGATGCCGCCGGCCTTCAAAATGTCGTGGAGCTTGTAGGTCGCGCCGGGCCAGACAGGCGTGTTGTTTGCGATCCGATCCTGCCGATAACGCACCATCGTGTAAGCGCGGTCCAGATGGCTGAGCGGATAGTCGGCCACTTGCTGCGTCCATTTCAGCTCGGCCAAAGGCGCCGCCGCGTCGACGACGAATTTCAATTCGTCGGCCTGCAAGCGAGAGAGACGGTGGAAGGTTCGACCGGCCACATCCTCCGCGATCCACCAGTCAAAGGCCTCGGACGGGGTATTCATCTTTCTCGGCAGCGTCTTCGCCGAGACCTGACCGTGCGGCCAATGCGGCGGAGGCGGCACGTCGTGCACGAGCGCGATCGCCAGCGCGAGCGAGGAGTACCGGGCGAACTTGACCGGATCGCGGCGATGCAAGGCGTTGAGAATCTGAAACGCCGCGGGCAGGTGGTCCTGCGGAGCCAAGAGGGAAAAGAACTCGTCGCCGAACGCCGCGTTGCCCACGAGCCAGCGCTGCAGATCGGGCGACAGCCAGCGGCCCAAAGGCAGATTAACGGTGTCGTAAAGAGAGGCCAGGTTGGGGCGCTCAACCCGAGCGCCCTCGATGGCTTTGATCCACTCCGGCACGAACTCCGCCTCGCTCTTGGCCAACAACGCCGCCCAACGGGAGACTACGAGCCATCGATTTGCCGCCTCCGATCGCTCGCGCAAGTAGGCCGTCCGCGCCGCGGTGCGAAGTAGCGGCACCGACGAGCGCCAGTGATCCGTCCCTGCCGTTTTAGCCAATGCGGCGAGCCGCGCGGGCGTGGGGGGCAAAACCACCTCCGCGTCCGAAATCGGTGCCGGGGCCGGATAGCCACCGACGCCCACCGTCAGACCCAAACCCAACAAAAATGCCCGCAACGACATGGCTCGATTCAGTGGGGAGTCGTCACCGGGGCAAACCTGATCGCGCGCCGCCCGACCGCCGGCGTGCTGATGAAAACAGAAACCCCGCTCACCGTTTCCTCGGCGGGCGGGGTTTCGTTTATCCGGCGGCTGGCCGTTTAGTTTAGGGCGTCACACCCGTCGCAGCGGGGGGCGTCTTTTGTTTGAAGGTGAGCTTCTCGCCGTCGCGCTCGACGATGACCGCTTCGCCCTCCTTGACGTCTCCGCGCAGGAGCGCCTCGGCGAGCGGATCT
Source organism: Opitutus sp. GAS368 (assembly GCA_945882935.1). Taxonomy (GTDB): domain Bacteria; phylum Verrucomicrobiota; class Verrucomicrobiia; order Opitutales; family Opitutaceae; genus Tous-C4FEB. The sequence continues at coordinate 5,501 of CAMCWW010000061.1, forward strand.
TCAACGTAGTGCTCGACCGCTCGCCGCAGAGGCCGTGCGCCATATTTTTCGTCGTAGCCTTTTTCGATCAAGAGCGCCTTGGCCTCGGTCGAAAACTCGAGTGTGATCTTCCGATCGACGAGGCGCTTGGCGAACTTGATGATCTCGATCTCGACGATCTTGATCAGGTCATTCTTATCCAGCGGACGGAAGAAAACGATGTCGGAAATGCGGTTGAGGAACTCCGGTTTGAACACCCGCTTGGCTTCTTCGAGCACCTTCTCGCGCATCTTTTCGGCGTCGTTGAAGGTCGTGGCGGCAGCGGCAAAACCCATGGAGGTTTGGCGCTGCAAGAGCGCGGCGCCGACGTTGCTCGTCATGATGATAATCGTATTGCGGAAATCCACCGTGCGACCGAGTGAATCCGTCAGACGACCGTCCTCCAAAATCTGGAGAAGAATCTGCAGCACGTCGGGGTGCGCCTTTTCAACTTCGTCGAATAGGATGACGGCGTAAGGCCGGCGACGGACGGCTTCGGTGAGTTGGCCGCCTTCTTCGTAGCCGACGTAGCCGGGAGGCGAGCCCACAAGGCGTGAAACGGCGAATTTTTCCATGTATTCGCTCATGTCGATCTGAATGAGCGCGTCTTGGTTGCCGAACATCTGCATCGCGAGCTGCTTCGCGGTCTCCGTTTTGCCGACACCGGTAGGGCCGACGAACATGAACGAGCCGATTGGGCGACGCGGGTCTTTGAGATCGGCGCGCGAGCGACGGAGGGCCCGGGCGATGGCGCTGGCGGCAATTTCTTGGCCGACTACGTTTTTCTGAATCTCCAGTTCGAGCGTGAGCAATTTCTCGCTCTCCTTCTTCTCCATCCGGGAAAGCGGGATTCCGGTCCAGTCGGCCACGACCTGCATCATGAGCTCTTCGTCGATCTGAATCCGTTTTTCGTCGCGGGACTTACGCCACTCCGCCGTGATTTCGTCCTGTTTCGCGCGGAGTTGTTTCTCGGTGTCGCGCTGTTTCGCGGCCTCCTCGAAGTGCTGGTCCGCGATCGCTTTCTCCTTCGCGGCGCAAACGCTTTCAATTTCCTTGGTCAGGCCATCGACGTCGGGCGGGCGCACGAGAGCAGAGATACGGGCGCGCGAGCCGGCCTCGTCCATGACGTCGATCGCTTTGTCAGGCAGAAAGCGGCCCGTGATATAGCGGTCGGAAAGCTTGGCCGCCGCTTCGAGTGATTTGTCGCTGAAGGTGGCTTTGTGATGATCTTCGTATTTGCCCCGGATACCCTTAAGAATCGTAATCGTGTCTTCGACCGAGGGCGGCTCAATTTTTACGCTCTGGAATCGACGGTCGAGGGCGGAGTCTTTCTCGATGTATTTACGATACTCGTTGAGCGTGGTTGCGCCGATGCATTGGAGTTCGCCGCGGGAAAGCGCGGGCTTGAAGATGTTGGATGCATCCATCGCGCCCTCGGCCGCGCCCGCGCCGACGATCGTGTGCATCTCGTCGATGAAGATGATGACGTTTTTTGCCCGCTTCACTTCATCCATGACCGCCTTGATGCGCTCCTCGAACTGACCGCGGTATTTGGTGCCGGCGACCATGAGGGCGAGATCGAGCGTGATGACTTTCTTGTCGGCCAGAATCTCAGGCACGTTTCCGGCCACAATCTCCTGGGCGAGGCCCTCGGCAATTGCCGTCTTGCCCACGCCGGCTTCGCCGATGAGCACCGGATTGTTTTTGGTGCGACGGCAAAGAATCTGCACGACACGTCGAATCTCATTTTTCCGACCGACGACAGGATCCATTTCGCCTTTGCGGGCGAGTTCCGTGAGGTCGCGACCAAAGGCCTTGAGCGCCGGGGTCTTCACTTCTTTCTTCTCGTCGGATGCGCCCGACGTGCGCTGGGGCGATCCCGCGGCGGCTTCGTCGCCGGGTGCGCCGGACTCGCCCGAACCGCTGCCCGAGAACTGCGGATCGAGTTCGCGGAGAATTTCATTGCGGGTGCGTTCGATATCGATGTCGAGCGACTTGAGCACGCGGGCGGCCACGCCTTCGCCCTCACGGAGCAATCCGAGCAAAATGTGTTCGGTGCCGACGTAAGAATGGTTGAGCGTCTTCGCTTCCTTACCGGCAAGGGCGAGGACTTTTTTGACGCGCGGTGTGTAGGGGATGCTCCCGGGCGTCTTGGTTTCTTGACCGGTCCCTACTTGTTTCTCGACGGCCCCGCGCACCGTTTCGAGGTCGAGCCCCATTTTTTGCAGCACGCTCACGGCGACGCCTTGGCCGAGTTTGATCAGCCCAAGGAGAATGTGCTCGGTGCCCACGTAGTTGTGGTGAAACCGGTCAGCTTCTTTCCGGGCGAGCGCGAGCACCTGCTGGGCGCGCGGCGTGAAATTATTCATGGGTTCTTGGGACATCGGCGTAGAGTGGAGTGCGGTTTAGTTCTTTTCGCTGTTAATAGGAGAGAAATCCGGGTGCACAAAATTGGCAAACTCGGACCGGAGGTGCGCGGCGCGCAGCAAATCGCGTTGGCCGGGATCAAATTCACCCTTTTGCGCGTGCTGGAGATGCCCCGGTTGGGCTTCGATGAACAGTCGGTCGATGGTCGAGCGGTTGGCGTCCGGAAATGCACCGAGGTCGATACCGAGCCGGATTAACGACAACAGATTCATGGCCTCACTCGAGTTGAGTAAATGGCTGTTTTGCAAAATCCCAAAAGCACGACCGACTTTATCGAAGAGTTTACCCGCATCGGCCTCGAGGAGCTTCTCCCGCGCATTGAGCTCATGCTCGATGATTGATTGGAGCACGCTGGTCAGACGTTTCAAAATCGCTTCCTCGGATTCGCCGAGAGTCGTCTGGTTCGAGATTTGAAAAATACTTCCGCTCGCATCGGAGCCTTCGCCAAAAAGTCCGCGCACGACCATGCCGAGTTGGTTAACCGCGCGGACGACCTTTTCCATCTGGCTGGCAATGACCAACGCCGGCAAGTGCATCATCGCGGACGCCCTCATGCCGGTGCCTAGGTTCGTCGGGCAAGCGGTGAGATAGCCGAGCGTCGGTGAGAACGCAAAGTCGAGGCTGGCCTCCAGTGAGGTGTCGAGGCCGTTGATAATATTCCAGCTCTTTTTGAGCTGAAAGCCGGCGCGTAACACCTGGATGCGGAGATGGTCCTCTTCGTTGACCATCACGGACACCGTCTGGTCTTTGCTGATGATGACCGCGCTCCCCTGCTTGGATCCGCTGAGTTCGCGGCTGATCAGGTGGCGCTCGACGAGAATTTGTTTTTCGAGTTCGCCGAGTTCGCTGACGGACACGCTCAGATTTCGTTTGAGCGGCACCGTTGCCGCAACGGCGGCCGAGCAGGTCTCAGCGATTTTGGCCCGTTGCGCCGGAGTCGCCCAGCCGGGAAAAGGCCGACCGGCTAGGTTGCGCGCGAGGCGGATACGCGTCATCAGCACGATCGCGGTCTTGTTGCTGGCGGCATCCGTCAGCTCCGAAGGCGTAGCGATGAGCGAGGCGATCGTCATGGGAGTATCAGCGCGGCGGCGGCTGGTTGGCGGCTTGTTTGACTTGGCTGATTTCATCGCGGGTGCGGGCGGCTTCTTCATAACGCTCGGACTTGATGGCGTCCGTGAGGTCGAGCTCGAGCTTGGTGAGTTTTTCGTGGAGAAATTTGCGGGCAAGGGCCGTTTGCGGGACCTTTCCGCTGTGCGTGATTCCTTTGTGCATCCCGTCCAGCATCGGATCGAGCATCCCCTTGAAGGTGTCGTAACATGCGGCGCAACCGAACCGACCGTGCTTCTTGAAGTCGAGTTGGGTGTAGCCGCATGACTCGCAGCGCAGAGCTCCGCCGCTGGGTTCGGGATTCAATGAAGCCTTGAGCAACAAATCCGAAAGCGAGAATCCGCTCGGATCAGTGACCCCTTTGGCTTGGGCACACGCCTCGCAAAGGTCCACCTTGTGGACTTTGCTGCTTACAATCTGAGTGAGATGGACGGTCGCGGGTTTGTCGCAGAGATCGCATTTTAACGGGTTGGCCATGGAGCGGTTTGATTCTGCAGGGAACATGCCATGGCAACTCGCGCTGGCAAGTGCGCGGAACGAAGAATTCCAGCTGAGCCCGATTGGCTCAATCGCGAATCGGACCCTGCGCACATCTGGCCCGTCCGGGTCAAATGCGAGTGCCTTCGATCAGCACGCGGCGGCGAAAAGCCTCGAGCACACGGTGGGTAATGGGGCCGGGTTTACCGGAGCCGATCACTCGCCCGTCCAACTTAACGACCGGGATAACTTCGGCGCCGGAGCCGGTGAGAAAACACTCGTCGGCGCACCAGATGTCGTAGCGCGTCATGTCCGATTCCCGCAAGGGCACTCCTAACTCGGCCGCGATGTCGATGACCGCACCGCGCGTGATACCTTTGAGTGCGCCTTGGGATGCAGCCGGAGTGATGATCGTCCCCTTGTGCACGATGAAGACATTGTCGGCCGTGCACTCGGCCACATTCCCCTGCTCGTTGAGCATGATCGCCTCCAACGCCCCAAACAGCTTCGCCTCGATTTTACCCAAGATATTATTGAGATAATTCAACGACTTGATCGCCGGCGGCAAAGACGCGGGGCCGATGCGGCGCGTGGGCACCGTCACGATCGCGAGGCCGTTGTCGTAGTGCTCCTGCGGATAAAGCGAGATCTTCGACGCGATGATGAAGATCGTCGGTTTTGGGCAAAGCCACGGCGCCAGACCCAAATCACCCACCCCGCGCGTGACGACCAGCCGGATATAGGCGTCGGTCAGGCCGTTTTGGCGGCACGTCTCGCAGGTCGCGACTCGAATTTCGTCCCGAGTGAGCGGCAGCTCCAACATGATGGCTTTGGCGGAGTATTCGAGCCGCTCCAGATGCTCCTCCAACCGGAAAATATTTCCGTCATAAAGCCGGATACCTTCGAACACACCGTCGCCGTAAAGCAGCCCATGATCGAACACGGACACTTTGGCCTCGGACGAGTCGACGAATTTTCCATCTAAATAGATCTTCATCCTTACAACGTAGGCGGGCGCGAAAAGCTTTGTCCAGTCCTCGTCGGCTAGATTCTGCTTGAGGTCGGCGGGGTTCGTCCAAATTTTCAACGAGCTGTTCATCCTCCCGCTTCACCCTCCCTAATAACATGCGCTCCTCCGCCAGAAAAATCCTCGCCGGCTTCACCCTCATTGAATTGCTCACGGTCATCGCGATCATCGGCATCCTTGCCGCGATCATCATACCTACCGTCGGTACGGTCCGGGAAAAAGCCCAGCGGGCGGTGGATGGAAACAACATCCGCGAAATCCTGAAGGCCGCGCAGATTTATGCCGGCGACAACCAAGACCGGCTGCCCGACCCTTTCAACATCAGCAACGCCGTCCTCAACTCACCCCAACTGGCTTGGAAGTGGCCCGGTATTTTGGCGAAAAACAATATTCTCACCGACCCCAGCTTCTATTTTGCGAAGAATGACACGGCGTTCAATTCCAACGTACCACTGCAGTTCATCATCACACCGAGCACGGCCCGAAACACACTCCATCCCAGCTTTACCAACGCCCGCTCGCCCTCTTGGGAGTTTGTCGGCGGGGTCAAAATGAGCGATGCCGCAACCACGCCGGTTCTTTATACCCGCGGCCTGCAAGCCAACGGCACGTGGAGTCCAACCAGCGGCGTCTATCGGGATACCGGCGGATTCATCGCGTTTCTCGGCGGCAATATTTCATTCTACCCCAACGTTTCCACCCCGACAACCAGCCCGTTCCTGACCAACAACACCACCAGCACCAGCCAGACGAAACCCATCGATATTCGTCAGGCGATCCCCTTCAACACCGTCGCCGCGAGCACCGGCCGGATTTACGGAGTACCGCCTCCAGCAGGCGCGGGCGGCATGGTCGGATCCGCCAACGGCACCGTTGCCAGCCGGGGTCCCTGACCACCGGTCCCATTCAGCGAACATCCACCCGGCTCGCCTCGTGCGCGCCGGGTTTTTTATTTCCCGCTTCCCCATCTCGTCCCCGCCGATCAATCTGCCTGCATCGCACCATGCTCACCGCCGCCCCCGCGCCCGCCAATCAGACCACCTACGTCATCGGCCACAAAAACCCCGACGCCGATTCAATCTGCTCCGCGCTGGCTTACGCTGCATTGAAGGCGGCCCGCGGCGAGACCGGCTATGTCGCCGCCCGTTGCGGCAACTCCAACGCCCGCATCGACACCATTCTCGCGCGCTTCAACCAAAGCCTGCCGGTCTACCTCAGCGATGTCTCTCCGCGCGTGCGCGATTTGATGGTCTCGGAGGTCGTTACCGTCGCGCCCGAGGCCACCTGCGCTGAAGCTTTGGAACTCATCGATCGCCACCACATCCGCCTGCTGCCGGTCATCACCGCCCAGCGCCACGTCGTCGGCACCCTCTCGCTCCCCCACCTCGGTGGCATCTTCATTCCCCGTCTCAGCGAACCCCGCAGTATGCGCCAAGTCAGATCGTCGCTTTCCTATATGGTCCGCACGCTCAAGGCCACGGCGCTGCACCTCGTCGACGCCGACCGCGTGGATGAATATTTCATCCGCGTCGGCGCGATGGATGTTGGGACGTTCTGGAAAATCTCGGAGCGGGAAAACATCAGAGCCGACAAATCGCTGATCATCGTCGGCGACCGGCGCGACATCCAGGGCCGCGCCATAACGCTTGGCGTCAGGGCCTTGATCATCACGGGGGGCCAACCCGTCGACGATGACATTATCCGCCTCGCCACCAATGCCGGCGTCAGCGTTATCAGCAGCCCTTGGGATTCCGCGACCACCGCCCTCTGCGTGCGCACCGCCACCACGATCGAACATATCGTCGAAAAGCAGTTCCTCTCTTTTCATCCCGACGCCCGCATCGCGGACATTCGCAGAAAGTTTTCCGCGCTCACCGCGCCAGCCGCGCTGATCGTGGATGATGACGGCACCTTGGTCGGCGTCCTCTCCAAAGGCGACATTCTTAAGCCCGTCCAAACCCGCCTCGTGTTGGTCGACCACAACGAAATGACGCAAGCGGTGAGCGGCGCCGAGGACGTCACCATCACCGAGATCATCGACCATCACCGGCTCGGCGCGTTGAACACGGCCCAACCGATCTTGTTCATTAACGAGCCCGTTGGTTCCACCTGCACGATCATCGCCGATTTGTTCCGCCGCGAAGGCCTTCAGCCGTCACCTTCCATCGCCGGCATTATGATGTCCGGTCTCATCTCCGACACGCTCCACCTCAATGGCCCGACCACGACGCGCAAAGACGCCATTCTCCTCGCCTGGCTGGCCGAGATCGCCGGCGTAAACTCCAAACAACTGGCCGACGAGATTTTCAATTCCGGCTCGGTCATCCTCGCCAATCCGCCCGAGCGCGTCGTCCGCTCGGACTTCAAGACCTACGACGAGGAGAATTTGCGTTTCTCCGTCTCTCAGGTCGAGGAACTGGGCTTCGGCAATTTCTGGACCCACGCCGAGCCGATCGCCGCTGCGCTTCAAGGCTTGCGGGACGAAGAGCAACTCGCATTCGCGGCTTTGTTGGTGACCGATATCAACACGCAGAACTCCCTCCTGCTCGTCAAAGGTGACGACGCTTTAATTCAACGCATCAACTTCGCCCAGGTGGAACAGGGCGAAATCTTCGACCTGCCTGGTATCGTCAGCCGAAAAAAGCAGCTCATTCCCTACCTCACCAACTTGATCAAAGAGATGGGGGCCGACGGTATTTCCGGTACTAGCAGCGCACCGCCCCGATACCCTAACAAACGAAGGTAACTCGCCGCGGCCTCAGATGTGCACGGCCTCGCCGAGTAACGCCGCCGCCGCCTCCATGTTGGCTTCGCTTAACGTCGGATGGGCGTGAATCGTGTGGTGGATATCCTCGATCGCCGCTTCGAGATCCATCGCCAGACCATACTCGGCGATCAACTCGGTCGCATCGGAACCGATGATGTGCGCTCCGTAAATTTCGCCGGTCTTTGCGTCCGCGATCACCTTCACAAAACCCTCGCTGTCCGCCGAGGCCACCGCCTTGCCCGAGGCCACAAACGGGAACTTGCCGACCTTGAAGTCGAGGCCCTTTTCCTTCGCCGCTTTCTCCGTAAAGCCCGTGCTCGCAACCTGCGGCTGGCAATACGTGCAGCCGGGAAAATTTTTCACGCGCTTGGGTTTGCCGTGGCCGAACATTCCGTTCACCGCGTTGAGCGCCTCAAACGTGGCGACATGCGCCAGCCACGGCGGCCCGATAATATCGCCCGCACCGTAGACGCCCTTGACGCTGGACTGATAATCATCGCCCACTTTGAGGTAACTCCGATCGAGCTCCGGCTTCAGATTCGCCGCAAAAACGCCCTCGAGATTGGCCACGACGCCGATGGCCGACAACAGCACCTCGGCCTCCACCTCGGTCTTCTTGTCACCGGCAACGAGATCCACTTTGACCGTAGTTTTACCGACGCGGAAGTTCTCGCACTTGGTGTTCGTGTGCAAGGCCACGCCCTGCTTCTCAAACGATTTCGCCAGGGTCTTGGCCACTTCCTCATCCTCGACCGGCAGGATCTGCGGCAGCATCTCGACCAACGTCACTTTTGAACCGAACGAGTTGTAAAAATAAGCGAACTCCACGCCGATCGCCCCCGCGCCCACGATGATGATGGATTTCGGCATGACGGTGTTCGCGAGCGCCTCACGCGAGGTCATCACCCGCACCCCGTCGAACTCCAATCCCGGGATCCGCCGCATCTTACAACCGGTCGCGACCAAGATGTTTTTCGCCTTCAAAATCTTGCCCGCGTGGGCGCCTTCGGTGATCGAGACCATGCCCGGCGCGCTGACCTGAGCCCGCCCGACGAAATAATCCACCTTGTTCTTCTTGAAGAGGAACTCGATCCCCTTGGCCATTTGGCCCGCGACCCCGCGCGAGCGCTCCATCACTTTTGCAAAATCAAATCCCACGTCCTTGACCGTGAGCCCGAACGTTTCCGCTTTTTTAATCTTTTGATAAAGCTCGGCGCTCTTCAGCAGCGCCTTGGTGGGAATGCAACCCCAGTTGAGACAGGTTCCGCCGGCGCGTTCCATTTCGACGCAAGCGACCTTCTTGCCGAGTTGTCCGGCGCGAATCGCCCCCGCGTAGCCCGCCGGGCCGCCGCCAATTACAACGAGATCGTAGTCCGTGATGTCTGCCATGTGGCCAACGTGCAATCGGCCCAATCTCCGTCAAATGGAAACTCCGTCCGCTCTAGATATCGATGACGTCGGTCGGCTTGGCTTGGGCCGGCCGGGTCCCCACCGTCCCGCCCGGACCGCTCCCCGGACCACGCGGCTTCCGCGTGAAGGCGCTGAGCACCAAATTCGTCACGCCGACTACCACCGCACCCCCTACCGCCGACCAAAACGAATCGACGTGGAATCCATCGACCAGTCGTCCCACGAGCAGAAACAACAAGGCATTGATTACGACCATGCCCAACCCCAACGTCAGTAAAATGAAGGGGAGCGTAAACAGCACCATCAGCGGCTTGAGGATCACGTTGAAGAAACTCAGCAACACCACGACCACCAGCAACGTGGTGCCGCTGTCGCACGAAATGCCGATCCCGAGTTTGGTCGCTAGAGTCACTCCGAGCGCGAGGATCGCCCAACGCAGAAGCAGTTGCAGAAACGCCGAGTTCATCGCCGTGCACTCTCCGACCTGCTGATAGCCCTGCAATGAAAATTCTCATCGTCCAAGACTATCTCCGCAGCGGCGGCACCGAGCGCCAATCCCTCTTGCTCACCCGGGCGTTCACCGCCGGCGGACATCCCACGACTCTCCTCACCTTCCGCCCCGGCGGAGCTCTGGCCCACCTCGGCGAGGACTTGGATCACCGCTCGCTCCAGCCATTTGATCTGCAGCTCGACTGGTTTGCTCCAGCACTGAGTGCCGCCGCAACCCGGCTCCAACCCGAGGTGGTCCTTTGCATGGGGCGAATGGCCAATTGCTACGCCGGCAACCTCCAACACCACCTCCCCCGCAGCCCGGTGGTGGCCACATTGCGCACCGGCAAAGCGCTCCCGTTTCTCTTCCGTCGTTCACTTCACACCGTGCGCCACATCGTGGCCAACAGCCACGAGGCCCGCGCTGGTTTGATTTCAACCCAGCACCTGCCCGGGGCGAAAATCTCTGTCATTCACAACTCCTTGGTTTTCCCCGCTCCAAGCGCCGCCGGCCGCAACGAAGCCCTTCGTGCTCATTTCGGGGCCACGCCCGAGACCAACGTTTTGCTCAACGTCGCGATGTTCCGCCCGGAAAAAAATCAACGCGCGCTCGTCCACCTCGTTGCGGGGCTGCCGGCGACCGCCGATTGGCAACTCTGGTTAGCCGGCGATGGTCCCGCCCGCGCCGCCTGCGAGCGACTCGCCGCCGCACTCGGACTGAGCCGCCGCGTCCGGTTCCTCGGCTTCCACCGCGACCCCGCTCCGCTGTATGCCGCCGCCGACGTCGCCGTTCACGCCTCTACGAGCGAATCTCTCTCCAACTTTCTCATCGAGGCCCAAGCCCACGGCCTCCCCGCCGTGGCTTACGCTGCCCAGGGTATCGGGGAATGCTTTGTCCCGGATCGCACCGGTTGGATGATTCCACCCGCGGATCGCCCGGCGTTTATCGCGGCACTCGCGCCTCTTTTTCAACGCTCCCCCCTCGCCCGAGCGGCCCTAGCCGACGAAGCCCGCGCCTTCGCTCGCACCACGTTCGACCCCGCCCGCCAAGTCACCGCCTACCTCGATCTGTTTGCCCGCCTTTCTGCCGGCACCTAATTCCTGCCGCACGTCCCAACTCATGACCAACCAGCAGCGCACCGACTCGATCGAACGCCACTTGCGCGAGCACAAATACGCCGATCTTCACACGCTCGCCACTCGCTTCGGCGGCTCGCTTTCCACCGTGCGCCGGGTGCTCGACACGCTCGAAGCTCGCGGCGTCGCCCGGCGCCACCACGGCGGCGCATCGCTCATCGAGACCGATGTGTTCGCGCAGGAATACGATTTCATCGCCCGCAACCAGCGACACCCCGATGAGAAATTCGCCATCGCCCGCCTCGTGGCCGAGCAGGTTCAGCCCGGCATGACCATCATTCTTGATGGCGGCAGCACCACGTACGCCGTCGCCCGACTGCTCGCCGACAAACACCTCCAGGTGATTACAAACTCGCTTCCCATCGCCTCGCTCTTCGGCGAGATCGGCAGCGTCGAGACGATTGTCACCGGCGGCAGTATTTACAGCCGACTCGGGGTTCTGGTTGGCCCGCTTTGCGAGCAATCCTTCGAACAGACTCACGCCGATCTCGCGATCCTCGGCGGTGCCGGCATCACCGAATGCGGCATATGGAATCACAACGCGCTCATTGTTGCCGCCCAACGCACCATGATCGCGGCCGCCGAGCACACGATCTTCGCGCTCGATAAGTCCAAATTCGGCCGAAAGGCCCTCAGCTTGACGACGCCGTTTCAGCCCAAATTCACCATCGTCACCGATACGCGCCCCACCCCCGCGGTTTCCCGCGCGATCAACGCCTCGGGCGCTAAACTCACCTTGACCAAGTAGGGTCGCATCGGGCGCGCTTGGCTACCCGCGCGGTCGCCTCGTTCTTTCCTGATCCCCGCTGGTCAGCCAGCATACAGGCGGGCGCTTCCGCATTTGCCTTCTTCGACTCCGTGTCCATCCGTGCCGACCTGTGGTTAAAAAAGTCGCTATTTCCATTCCTTCCTCCGCTCGCCCAACCGCCTCCGCCCCGGAGTGCATTCGCCTTCGTGGCGTCCGCCAAAACAACCTCAAGGGCTTCGATCTCGATCTGCCCCTCGGTCGCTACGTCGTCGTCACCGGACTCAGCGGCGCCGGCAAATCCTCCCTCGTCTTCGACACCCTCCACGCCGAGGGCCAACGTCGCTACGTCGAGACTTTCTCCGCTTACACCCGCCAGTTTCTCGACCTGCTCGACAAACCCAAAGTCGACTCCATCGAAAACATCCGCCCGTCCATCGCCATCGAGCAGACGAATACCGTAAAGACCTCACGTTCCACCGTCGGCACCATGACGGAGTTGACCGATTTCTTCAAAGTCTGGTTCGCCCAAGTCGCCACGTGCTACGATCCCGCCACCGGCGAACCGGTCGAGGATGATACGCCCCAAACGATTTGGGCCAAGGCCTTCGCCGCCCACGCCCAGCGCACGACGCTCATCACGTTCAAGGTTGAGAAACCCGCCAACCTCACCTGGACCGAGATTCTCACGAGCCTTAAAAATCAAGGCTACGTCCGCGTCCTGATCGGGGGAGCCCCGCAAAAGATCGAAGACCTTTTGGCCGGCTCCGATCTCCCCGATTCACCCGTCTCGCCGGCTCTATTCGTCGTGCAAGATCGCCTCGCGATTCAAACGGCGAACAAGTCTCGTTTCCTCGAAGCTACCGAAACAGCGATGCACTTTGGCCACGGCCAAGTATATCTTTTCACCGCCTCCGATCCTTCGACTTCACCGGCCGAACTTAAACTGATACCCGCCGGGCATTTTTCCCGCGGGCTGCACTCGCCCACGACCGGCCGCACGTTCCGCGCCGCCTCGCCGGCTTTATTCTCCTTCAACTCCCCGTTGGGCGCTTGTCCCAAATGCCGCGGCTTCGGTCGCGTCATCGACATCGACTACCGCCTCGCCTTGCCGGATCACTCACTCTCGATCAACGGCGGCGCGCTCAAATGCTGGGAAGGCGAAGTCTACCGCGCGTCCCTCGACGACCTTCGCGTCTTCGCGAAGAAGAAAAAAATCCCCTGCGACGTGCCCTTCGCCGCGCTCACCGCCGAGCAAAAATCTTTCATCATCGACGGCGAACCCGACTACGGCGAAGCCAACGATAAGACTTGGCCCAAGTATTGGTATGGCGTGAAGGGGTTCTTCAAGTGGCTCGAAAAGACCACGTATAAGATGCACGTCCGCGTCTTTCTTTCCCGCTACCGCGCCTACAATCCCTGCCCCGACTGCGGCGGCCAACGTCTCCAACCCGAGTCTCTTTGTTGGCAATGGCAGGGCCGCACCCTCCCGCAACTTTACCAACTCCCGGTCAGCACTCTGCTGGACTTGGTCTCACGCGCCCAAATTTCCACGCCCAAAACTGAAACCTCTTCCGGTCCGGACCACGCGCTTGTTTCTATCCTCACCCGTCTGCGTTACCTTGAACAAGTCGGTCTCGGCTACCTCACGCTCGACCGTCAGTCCAAAACCCTTTCCGGCGGCGAAGTCCAACGCGTCAACCTTACCAGCTGTCTCGGCACTTCGCTCGTCGACACGCTCTTCGTCCTCGACGAACCCAGCGTCGGCTTGCACCCGCGCGACATCGACCGACTTATCGCGATCATCCGCACCCTGACCGATTCCGGCAACACCGTCGTCGTCGTCGAACACGACGAAGCGATGATCCGCGCCGCCGACCACGTCGTGGAAATAGGACCCGAGCCCGGTGCCCGCGGTGGTCACGTGGTCTTCCAAGGCGACATTCCCGCCCTGCTTGCGTCTCCTTTTAGCATCACGGGAAGCTACCTTTCCGGCCGACAATCCATCGCCGTCCCCGAGCGACGCCGTCCGGTGCCGGTTAATCACCCCTCCGTCCGTTTCACCAACGCCACGAAGCACAATCTCCGTAACCTGTCGTTCCGCCTCCCCTTGCAACGTTTGGTCGGCCTGAGCGGCGTCTCCGGCTCCGGCAAATCCACTTTGCTCGATCACGTCATCTATCAGGGTCTGCTCGCCCAGCGCCTCCAACTCACCGACGACCCGGCCGCCATCGAAGCCATCGCCAGCGATCTCACGTTCTCCGAGATCGTCCTCGTCGACCAATCTCCGCTCTCCCGCACTCCACGCTCAAACCCCGCTCTTTACACCGAAGCATGGGAGCTCATCCGCGAACTCTACGCCGAAACCCCCGCCGCCTTGGCCGCCGGCTTCAACGCTTCTTCGTTTTCCTTCAATTCCGGCGAAGGCCGCTGCGATCACTGCCAAGGACTCGGCTACGAACGCGTCGAGATGCAGTTCCTCTCCGACGTCTTTGTGCCATGCCCCGTGTGCGAGGGTCGTCGCTTTAAACCGGAAGTCCTCGCCGTCCAATGGCAGCAAAAGTCCGTCGCCGATCTCCTCGCGACCAGCATCACCGATGCCCTGCCGCTCTTCAATCCGACCGCGGCTTCCGTTTCTCGCCGCGACGCCGCCGCCCTCGCGACGATCCGCCAGCGTCTCGCCACCCTCGAGTCGGTCGGTCTCGGCTACCTCACCCTCGGCCAGCCGCTCAATACGCTCAGCGGCGGTGAATCCCAGCGCCTGAAACTCGTTCGCTACCTCGGAGCCTTCGCCGGCTCGGCGGGCCCTCAAGTTTCAGTTCCCCGCTCTCAGGTCGCGCCTTCACCCGGCGCTCTCCTCTTGCTCGACGAGCCCACCACCGGCCTCCATCGCCACGACGTCAAACGTCTCCTGCTGGCCCTCCACGCCCTCGTCGACGCCGGCCACAGCGTCGTCGTGATTGAGCATAACTTGGACGTGCTAAAGTCTGCCGATTGGATTCTCGAGGTCGGCCCCGAGGCCGGAGCGGCCGGCGGCCAGATCGTCGCGGAGGGCCCGCCCGAGCATCACCTCCGCACCGTCACCGCGACCACCCCGTTCCTCGCTGCCGCACTCGCGACACCCGAGTCCGTGGCCATCGCCGCCGAAACTCAGTCGAGCTACTCGACCACGCCGCCCTCCGCCCTCCGCACCCCAGAATTGGTCATCTCCGGCGCCCGCGAAAATAACCTCAAGAATCTCTCTCTCGTCATCCCGCATCGCCAACTCTCCGTCGTCACCGGCGTCTCGGGTTCCGGAAAAAGCACCCTCGCCTTCGACATCGTCTTCGCCGAGGGCCAGCGCCGCTTCATGGAGTCGATGTCGCCCTACGCGCGCCAGTTCGTCGAACAGCTCCCGCGCCCCGACGTCGACCGTCTCACCGGCATCCCGCCCACCGTCGCCATCGAGCAGCGCATCACCCGTGGTTCCCGCAAGTCTACCGTCGCCACCATCACCGAGGTCGCCCAATACCTCCGCCTCCTCTACGCCCGCCTCGGCGTTCAACACCATCCCGATTCGGACAAGCCCGTCACTCCGCTCTCACCCGGCGCATTAAAAAAACTTCTCGCGCGCGTCATCGACACCCCCGCCGCCCGCCGGGCCAAGCACCTCTATCTTTGCGCCCCGCTCATCCGCGGCCGCAAAGGCCACCATCAGCCCATCGCGACTTGGATCGCCAATCAGGGCTACGACCTCATGCGCGCCGACGGGAAACTCACCCGCGTCGACGCCTTCCAAAAGCTCGACCGCTATATTGAGCACGACATCGAGGTCGTCGTCGCCGACCTCAAGCAGCCGAAACCGGAAACTCGAAAGTCAAAAACCGGAACCGACCACCTCACCGAGGCCCTCCGCCTTGGCAAAGGCTCCTGTTTTCTCCTTACCCCCGACGGCACCATCCTCAGCTGGTTCTCCACCACCCGCACCGACATCGACACCGGCGAAAGTTTTCCGGAGCTCGACCCAAAACATTTTTCCTTCAACTCGCCCCGCGGTTGGTGCCCGTCCTGCCGCGGCCACGGTCGCATTTTCCCCTGGATGCTCGAGGTGAAAGACGAGGCTGAAAAAGACGACTCCGCCGCACGCCTCCGTGAATTCGGCATCGACGACGCCGAAGATGTTGCCGACGACGGCCAACCTTGCCCCGACTGCCACGGCGCCCGCCTCAACCGCACCGCCCGATCGGTGAAACTCCACTTCCAGCGCAAACAACTCCCGCTCTCTTTGCCCGCCCTGCTCCGCGCCACTCCCGCCGAACTCATCACGCACCTCGGCGCCCTCGAACTCGACGACCGCGGCAAGCTCATCACTCAAGACATCGTCCCGCAGATCGCCGAGCGCCTCAAATTTCTCGACCACGTCGGCCTCGGCTACCTCGCCCTCGACCGACCGACCGACACCCTTTCCGGCGGCGAAGCCCAACGCATCCGCTTGGCCGCCCAACTCGGCACCAACCTGGCCGGCGTCCTTTACGTTCTCGACGAACCCTCCATCGGCCTGCACGCCCGCGACAACGACCGACTCATCGAAACTCTCCTCGCGCTCCGCGACAAAGGTAACACCCTCCTCGTCGTCGAACACGACGACGAATTGATGGCGCGCGCCGACCGGATCATCGACCTCGGCCCCGGCGCCGGCGTTCATGGCGGCGCCCTACTCGCCGCAGGCACGCCCGCGGAAATTCGCGCCAGTGAAAACTCCCTCACCGGCGTTTTCCTCGCCAAAGGCATCACCCATCCCCTCCGCGGCGATTACCGCTTTCTGCCCGCCGCCCGCGCAAAATCCGCCTGGCTCGAGCTCACCCAAATCCGGTTCCGCAATCTAAAAAACCTCGACCTTCGCCTCCCGCTCGGCCGCCTCATCATGGTGGCCGGACCCAGTGGTGCGGGCAAATCCACTCTTTTCCGCGATGTGCTTCATCCCGCCGTCAGCCACGCGATCAAGACCAAAGCCGCCAAACTTACCGGCCGCCACTTCGCGAAAGCCACCGGCTTCGCCACTGAAGGCGCAACCACTCCGTTCGCCGCACTCACCGGCGCGGATATTTTTCGCACCGTAGTCGAAGTAGACCAAAGCCCCATCGGCAAGACCCCGCGCTCCACGCCCGCGACCTATCTAGGTATCTTCGATCTCATCCGCCAATTTTTCGCGTCGCTCCCCGAGGCAAAAATCCGCGGCTATGCCGCCGCCCGGTTTTCCTTCAACACCAACGGTGGCCGCTGTCCCACCTGCGAGGGCGCCGGCCGCATCAAATTCGAGATGGCGTTCATGCCGACGACCTATCTCCCGTGCGACGATTGTCGCGGCCTCCGTTACGGTCCCGACTTGGCGGACATCCTTTGGAAAGGAAAGTCTATCGGCCAAGTCCTCCAGCTCACGTTCGAGGAAGCCGCGGCATTCTTCGACTTTCACTCCCAGCTTTCACAAGTGTGCCAGCTCATGGTCAATTGCGGGTTGGGCTACCTCACGCTCGGCCAATCGTCGCCTACACTTTCCGGCGGTGAAGCCCAACGGCTCAAGCTCGTCACCGAACTTTCCACCGGCCTGGCCAGCTACCGCGAACGCTCCCGCGGCACGCCGCCGCGAAATCTTTACCTCCTCGAAGAACCGACCATCGGCCTGCATCTGAGCGATTGCGAAAAACTCATCCGCGTCCTGCACTCGCTCGTCGATCAAGGTCACACGGTGGTCGTGATCGAGCATCACCTCGATTTGCTGGTTGAGGCCGACTACATCCTCGAACTCGGGCCCGTGGGGGGCCCAGACGGCGGCGAGCTGCTTTACCAAGGGGACCTCGCCGGCTTGCTTAAAACCAAAGGCAGCCCTACGGCCCCCTATCTCAAGGCCCGACTCGCCCCGTCCGCTTGAACCTTGAATCCGCCGC
>CAMCWW010000062.1:0-22971 GCA_945882935.1 Opitutus sp. GAS368
GCGGTGCGCGTAAGCGTCGTCATTACCTGCTACAATTACGGAAAATTTCTGCGCGACTGCGTCCGAAGCGTGGCGAACCAAACTTTTACCGCGCTCGAACTCATTATCGTCAACGACGGGAGCAACGACGATTCCCTTGTGGTGGCGCAGGCCTGCGTGCAGGAGTTTCCCGCGCTGCGCATCACGGTGGTCGATCAGCCCAACTCCGGCCAACCGGCCCTCGCGCGCAATGCCGGGATTCGGTCGGCCCAGGGCGAATTCATTTTGCCCATCGACGCCGACGACCAAATTGCGCCGGGCTATCTGGCGGAAGCGATCAAGGTGATCGATGCGAAGCTCGGAGTGGACCTCGTTTACTGCGATTCACTGTTCGACGACGGCAAGAGCCGTTGTCGGAAGACGCCGGGTCGCTTTGATGTGAAGTCACTGAGTGCCGCGAACCAACTGGTTTATTGCTGCGTCTATCGGCGCAAGATCTGGGACCGAGTCGGCGGTTATCGGGATAACGTGCGGGGCTACGAGGATTGGGATTTCTGGCTCGCGGCCTGTCTGGCCGGAGCGAAGGCCGCTTACATTCCATGCGTGGGTCTCCTCTACAATGACAAGAATAGCGGAGTGTATTCGCAAACGGTCGCGCACCATCAGACGCGCACGGCGCAAGTGAGGTTGAACAATCGGGCGGCGTATTCGGCGCAACAACTCGAACAAGCGCAGGCGGTGGTCGCAGGCAAAGTTCAGGCGGCGCAGGCGGCCTTAGTTTCGGTGGTGATCCCGTGCTACAATCAAGCGCAGTATCTGCCCGAGGCCGTGGAAAGTGTCGTGGCGCAGACGTTCGGAAATTGGGAAATCATTATCGTGAACGACGGCAGTTCCGACAATACGACGGACGTGACGCAGGGGATCATTTTGAAGAACCCGAGTCGCAAGATCCGACTAATTGAAAAGGGGAACGGCGGGCTGTCCGACGCGCGCAACGCCGGCATCCGCTTTGCCCGGGGAAACTACGTGTTGCCGCTCGATGCGGATGATAAAATTGATCCGACGTTTCTGGCGAAAACGGTGGCGCTGTTGGAGGAGCATCCCGAGGTCGCGATTGCCTACACCGATTGGGTGTATTTCGGCGCACACACAACGCAGCGCGCGGCCCTCGACTACGATTTTGCCCGGCTCTGCAAGAAGGAGAACCTGTTTACTTGCACCTCGCTGTTCCGGAAAAAGGCGTGGGAGGCGGTGGGCGGTTACAATCTCAACATGACGCGCGGCGTGGAGGACTGGGATTTTTGGATCAGCTGTGGCGCGCAGGGCTTTTTTGGGCAACGCATCCCGGAACCGCTCTTTTTTTACCGGGCTAAGGAGGGGAGCATGATCCACACGTTGCAACCGCACCTCCAGGCAATGTTTGCCCGCATTATTTTGAATCATCCCACGCTCTACGGCGCCGAGGCCGTGCGCGGCGCGCAGAAGCGATTTGATGACGCCAAGTTGCCGCCGCCCAAGCCGAGTTCAGCCGGCACAGAGTGGCAGGTGCCCACGACGACGGTGGCGGAATTTCAGAAAATTATCGAGGAAGCCGAAGCCCTCGTGCGGGCATCCCAAGTGAGTGCAGCAATTGAGCTGATCGAGCGGGCTCTGGGCGTGGCACCGACGACCGAATGCGCGAATCGGGCTCAGGAGATTTTGGGGCTGCTCAAAGCGGAACTCACGCCACCGCAGTCGGCGGAACCGGCGGAAAGCGTCGCGTTCAGTGCGGATGAGCTGTTTGGCCACGATGAGGTGGCGGCGATCCGGCAAGTCATCGCGGCGTATGGCGACGACCCGACCGCGCGGGCGCAGCGCGACCAGCTGATCGAACTCCAGCAGGGGCTCATGAATTTCATCGTCACCGCCGAAATCGAAAAATTGGAGGGGCATTTCAAGGGGAGTCTCGGTCAGGTGTTTCGCGCGTTGGTCACGAGCGGTCTTTCGACCGAGGTGCCAACGGAAGAAACTATCGCGCAACTCGCGGTACTTGATGAGGCCCTCGGTGGCCCGGAAGAGCCTGATAAGGATTTCGACTTCAGGCCCCTGCTCGCTCGCATCTTGTGCGCGCCGGCCTATCGCGGCGCGGTGACGATCGCAGTGGCGAAAATCCCTGCCTGGTGGGTCGATGACTATCTGGGCTACGTGCTCCTCGCTCCGCAGGTGTTCGTCATGGCCGGTGAAGCCGAGGAGTACCGGGCGCACCTGCTCGCGTGGTCTCGGGCCATCCGGCAACTGACGCGGACACGGCCGAGCGACCCGTTGACCAACAAAGTCGCGCATTTTTTTGCGATGCGAGCGAACTACGTCTCGCTGTATTTCAGCAACAGCAACACACGTGAGCTCGCGGAGAATCGAGCAGCGATCATGGAGTTTGTCCTCGCGCGCAACGGGGCGACGATCGAAGCCAAGTTCCCCAAACGCTCGAAGCCGCGGGGCAAAATAAAAGTGGGATACGTCAGCGCTCATTTTGGGGCGCAGACCGAGACGCATGTTACTTTGCCCGCGCTGCAACTTGACCGAGCGAAATTCGAAATCTGCCTATTCCCCGTGGTGACCAATCCCGGCCCGGTTGAGGACTACTGTCGCTCGTTCGTCGACTCCTTCACCCTTTTACCAAAGGAGCTTCCCCGGCAGGTAGAAACTATTCGGAATGCCGCACTCGATGTCGTCATCATTGGCACCAACGTCACGGCAGTCACCAATCAAGTTTCCCTGATTGCGCTGCACCGTCTCGCCCCGCTCCAACTGACCTCGTATTGCTCGCCGGTCAGCACGGGCATGCGGCACATCGACGGCTACCTGACCGGCACGCTGACCGACTACCCCGGCCTGCAGGCGCACTTCAGCGAGAAACTGTACTTCTGCGAAGGGCCTCCGGGCTGTCTCGACTACACGGTCGAGTCACCGGGCTCAGGTAAGACCTTTGGTCGGGCAAGCCTCGGTCTAGCCGATGACGACGTGATCTTCGTAAACGCCGCGGCGTGCTTCAAGATTCTGCCGGAGATGCAGGAGACGTGGGCGAAGATCTTGGCCGCGGTGCCGAAATCGCGGCTCCTGCTGCTGCCCTTCAATCCCAATTGGGCCAACGCGTTTCCGTTGAAACAATTCGAGCGAACTCTCACAGAAGCGTGCGCCCGCCACGGAGTCGACCGGGAGCGCTTTATTTTGGCCGGTTCACTGCCCTCGAGGGCCGACGTGAAAGCGCTCGAACGAGTCGCCGACGTCTATCTCGATACGTCGCCGTTTTCAGGGAGCATTTCCGTGATCGATCCGTTGGAATTGGGTCTGCCGCTCGTGGTGCAGGAGGGGGCGACGCATCGCTCCCGCATGGCGTCGGCATTATTGCGGGAAATCGGGCTGCCGGAATTGATCACCACGGATGAAGCCTCCTACATTGCGCTTGCGTTCCGGCTCGGCACCGATGCCACCTACCGGCGGCAGCTCAACGAGCGGATTTTGGCGGCGATAGCGCTGCGGCCGAAATTTATCAACGCCCCAGCTTACGCCCGGGGCTTGGGCGCCTTGCTCGAATCGCTCGTGCGGGTGAAATAGCGTAAGCGACCGGTTGGGATCCACGTGAAGGGGGTTGGCGATGGACCGTAGGTCGGGTCGTAATGGTCACCACTATGAGAAATGCACTCTGACCGTAGTGACCAATCTGACCGGGAGCTACGAAGGCTAAGCCCGCCGGTGACAGCTCGTAGCGGCGAGCGCCAGCAAGCCTGATCGAGCATCGGCTCGCTGGAGCTCACAGGCCGTTTCAAACCTCGCAGCCGCACCCTTCGACGCGGCCCAATTTCCTCACGCATTTCTTGAGTAAGCGACAAGCCGGGGACAGCATAGGCAGAGCGGCGGGCGCGGTGTAGAGTGGGAGGATGAACGAAACAAAAGGGCGGGAGGTGTTGCGAAAGGGACGGCGGCATTTGCGGCCGGCCGAGCGAGAGCAAATCGTGGAGCGATGGGGTCAGAGCGGGCTAAGCGCGCATGAGGTGGCGGAGGGGACGGGCGTGTCGCGGTCGAGTCTGACGCGGTGGAAGCGGCGACTTTCGACCAGAACAGGACCGGCGGAGCCGCTGCTGGTCAGCTTGGTGGAAGTGCCGCCGCCGATCGGCGGGCTTGGGGTGGCGGAGGTGATGAGCCGCGGGGGAGCGGTGCGGCTGTTCGCGGTGGGGTCACCGCAGTGGGCGGCGCAGTTGGTCCGGGAGCTGAACCGATGCTGAGCATCGGTCCGACGACGAAGGTATTTTTGCGGCCCGGGGCGACGGATCTGCGCCTGGGCTACGAAGGGCTTTCCCAGCTTGCGCGCACGGGCCTCGGGCAGGATCCGCAATCCGGCCACGTCTTTGCCTTCTGCAACCATAGTCGCACCCGACTGAAGCTTCTGCTGCACGACGGCACGGGGTTGTGGCTGTGCAGCAAGCGGCTCGACGCGGGTTGCTACACGTGGCCGGCCGAAGGTCCGGCCGATGCGCTGACGGCCGCGCAGCTGTGGGCGCTGATTGCGGGTTTGGAGGTAAGCGGCTTGAAACAGCACTGGAGGCGCTAAATATTTTCAGATAAATCAGCATTAGTTATTGACCAGCAATAATTTATAGTATCCATAGTTCTGATACATGAACGCCGCCCTGCCCACCGACCCCGCCCAATTGCAGGCGTTGCTCGTGGCGGAACGGACGGCCCATGCGCTCACCCAAAAGCAACGGGACGCCATGCGATTGGAGCGCGACACGGTCCAGGTGCTGCTCCAACAAACGGCGCTGGAACGTGACGCGGCGAAGGCCAAGTTGCAGGCGCTGCTCAAGCGCTACTTTGGCCGCTCGTCGGAAAAAATCGATCCGAACCAGCTCGCCCTGGCGTGGGCCGCCGTCGAGGCCGATCAGGCGTTGGCCACTCCTCCGCCCCCGGCTGCGGTGGAACGCCAACCGCGGACTCCCTCGGTGCGCCGGGCCCAGCGACTGGAAGACTTGCCGGTGCTGGAAAGGATCATCGTCGATTTGCCTGAGGCGCAGAAGCTCGCGGCCGACGGCACCGCCTTGGTCAAGATCCGGGAGGAGATCACCGACGAGGTCGATTATCAGCCCGGTAAACTTTTTCGCCGCCAGATTATCCGTCCGGTGTATGCGAGCCCCCGGCACGTCGGTGCGCCGCAGGTGGCCGCGTTGCCGGCGCGGGTGATTGCCGGTGGCCAGGTCGGCCCCGGCCTGATCGCCCACGTCCTGCTCTCGAAGTATGTCGATGCGATTCCCCTCTATCGCCAGGCGGCGATGCTCGATCGGCTCGGGCCGGGCTTCACCCGCCAGGCCCTGGGCCAGTGGGTCGAGCACGGCGCGGGACTCTTGCGGCCGGTTTATCTGGAACTGAAAAACCAGATCACCCGCAGCGGCTACGTCCAAGGCGACGAGACGCCCATCCGCGTCCTCGATCCCGCCCGGCCGGGGGCCGCGCGGGAGGCGTGGCTGTGGACTTTCCTCGCTCCGCGGCAACGCAGCGTCGTGTTCGATTTCCAACTGACGCGCAGCCACGAGCCGGCCCTCGCTTTCCTGCGCAATTTTTCCGGGATTTTCCAGACCGACGGCTACGCCGGCTATCCCAAGGCCCTGCGGATGCTGCCCGAGGCGCAGCGCCAGGGGATCATCCATGCGGCCTGCATGGCCCATGCCCGCCGCCCGTTTGTCGAGGCCCTCGAAGCCGGTGATGATCGCGCCGCCCCGTTTCTCGCCTATCTCGGAGCACTCTACCGAATCGAAGCGGAACTGCGCGAGGCGACCCCGCAGGCCCGCGCGCTGGCGCGCGGCACCCAGTCGAGCGCTTGGCTGGTGCCGATGCACCTGGCGCTGACCCGCGCCGCGGTTGAGCCGTCCATCCTGCCGCAGAGCGCTCTCGCCAAGGCGGTCCACTACGCTCTGGCCCGCTGGCCGGAACTGACTCGCTTCGCAGAACCCGGACATGGCCACATGCTCATCGATTCCAATGCTGTGGAAAATTGCATTCGCCCGAGTGCCGTTGGGAAAAAGAACTTCCTCTTCGTCGGTCACCCCGACGCCGGCTGGCGCTCGGCGGTGCTCTATTCGATCCTCGGCACCTGCAAGCTCCAAGGCGTCAACCCTTGGCGCTACCTCACCTGGGCTCTGCCGCGGCTCGCCGCCGCCACCAACCACACCGCCGGCGAGTTTACCCCGCAGCGCTTTGCCGCTCTCGGCTCCTGATCGGTCACTTCGGTTCGGTAGCACCCCAACATTCTATCCTCTCCGCTCTCCTCGCGATAGGCTGTGCTCAGGTTGTCGCTTACTTTCTTGAAGCGCTTGGAAACAAGGAGACCACTCTTAAGCGACTGCGCAGTGGTGATTCTAACCAATCCGACCTCACGGGTGGTGTCCTTCAGCGCAACAACATCCACCTGAAAGTTTGTGCCGAGGGCGAGGTAGCTGCCACGCTGACCGCGCTGCGTGAGAGTCCCGCGACCACGCGGCAAAAGACCAAGTTTATCTTGGCGACCGGTGAAGCAGATCCGTGAAAACGCTTTCGATATCAAGGCGACCAGTCGTCTCAATCGTCTCTACGTTGAGTTACTGAAGGATAATGCCGAGTGGGCAACGGCAGCTCGTCGAGATGACCTCAATCACTTTGTCGCTCGGTTGATTTTTTGTTTCTTCGCGGAGGATACTGGGATTTTTCTAGGTAAGCGTATTTTGACGGGGACCATCGAGCAGATGAGTGCCCGTGATTCCTCGGATACCCACGAGGTGTTGTCCGAGGTGTTCCGCTCCATGAACACCAAATTGGGTGACCGTGAGTCGGCCAAAATCAAAAACTGGGCCAACGATTTCCCATACGTGAACGGTGGACTGTTCTCTGGCAGCGTCGAGACGCCGCGTTTTAGTAAGATCGCTCGTAGGTACCTGCTGCACGTGGGTAATTTGGATTGGACTAAGATCAACCCCGACAGCTTCGGTTCCATGATTCAGGACGAGGAGGAACGCGGTTCTCTCGGCATGCATTACACCAGCGTGCCGAACATCCTCAAGGCACTGAACCCGCTCTTCCTAGATGAACTGCGCGCTCGCCTCGCCGAGGCCGGGGATGGCAAGACTCCCGGCAGCGCCCGCAAACTGCTCAACCTGCGCCAGCGCCTCGCCCGTATCCGTGTCTTTGATCCAGCATGTGGTTCAGGGAATTTCCTCGTCATCGCTTACAAGGAGCTGCGCGCCATCGAGGCCGAGATCAATCGCCTACGCGACGAGGCCGACCTCACCGCGCAAGAGGTGGCGAGGCGTGGTGACCGCGGCTGGCGCGGTGGGCAATTGGTTGATGTCGTCGGTCATCGATTACGAGCCCAACCATTGGAGCGGTAGCGAGGCAAGGGGGCGGCGCGATTATGACGCAGAGCGGTTTTGTAAATCAATCGGATGAGCAAGGCGGTGCCGTCGCTTCGGCCTGGTCGGGCCGCTCGGTCGTAAGATCGGGAAATTCGGGACGTGCCCTCGCCCAAGCGTGCGCCGCTCACGGACGTTTTCTCAGCAGCACTTTGATGCCGTCATAAAAGAAACCGTCGTGATGCGGGAACAGGCTTTTGAGGTCGCGGAGATGCTCATACGTCATGAGGGGGCGGTAGAGCTTGGCCAGCGCCGGGGCTTCGTATCCGGAACAGAAGCATACCTCGAAGGGGCTGTTTTGATAGATTTTCAGATGGTCGGTAAACATGAGCCGGTTTTGTCCGGTGTCGCGGTAGACCCAATCCAAGATGGGTTTGATGGCGTCCGGGTGATACTCCTTGGCGAGCCAGGCAGCGAGTTCCCCTTCGCGCATCAGCAGGTGGCACCACGGCGGCAAAACTATTTTCCAATAGGTGTTGTTGCCGGGCAGCCAGAGGTGATGGCCGTAGCACGTGGACCAGAGCGGGCCGTGATGGGAGTAGACAAAGCCGCCGGGCTTGAGGATGCGGTGCATTTCATCCAGCGCGAGGTCGAGATTCGGGATATGTTCAAAGGCGCAGCTGGAAAGAATCAGGTCGAAATGC
Source organism: Opitutus sp. GAS368 (assembly GCA_945882935.1). Lineage (GTDB taxonomy): Bacteria > Verrucomicrobiota > Verrucomicrobiia > Opitutales > Opitutaceae > Tous-C4FEB. Next base: position 8,039 of record CAMCWW010000062.1, read on the forward strand.
CCGTTGGCGAAGGCGGTTTTGCGGATGTCGCCTTGGACGATTTGGCAGGACGGGCTGAGGCGCTTGTTGGGCGCCATCGGGTTGAGGCCGATAGCCGAGGCCGCGTGAAAATCTTCGGTGAGGCAACGGATCAAATTGCCCTGCATCTCGCAGCCGACGTCCATGATCGTTTTGTCTTTATAGTCACCGAGCAGCGGGGTGAGGTCTTTCAGGAAATCGACGTAGGGATTCATGGATATTTTGGGCTGGGCGGGTTGATCGGAGAGGATGATCGAGAGCGTGGGGAGGGGGTGAGTTGGCGTCAATGTAGCTACTCGGCCGGGTCGGCTTCGTTGGAGAACACCTGCTGGACGTCGTCGTTCTCGTCGAGGTCCTCGTGCAATTTCTCTAGGGCGGTAATGCGGCAGCGGTACACAACCTGCAGCGCTGCGAACAGATTAAGGGTGCCATGACGTTTGTAGGTGCTCTTGCAGCCCCGCACGATTTTACCGTTGTCGTTTTCCACATAGCCCGTCGCCGGTTCCAGCGCCTGAAAGCTCGGCTTCTCATCGACACTAATCACCAGCGCCTTTTCCGGCGGATTCAAATACAGCGCGATAATATCGGCCGCCTTCGCCGCGAACTGTTTGTCGGTGCTCACACACCACGAGCGCTGGCGCTGCAAACAAACACCTTCCTTGCGCAGCACTCGCCAGACCGCATGAACCGAGCCGTTGACCCTCTTCGCCAAAAATAGCCTAACCGACCGGTTGCGCCTCAGTGCATGAGCGTCGCGAGCCCCACAGCGAGCGGTACTTCGGCGGTGAAGCCGAAGGCCGCCGCAGCCACGGTCGGCGAGCCGAGCGAGTACCGAATATCGGCCGCTTTCGGCGCGCCGTGGACCGGTGCCCGTGATCCGGCGAAATGGGTTCGCAGCCCGGTCGCGAGCTGGTTGAGCGTGGTGGCGCGGCCCGAGCAGATGTTGGCAACGCCACTCGCGATCTCTGGCGCGGTGGCGGCGAGCACATTGGCGCGCGCGACGTCCTGCACGTAGATGAAGTCGCGCGTTTGCTCGCCATCGCCGAAGATAGTCGGCGCTAACCCGGCTCGGAGTGTGTCGCAGAAAATTGAAATCACCCCTGAATAAAGAGAACGCGGATCTTGGCGCGGACCGTAGACATTGAAGTAACGTTGGCAGCGGGCGGTGAAGCCGAAAGCCGCAGCGTGGCCGAGCAAAAGCGCCTCAGATGCGAGTTTGGCCGCACCGTACGGGCTGATCGGGCGAGTCTCCATCTGCTCGGTTATTGGGAAGGTTTGAGCGTCGCCATAGACGGCCGCGGAGGACGCGAAGACTACGCGAGCGATACCAGTCAACCTGGCTGCCTCTGCAACGAGGTGGGTGCCGCGGAGGTTAAGGGCAAAGTTCAGCTCGGGATCTTGTAGGCTTTCCTGCACACTGACCAGCCCCGCGAGGTGGATGAGCGCGTCCGGCTTAGTCTCCGCGGCAATCCGGCCGAGGGTACCCGAGGAGCAAACGTCGGCCTCGACTAAGCTAAAATGCCGGTTCGAGAGTGCTAACCCGAGGTTTCCGCGGAAACCGGTACGGAAATTGTCAATGCCAACGACCGTGTGCCCTGCAGCGATAAGAAGATCGCACGTATGGCTGCCAATAAAGCCGGCCGCACCGGTAACAAGGACGGAAGACATAGCTTTCAGCAAAGGCCCTTTGCTGAAAACGGGCAAGGCTAGAGCGCGGGTGGGCGTTCAGTGACACCGCGTATTCACGAAGGGAAAGAGCGGGAGAGGACGGCGGCTACGAGGTCTACGTGTCGCCGGGGGCTCGGGAAAACCATTGAATGCAGGGATGCTGATAGACTTTCGGCACTGATTTTTTTCGGGACGGGGACACCCTCGTCCTTGCTTTTTGCGGCACGCACAAGGAGGTGCAGGGGTTCGTGAAGAACCGAAAGTAATTTGGTTTACCCGGCTGGTTTCAATCGGGACGCCGGATGTGCCCCTGGCATCAAGGCCTTTATGAGGTTTAGCCCATTGAGTCGAATTCGCCGGTAGCGTTTCTCGGTACCGGCTACCCTTTCGACGAGCTCAGAGTACCGAGCTGGCCAAGTGACGGGGTATCAACGCCGAGACAGGTTTTGCAACTATTTCAATCACTGTTTGCAAAATCATGTCACGCCTCACTTAGCTTATTTTCTTCCGAAGGCATTGGTCAGCTGGGTTTGCATTTGGGTCATCTTGGATTGCGCTGACTCCATCGCCATGAAGCCCGCCTCAAGCCGCGAACGCCGCTGTACAAGATAACGATCTAGGTTAGCGATTTGCTTATCTAGACTGGCATTTGCCTTGGTGTAGGTCTCGAGCTTGGTGTTCAGTTGCCCGGCCGTGCCATCGGTGCCGATGTAGGCATCGAGCTTGGTAACAAAGGCCGTCGCCAAGCCCGTCGAACCCGTGGCGGTATTGTTGAAAAACTTGGCGACATCCGAGGCATGATCCGCCAGCGCCGTGTCGAGCTTGGTAGAATCCGTGACGGTGATGCGTGAGTTGGTGCTCGAGAAATTGAGTCCCAAAGCCGAGAGATTCGGGATCTCCCCGTAAGCCGGAGAACCGAACGCCGTCGTGCGGAGTTGTCTGAGCCAGGCTTGAATTTCGCGGTTATCGGCCAGAGGGCCGGCCGTGGTCTTGCCCGCCGTCGTCGTGTACGAGGTCGTGCTTTCGATAAAATCCGCCACGGAGTTAAACGAGGAGACAAAGGCGTCGATCTTGCTCCGCATGCCCGAGGAATCGGCCGAGACGGTGAGCGTTTCCGCACTGGTCATAACCGCGTCAGCCTTAAGCGTCAGCCCGGCTATGCCATGATCGTCGGAGTTAAAGGTGTTATCCGCACTCGTGAACTCGAGGCCGTTGATGGTAAATTCGGAATCGGTGCCCAGAGTTAAATTTGAGGGTATAACAGGTGGCCCAGGGATTTCAGGCATCGTTTCCAAACCCAAAATACCCTTCAGCGCCCCACCCGACCCATCGGTGACGACGATGTCGTTACCTGCGCCCGTGACTTGGTTGGTGAGCACAATTTGCGTGCCAGCTACGTTGCAAATGGCCGTGACCCCAGCTTCGGAATCGTTGATCGCTGCGACAATATCGGCGACGTCCATATCGGCCGTGATGGCTATGGGTGTGGGTACACCAGCAGCCGTACCCTTGATGTTGAGTGTGCCCGCGTAGGTGGCACCCGGCTGAGCCGCTACCCCACCCGTCAGCCGGCTCGCCGTGGCCAACTGCGTCACCTCCACCTCGAAAGTTCCCACCGGTGTGGCTGAGGAGACGCTCGCCTTTACGACAGCGCTTGAGCTCCCGTTCACGACTTTGCGGCCTGCGCCGAGGCTCGAAGACGATAACGCGGACATCGCTGTCTGCAGCGAGGACAACTTGGTCCCGAGCGAGCTCAGCTGGGATTTCTTATTGTCGTTCTTGGTCTGTTCCGCCTGATAGCGCCGGGCTGGGGCACGCTCCATCTCCATCACCGAATCGGTGAAGGTTTTCCAGTCGAAGCCGGAAGCCAAACCTGAGAGTTGTAGACCAGCCATGAGGAGTAAAAATGATTACGCTTTAGAAGGATAACGGCACGGAACGGCCGAGGCTGAATGAGAAGTAGCGGACCGGCCCTAGCCGCCCCATGGCCGAAACCCAAGAAACAGTGTGCAGTGAAGACATCACCCTATTCAAGCAACCCAGAGGCCAGCCCCCCAGTTGCTATTTTATAATTCTATCCATCAAAAGATTGTGACTAAATAAAAATCCCGAAATCTCTCGGGGAACCCTCCGGCAGATTCTGCCGGGTGTCCTTGCCTGGTGCCACTTCGCCAGCCGGACACACAAAAAGGCCACCGGCGTAGGAGCCGGTGGCACATTGTGCATGACCGCGAGTGAGTAAGGTGGGGACCGCCCGCCCGTCTAAAGACGGGAGGCCCCCACCTTGGGCTCAGTCGTTAGTCGTTATACCTATCTAATCAACGCAGGAGCGACAAAGCAGCCTGCGTAGAACCGTTGGCTTGGGCAATCATCGCCGTGCCGGCCTGGACGAGCGTGTTCCAGCGGGCCAGCTGGGTGGACTCAGCGGCCACATCCACATCGACAATCACGCTGGCAGCAGCCTCGAAATTACCCTTAGCGGCAGAATTCAATTCTGCGTAGTAACCCAAGGTGCTTTGCTCGGCACCGTTGGTAGAGCGCGCTGCGGCGATTGCAGTAAGTTCTGCTTCAACGCCGCTGGCAATAGAGCCCCCATCAAAACCACCCGCCGCAGCTCCGATAGAAACCGTATCGGTTCCATTCTCAGAAACCGTGATTGAGAGCGTTGCACCCACTAGATCAACATCCTCATTCCATGCTAATGCCTCGATAGCAGTAATCTGCGACGAGATAGCATCGAACTCGGTTGAATACAAAGCAATATCAGCAGAGCTCTTGGTCGTATCATCATAGAGAGCAGCCAACTCACTTTGACGACTGACCATTTTTTCGATCGTCTTAAAGAGCGAATCCTGATGTTGGAGGTAGGAAACGGCGTTGCTGATGTTACCGGCTACAGCGCCAGAGCGCTTGGCCGCCGCATTCAGACGAGTGGCTACCGCAACGCCGCCGGCATCATCCGAGGCGTTCACAATTTTGCTACCGCTCGACAACCGGTTAAGGCTGCGTTGCAGCATAGCATTCGAGGCAGACAGATTGTTTGAGGCAATCGTGGCCGCCGAGTTGGTATTAATAACTACTGACATGTTGGGTTCTTCCTTGTGTTACTGACATGCAACGTCCGTCGTTGCCACGAATAGTTTATTGAGAAACTATCAAACCATCGCGAATAATATCACGAAATAATAACCAACGCGAAAATAGATCTATATTTAAGTACATGTGCCGAAATGCATTTTATAATAGTAAATAAATCATATTCAAAAATGTGATCCGAAACCATTAGTGAATAATGAAATTAGCATCCAACCACATTACCTGAGCAAACTAAGCACGTTCTGCGTCGTGGCGTTAGCCTGGGCGACCATAGAAGTACCCGCTTGCACGAGTGTATTCCAGCGAGCAAGTTGGGTGGACTCCTGCGCAACATCGACATCGAGGATCGTGCTGGCCGCAGATTCAAAATTGGCTTTAGATGCAGAATTCAATTCTGCATAAAAACCCAAGGCGCTTTGCTCGGCGCCGTTGGTCGCGCGCGCTGCGGCGATTAGAGTAAGTTCAGCTTCAACGCCGCCGGCAATAGTGCCCCCATCAAAACCACCCGCCGCCGCTCCGATAGAAACCGTATCGGTTCCATTCTCAGAAACCGTGATTGAGAGCGATGCACCCACTAGATCAACATCCTCATTCCATGCTAATAGCTCGATAGCAGTAATCTGCGACGAGAGAGCATCGAACTCGGTTGAATACAAAGCAATATCAGCAGAGCTCTTGGTCGTATCATCATAGAGAGCAGCCAACTCACTTTGACGACTGACCATTTTTTCGATCGTTTTAAAGACCCCATCCTGATGCTGGAGGTAGGAAATAGCGTTGTTGATGTTGCCAGCGACGACACCTGAGCGTTTGGCGGCCGCCGATAGGCGCGAAGCTACCGCAACGCCGCCGGCATCATCCGAGGCGTTCACAATTTTGCTACCGCTCGACAACCGGTTAAGGCTGCGTTGCAGCATAGCATTCGAGGCAGACAGATTGTTAGACGCAATCGTGGCCGCCGAGTTGGTATTAATGACTACTGACATGTTGGGTTCTTCCTTGTGTTACTGACATGCAACGTCCGTCGTTGCCACGGATAGCCGAAGTCGATGGCTATCAGTTCGAATGCGGAACGATCCGCAAAGGGTGGAACCAAACGCGAAGGAAACACTGAACCTGGTATGATACGCACCGAATCCTCAGCCCGCGCGGATACGCGCAGGCTAGGGGCGGCGGAGATCGCGGCTTTTTCGAAGTGCCGTGATCTATAGGGTGAAATAAATTAGCGATTGAGCATAAGCGGATACTACTACGGGGGGGGCTTTTGAGCCGTTGGCTAGAGACTCGACTTGGGGGGCTGGGCCCTTGGGGGCGGATCCGTTGGATCACGTCCGACGCGGGTAGCAGCGTGGGCAGGTCGATTCGGGTAAACCGCCTGGCGGTTAGGCCGGGCGGTCGGTCATGATGAGGGCAGCACCGGGAGGGTGCCGCACCTGCCAGAAGGGCCGGCGGCGTGGTTGCAAGAAACCCTGACTGGCGCCAAGCCGAGTAGCGGCTGGCCCAGTCAGGGTTCGAGTTTTAACCGCGCGGAGCGGTTCACCGAGGGCGAAGCGCCTTACTGAATAAGCTTCAGAACGAGCGCGGTCGCTTGGTTCGCTTGAGCGAGCATTGCGGTGCCAGCTTGCGTGAGCGTGGTCCACTTCGCGAGTTGGGTGGATTCGTCAGCCACATCAACATCGACGATCCGGCCCACCGCAGCCTCGAGGTTAGTCCGATTGAGGACTAGCAACTCAGAGGCGAAGTTCAGACCACTTTGCTCGGCGCCGTTGTTGGCGCGATATTCGGCTAACTCGTTTTGGGCGTCAATGAGCACAGTATTAAGCGAGCTATTTACCCCGCTTACCGTGGCATCACCGAGGGAGGTAGCAGCGAGCAGAAGCTTAACATTGTCGCGGGTGTCAGCGGTGCCGGCAGCAGTGACTGGGGCCGCCAATTTCAAATCCGTCAAAAGCTGGGCAGTGCCAGTGATCGTGGGAAGGGACGTTCCGTGGAACGTATTTGTCAACACTAGCTTCATGTCTGCGCCGCCAGTCCCTGCGATACTCGTTGCAGTCACGTAGGCGGGAGATGCAGCTGCAGTAATTTTGTCCTTAATCTGCTGCAACGTGTCGGAGGTGAGGATCTCGATACCGACCCCGTTGATGGTCAGCGTGCCGTTCACTGATACAGGGACGGTAAAGTCAGCACTGCTGGTCGCCGTCGACTCAGTGCCAACTGACCCCGTGTTGTTCAGTCCCTTGGCACTGAGTGTGAGGGTCTGATCCCCATTCGCACTAGTAATGATACTCGTTGAGGTAGAACCGAAGAGGTCCACCCCGTTAAACTTCTCCTGCGACAGCGAGGTGAGCTGCCCTTGGAGGGCGACGAACTCAATGTCGTAGAGCGCTTTATCATCGCTATTTTTCGTGGCGTCGTTCCAGAGGCTCTGGAGCTCTGCCATACGCTCGAGGATTTTCCCACCTACCTTCAACACACCGTCTTGATTCTGAAGAAGCGAGACCGCACTATTTAGGTTGGTCGCTGCCGAGCCCGAACGCTTGGCAGTGGCCGAGAGGCGCATGGATACAGCGAGACCTCCGGCATCGTCGTTTGGATTCACGAGACGTGATCCACTCGACAAACGGTTGAGGCTCCGCTGGAGCATGCTATTAGAAAGAGCGAGGTTGTTCGAAGCGGCCGAAGCCGCGTAGTTGCTATTAATGGAGACTGACATGGTATTACTTCCTTGTACTTGATACACTGTCCGTAGTGCGACGTGTCCGAGGGAAGCTTCGGGACCGAACTATCAGCGATGTGAACCGCCGATGCAGATGGATACGTCGCACCGAAGAATAACTTTAGCCTTATTTAATGATTTCAGGTGCGAAATCACTTTGTCCCCCGGGGCCAGAGCAGAATCCCCTCAAGCCGCCCTACCCTCTCTTATAGTATCGAACTATTATTTTCACTTTTTCCTTAATATCATCCCAACGCGGCCGTAAAGCCCTAGGCGGCGGGTTATTTCAAGCCGGGCAGCAATCGACGGGAAATGCTGCCGTTCCCAGGGGTGAAAAACTTGAATGCCCCCCCTCCCGGCAGTTTTGCCCGCTAATTTTCGCTAATTCCCGCTAATTTATGAGGATTCTATTCAAACCGCGTTTATTCGCGAAGATTGGCGTCCATTCGCGGTTAAATCGGGAGTTCGGCCGGGTTGCCCGCTAATTTTCGCTAATTCCCGCTAATTTAGGCTCAGACCCGAATGGACCCGGATCTCAAACAGCTGGGAGCAGCGATTGATTCATTGTAGGGCCTCACCTTGCGTGAGGCCGTGCCCTCTGTGGAGCCCGACACCCTGAACGGCCCGACCCTCAGGTTGCCGTGCGTAGGAGCCCGCATGCGGGCAATTCGAGGCTGCGACGTTCACCACACCCCCATCATATCGCCCGCAAGCGGGCTCCTACCCCGGAGGCCGTGTATTTGGAGCCCGACACCCTAAAAAGCCCGACACGAGGTCGGGCTACAAAGATGCGAAAGGATCGGGCGGCGGCCATCCGCCGAGATTTTCCGTCGGGCCGCGGAGGTGACGGTGATTTCTTCTGCCCCTCAGCTCGCGCGATCGCTGTGTTTTCACCTGCCTGAGATAAACTGCGGCATTCCGGCGAGGGGACGCCGCTAGCCCTCGAAGCATCGCTGCAGTTCGTCGGCTTGCGCCTGAAACTTGACCGCATGGGTCCGCTTGAGGCGCGCGAGATTTTGCAGCTTCCACTGAATAGCGGGCAGTTCGGCGAGATGCCGACACTGCATCGCTTCCCACGGTGGCTGACCGGCAACCAGTCCGATGAGGAAACGTTTGTGATCGGCGGTGAGCGCAACTGCGAGTTCACGGCGAAGGCGGATACGCGCCTCCTCGAGCACCCTGAGCGACACGGGCTCACGCTCCATGCCGGCGAATTCGTTGTCGAAAGGGCGCGCTAAATCGATGTCGCGCGAACCCAGCACTTCATGCACTGGCCGGTTGTGACCGGCGATGTAGCCGACAAAACACTCCACGATTTCCGGCGTGAGGCCGAACCGTTGGAACATCCCGTGAACGTCGAACAGATCGCGGGGATGCTGGCGGTCCATCGCAGCGACAAGCTTGCTCCCGTAGAGTTCTGCCACGGCGAGGGTGGGAACCGCGAGTGCTGTCGTGAAGAGATCGCAGGCGGTCTTGGTCAGTGACCGGGTTTCGACAGGGAGCAGCGTGCCGCGAAACACGTGATTGATTTCGATCTTTACCTCGATGCGGTCGCGGCGGGCGAAGAGCTTGGTTTCGTCGCCGGTCTTGCTGCTCGCAAGCTCCGCCTTGATTCCGCGCCGGTTGAGCCGGGTTTGGAGCGCCGACAGTTCGTTGGCGATTTCCGCGAGGGCGGTATCGCGAGGCGTCTGGTGCGGGACGAAGACGACGTCGATATCGACGGAAAGGCGCGGCATGTCTTGCACGAAGAAATTGAGTGCCGTCCCTCCCTTCATGGCGACGCGTCCCGAGGCGAAAACCTCCGGCGCAACCTCGAGCATGAGGCGAACGGTATCGACATAGGATTTCTCCATTACGGTTTGAGAATGAGTGAAGTGCCGTCGGGCAGTTTGCTGGACCAGCGGCCACGGCCACGCGATCCGACCCGTTTGCGGACCTCGGCGGCCCATTGCAGATTCAACTCCTCAGCGAGGCTGAGACAGAGGCGCACGACCTTCACACGGGGACAGTGTTTGAGCAACGTCCCGAGCACATCAACGCGGACGGAACGAAGACCCTCCATGATGTTGCGTGACTCCTCCACGCCTTGCTCGGCGCCAACCTCGGCAAGTAATTCGAGGATCGCGCGCTCCGGGACCGAAACGTCTGGACCGGTCAACGCCTCCGGAAGCGGCTGGAGGCCAAAGTTACTCGGAAGTGAGGAACTGAAAATGTGGCGCGAAACGTATCGGGACGGAAATCGCTCAGTGAACCACGGCGGCAACGCGGCGACTTTTTCACCCCACAAAAGCAAACGCTCGCGCGGTCCGACGTTATGACGAACGCCACGCCATGCCAGCGCGGCCTTGCCGCCGACATGAAGTCCGGGGAGGCGCCTCGCCAGAAACCGCACGGAGACCGCCGCATTCAACTGATCGCCGGGAAACATGAACACACCTCGGCCTAGACGCGCCAGCCATCCCGCCCGAACGTAGTAGGTCGCCAGAGAAGCGGAAACGCCTAAGCTTTGGAGATCCGCAACGTCAAGCGGAGCTCCCCTCGGAACGGAAGCCAGAGCTTTGATTGGATTTTTAAGATTAGATGAAGTCACGTTTTATCTATATCTATATTTTTAGGCATCTTGACGAGAAGATAGTTGAAAAATAAAGCCATATTTTATCCCAAAATCTTCCTGCCCGCTACCGGCGGTTTTATTAATCGGGAAATGGTTGCGCTGGGCCGTGCCGGGCCGGTCGGTGGGAATTGAACGAGTGGAAGACCCCGGCCCCGAGCCTCGGAATTTGGGTAAGAAAATTTTTTTGGTAGGAAAGTTTTTCGGAGACTGACCAGCCCGCTTTTTCGAGTGCGTAGTCCCGTTTTAAGGCGGAAGGATTGACGCACTCTGCTCTCGCCTGCCTGCGGCAGGGGAGACTGACCTGCCCGCTTGACCCCATGCATTGTAGAGTAGAGAGCGCAGCGAGCCGATCGCCCGGCACGCCGGCCGCCCCCTCATCAAACCGTGCAGGCGGTTTTCTGGCCCACGGCTGACCGAACCCCTAAGTATTTTATACTATATTCGCCTAATTTTAATTGTTTTAAATGAGAAATAACGATTTTGTGCGAATATGGACCCTGTGGGATATACTTGGCTCAGGCAGAAATTCGGCCTCCTCAAATCAGAGCTTGAGCACGAATCCTATTTGGGTAGCCGCGCTTCCCTTACCCACCAAAAGAACGGCCGCAAAACCGAGACCTTTCTTCGCCAATACGCCCCAAGATCATTTGAGGATCCGCTGGAGCACGTCGAATTTGGATTAAAATACGACGGCGTGGAGTTGGCGTTCCTGCGCGAAGTGTTTGGCCGGCTCACTCCCGACCGCGTAGCCGCCTACATCCAGCAAAGCCCTACAGGGAAATACGCAAAGCAGATCGGGTTTTTCTATGAGTTCCTGACTGGCGGCCAACTCCCTCTCAATGGGCTGGCCGGCAACTATGTCCCCGCGCTCGACCCCGCGGACTATCTCACCGCCGCTACCATCAAGAATTCCCGCTGGCGCGTGGACCACAATCTTTTGGGCACATCCGCCTTCAGCCCGACCGTCCGTTTGACCGACAGCATCAAGGCGGGATTGGCCCGGGACTGGAAAGGCCAGATTGCGGCGGTGCTGGCGGATACGCCGCCCGCCCTCCTGTACCGGGCCTTGAGCTACCTGTATGCCAAAGAAACGCGGTCCTCCTTTCTGATCGAACGGGAGGAACCTGGGCGTGCCCGCGAGGAACGCTTCATCGCCGTCCTCCGGGATGCGGGCAAGGTTCCCATCGAGCAGGCGCTCACCCTCGAGCGGCTGGTTGCGCTGCAGAATTCCATCGTGGATCCGCGCTACGCCGAGAAGGCCTACCGGAAAATCCAGAACTACGTGGGCGCGACCCTGCCCGGATTGCGGGAGCAGATTCACTACATCACGGTGCCTCCGCCCCTCGTTCCTTCGCTGATGTCCGGTCTCGCCGCGACGGCCAACCGGCTGGAGTCGGTCTCCCCCGTCGTGCAGGCCGCGGTGACGGGTTTTTTGTTCGTCTTCATCCATCCTTTCGAAGACGGCAACGGCCGGCTCCACCGCTTCCTGTTCCAGGATGTGCTGGCCCGGCGCGGGGTGACGCCAAACGGCGCGGCGTTGCCTATCTCCGCGGCCATTCTGGACAATATGAACGCCTACGACGAGGCGCTAAGGGATTTCTCGGTGCGCACCATGGCCAAGTCGGTCTACACGACGAACGCGAGCGGGGCCGTCACCCTGACCAATCCCAGCGAGGTCGAACCCTTGTGGCGATTCCCCGACCTGACGCGCCAGGTCGAATACCTGATGGCCGTCATGTCACGCGCGATTGAAGCCCTGCCGCAGGAACTCGGCTACCTGCGGCGCTATGACCGGGCCCGGGCCGAAATCCGCGGCGTCGTGGATCTCCCGGACCAACGGCTCAGCTCTCTGCTGCAGTGGCTCGATGCCGCCGGCGGGAAATTGTCCAAAAACAAGCGGAAGCAGTTTGCTGAACTCACCGACGAAGAGATCGCTGGCGTAGAGCGGGCGTATGCGGATGGCTTCGCCGCGGAATAAGGCGGTGAGCCGGCCCCATCGTTTTGATCCTATCTTTCTGAATTTCCCGGGCCTTTTCAGGCCGGATTTGACCGTCGCCTGAACCGAGTGAGCGCGGCGGAAAAAAAACGCGGAACGATAAGGAGCGTGAGCGGTATCGCCTCGCTCCGCGAATGAAGCTGGCGTCGCTATCATCCTTCCGACGCTGCGTGAAGGCCTGCCGCCCGTCCGTCCAAGTGAAAGAGTAAAGTCGTCCATCTGAAAAAATGGAGTCGTCTATCTGAAAACTTAAAACGGGGCCTTGGTATAAAAACGGTCGTTGAACCACGGCTGGACCCGGATCCCAAACCGATGGGCGCAGCGAACGATTCGTTGTAGGGCCTCACCTTGCGTGAGGCTGATTCCCCGTCTTTATCCGTGTCATCCGTGTCCATCCGTGGTTAAAAAACTTGGAGGGTTGGGCTGCGGCGGCGGATTCAAGATTTATTGCGCGTTGCCGACCGGAATCTGGGTGGGTTTGAGGAAGGTTTTTATCAGTTGGCCCTCACCGCACACGATCATCCCAGGAAAGCGTTTATACCAACGATCGGCGGGGACGATCGGATGGGAGTCTAACCAAGCGGCCAATTGGGTAAGATCGGCGACGCTAATCTCTCTTTCGCGGATCCGAGCGAGTAGATGGCGCAGGAGGCGCTCGGGTAAATCAACGCGTTGCAGGGGTGGGATGCTGGGGGCGGCCGTAAAAACCGGTGACGAGGGCTGCAGTGACGGTTTCGGCCGTGGCTGCGTCGGGCGCCTGCACGAGTTTTTCACCTAGTCGACCCAATGCGGCGGGTGACATGGGCTTGGTGCTGAGATCGAGTTGGAGGCCGAGCGCTCGCGTGGTTTTAAACATCGTGAGCAGGGTGATTGAGGTGTTGTTTTCGTCGAGGATGCGGCGAACGGCGGTGCGGTGCGTGCCGATTCGTTTGGCGAAACTCGTCAACGAGATTCGTTCCGCTTTCATTTTGGTCCGCAAGGCGCGGGCGAGGGTACGTTTCAGGGCAAGTAACTCAGCGGGTTCAGCACTGGAGGCGGGCATGCAATCAATGTGGTTCATTTTTGAACCGTAGCAAGCGCTAGACTCAGAGTTCCATAACCGGCGGCGGCAGACGCCGAGCGCTGACCTCAATTCCGGTGGCGGTCGAAGGCGCTGCCCAATGGGCATGCCTCACCTTGCGTGAGTCCGGTCCCTATTTGGCGCCCGACACGCTGGACGGCCCGACACGAGGTCGGGCCCTACAAAAATGTAAAATTGTAGGGCCTCACCTTGCGTGAGGCCGTGCCCTCTGTGGCGCCCGACACCCTGATCGGCCCGACACGAGGTCGGGCCCTACACCGATGCGAAATTGTAGGGCCTCACCTTGCGTGAGGCCGTTCCCCATCCTGATCCGTTTTAATTCGCGTCCATTCGCGTCCATCGGCGGTTAAAAAACTTGGAGGGTTGGGCTGCGGCGTTCACCACACCCCCGTCATATCGCCCGCAAGCGGGCTCCTACCCCGGAGGCTGTGCCCGGCTTGATCCGTTTTAATCCGTGTCCATCCACGTCTATCCGTGGTTAAAAACTTGGAGGCTTGGGCTGCGGCGTTCACCACACCCCACCATATCGCCCGCAAGCGGGCTCCTACCCCGGAGACGTGTTCACGAACGATGGGGCGGAGGACGCGTTTCTAAAGTGCCTGGGCGAGGTGTGCGAGAAAACGAGATGGAAGGCACACGGCTACGTGGACATGCGAAACGATTACCACGTGGCTTGACCAGCTGACTTAAAGCGATCGTATTGTGGCCATGTCGACTATGACCATGCGGGTTGACCGCCGGAAAGTGAACGACGCCAAGACTATTCTTGCAGGAATGGGGCTGACCCCACGGGCGGCGATCGACGTATTTCTTGCGAAGGTAATCAGCCAAAAAGCCATCCCGTTTCCGCTGGCGATGGCAGATTCGGAATACGCCCTTATTGAGTACGGCGCGACCGCGGGGGATCTTGCCGGATTTGACCGTCGCCTGAACCGAGTGGTCGCGGCGGAAAAAAAACGCGGAACGATAAGGAGCGTGAGCGGTATCGCCTCGCTCCGCGAATGAAGCTGGCGTCGCTATCATCCTTCCGACGCTGCGTGAAGGGATTGACCGACGAGCGGATGGCGGAGGTGCTGGAGGCAATGAAGCGGGCTAGCCATGTCTATGGTCAGCCCCACCTCCACGCGGGAATTGGCCTGCGGCGTCTTGGGAAACACATGGAATGCGGAGACGCTCTCGACTATCGGCTGATTTTTGCCAGTGACGGGGACACCCTTGTCTTTGTTTTTTACGGCACGCACAAGGCGGTTCAGGCGTTCGTGAAGAACCGAAGGTAGTTAGGTTCACCCGGCCGGTTCCAGCGGTTGAGAGACGGTAAGCATCGCCGCTCAAGTTGAAGCTCCCTGGTTAGAGGCAACGATTCGGTTGGCCGAAAGAAACGTAGCCAAACGGCTGCCTGAGGAGCTCACGGGAAATCGACCGACGGGCCACCGAAAAACGCCAATTGAAAATAAAATGGGGCTGTGAGCTCAACTTCAAAACCCCGGAGGCCGTTCCCCATCCTGATCCGTTTTAATTCGCGTCCATTTGTGTCCATTCGCGGTTCAACTGCCCTTGGTTCCCGCCAGCTCAGGCCGTAGTCAGCCCGCGCGTGACCGCCATCGCCCAAGCGGGCAAAGCGTAGGGCACACCCTCGCAGCGTTTCCCCCAAAAAGAGATTGCGCGCGCTCGGGGGAGAACGAATTCTCACCCGATAAACGTATGGCACGGGTGATGTTGATTTCCGCTTGAGTACCCCACCCCC
>CAMCWW010000063.1:0-22946 GCA_945882935.1 Opitutus sp. GAS368
ACGGCATCACTTCTCAACTTGGTCTTTTTGCCATCACGATCAACGATCGGACTCGCTCCTGCGACATTCCACACCGGTAACCGCGATCCACCCGACTCAACCAAGAGGACCGTGGGATGCGGCGGACTTGAAACCTCCGCGCCTCCCACCGCCGCGCCAAAAACGACCCAAGCGGTTACCACCGATACAACCCGCGCCACCCGACCCATCATTGAAAAAGGAGCCATAAAATTTTGTTCGCTTCGATGGATTTTCGATCCCGAAACGTCGGTGAAACGAACGTCTGAACCCTCGCCGCGATCAACCAAATATGTTCCCTTCCTCTCAAGCAGCGAGTGGATCAAGGTCGCTTGCGCCGGCAGCGGCAGTCACCCGGCACAACACCGCCAATCCTCCCGGACGATCGCTGATAAGCGCCATAAAACAGGTTAACCGTCCGTCGTGAACCAACCCTGATTCAAGGTTGAACCATTTTTCCAGCACACGCGCGAAAATGACAGGGGAAATAGCGTTGCCGCACACTCTCCGACCGGTAGCTCTAGGCCTCCCATGTATCAGGTCACTTTTTCTTCGCAGGCGATGCATGAGCTCAATCAGCTGGATCAGCTGACTCAGCTCGTTGTGGTCGAGCCCATCACCGGGCTGAAACCCGAAGATTTATTGCACCCAAGAGAGCCGCTGGGCCGCTTTACGCGGGCCGGCAAAGAGTTTTACCGCTTACGTGCCGGGGATTTCCGCTTCTATTTTGATGCGCATGGCGAGAAACTGCATGTGAATTACATCCTCCACAAAAACTCGCTCGAAGATTTCCTCCTGCGCAACAAGCTGCCCGTTTCAGAACAGCAACTTGTCGAGCAACACTCCAAATTTTGGAAGTATCTCGAAAGTCTCACCAAGAAATGATTTCGCCGCGTAGTTCCGCCCAATCTGATCCGGAGGATCCTTATAATGTCACGAATGCGAGCAGGATTTTTTTCCTGCCGAATTTGATGACCGCAGGCAATTTGTGCTGTGGTTTCGTCGCGATCATTTTTTGCATCAAAGCGAACTATGAGATGCGTCACTCTGGGATGCAGATGGTTTCAGAACTGTCGCCGGTTGCCATCGGGTACTTCAAGTGGGCTGTTTGGTTAATTTTGGGTGCCGCCGCGTTTGACACCCTCGATGGTCGGTTAGCGCGAATGGGTGGTCGCGAGTCTCTTTTTGGGGCTGAATTTGATTCATTGGCTGATGTTGTTTCTTTCGGGCTCGTGCCGGCGTTGTTGGTTTTTTTCCTGATTTTGTCTCCCACCCACGGCTATCCCATCTTCCAACAACTCGGCGGGTTTCTTAGTTTCATCTATCTGCTTTGTGCCGCAGTGCGCCTCGCTCGTTTTAATGTCATCACCAATCCATTGGTCCGACGGGATGCCAAAGATTCCAGCAAAGATTTTCTGGGTTTGCCGGTACCGGCGGCGGCCGGGACGGTTGCCTCGTTAGTTTTGGCTTTGCTGAGTTTGGCCGAGAGCGACCGAGATATTCATCGTTGGGCGGTGATTTTGCCGCCTTTGCTCGTGCTGATCGCTGTTCTCATGGTCAGCACGGTTCGGTATCCCAGCGGTAAGAAAGTTAATCTACAAACAAGCACGCGACTTACCACATTTGTCGTGATCGTCGTGGTGGCTGGAGTACTTATCCTATTCAAGGAGTTCGGTCTTTTAGCCTGCACCTTGAGTTACATTTTTTTCGGGCTAATTCGTCATTGGCGACGAGCTCGAGCGGCCCGCAAACAAACCCTGATTAATTCCGTGTGAGCAACGTGCCGATGACTGCCCAACAACTTTTTCGCTCTGAATAACTCCACTCTTATCAAAGCCCAACCCTGGGTTCTTCACGACCAAATTCCGCTCGATTTCCGAGTGGAATTCTCGGGTTATTGGAGTTGCTCACAGCCCATAGTGATACGGATATAATTCATTATTGAACCTCTATTCTTTTGGCCTTTGTTAACTTCGTCCAGCGCCACGTTCCGACCCCTGCTCCTTCTTCATGAAATTCAAAATCAATCGCGACCATTTTGCCAACGGACTTGCTCAAGTGCTCAACGTCGTAGGGTCCAAAGCAACGATGCCTATTTTGAGCAACGTGTTGATTGAGGCGGAGAAAGACCTGATTTCGCTGTCAACGACCAATCTCGATTTGGGCATTCGTTGCAAGATCAAGGCGGAGATCAAAGAAGGGGGTTCGGTCACGCTCCCGGTGAAGCGACTTGCAACGATTGCGCGTGAGTTGCCGAGCGTGGATGTGACGTTTGATGGTTCACCCAATCATCAGGTAAAACTAACGTCAGGTGGCTCAACGTTTAAGATCATGGGCATCGGTAAAGACGAATTTCCGCCATTGCCGGAATTCGGTGATGAAAAAGCTTACACCTTGGACCAAAGCGAACTGGTCAGCATGTTGCGAAGCGTTTCCTACGCGCAATCGACCGACGAAACTCGGTACATTTTAAACGGAGTTTATTTCAATTTCAGGGATGAGAAATTGACTCTGGTCGCGACGGACGGGCGCCGGCTTGCGTTGATTGCTAAAGAAATGGAAGTGCCGGCAGCCAACGCAGGAGCAATCATTTTACCGGCGAAGACCGTTTCCGAGTTGAACCGGCTTTTGGACAAAGGAACGAAGGTAAAAATTAATTTCAATGAGCGCCGGGCGGCGTTTCAAATTTCAACCGATAAGGATACAAGCGGGTTGATCGATCACGTTTATCTCTATTCCAAAGTGGTTGAGGGAAACTATCCAAATTATCAGCAGGTAGTTCCAAAAGAAACCCATCAGCGAATCAAATTGGAGCGGGAACTATTGCTCCAGTGTGTGCACCGGGCGCAGTTAGTTTGTTCCGAAAAAGCCAACTCGGTGAAAATTAAAATCAGCAGTAATTTACTCGAAATTTTTGCGGCGAGTTCTGATTTCGGCGAAGCTCACGAATCAATGGCCATTGGCTATAATGGTCCCGATCTTCAGGTGGCGTTTAATCCGGCCTTCCTCATGGATCCGCTGAAAGCGCTGACCAAAGATGAAGTGTTTTTCGAAGTGAAAGATGAAGTGAGTCCCGGGGTTTTCAAAACGCTCGAAAGCTTCATTTGTGTAATCATGCCCGTC
Organism: Opitutus sp. GAS368; assembly: GCA_945882935.1. GTDB lineage: Bacteria > Verrucomicrobiota > Verrucomicrobiia > Opitutales > Opitutaceae > Tous-C4FEB. The sequence goes on from CAMCWW010000063.1 coordinate 3,142, forward strand.
CGATTGAGTTAAATTTAAGCTCAGGTTGAATCCGATCATCGACGGCCTTCTTCTTTGGTAATTTAAAACCGCCTAAAGTCCGGTGAACCGATACCTTTAGATGATTGTGCAATATCTGTTGTTGGCGGCGATCGTGCTCTCGTTGGCGATTGTGCAGTTAAATTATCGATACGCATCGCCGTTATTGGCGATCGCGGATCGTTGGTTGCGGTGGCTGATTTTTTCGTTTGGTGCGGCACATTTTTGTCTTTTTCTCGAATTGGTTAACCGGCCTTATTGGGTGTTGGTCGCCGCCTTTTTTTTCATCTGGTTTCTTGGCGAGACCCTTTACCATTGGTTGGCGATTTCTGCATTGAGTGTAAGCCCGTTGCCCCTCTTTCCACGCTATGCGATCAATACATCCGGGGAGGAATGGCCGGTGCAGCCCCGACTCCTGAAAGTGCGGGAATGGCTCAGGGCTCAAGGCTTGCGACAGGTGCAAGCGCTCAAAGCAGAAGTCGGGGGCGGTCTCTATCTCCGGGTTTCAATTTATCAGGACGCGGCGAGCACTTTGCGGGTTCAAGTGACCTTTCTTCCGCAGAACAACGGGGCCATCGGACTCTGCTATACGCTGACTTCGATCACGGACGCGGGAGAGCGCTACATCACCGACAATCTCACGGTTCCCTTCGCCGGCTTTTATCCCGAAAATTGGTTTGTTGAACGGCGGCCATGGAGCCGTTCCATGGCGCGACTGCTGGAGCGACATCGCGCGCGCCTGTTGGCGGCGAAGGTGACGGCAGTTTCGTTATCCAACGAGCCTTTGAACGATCTCAACTTCGCGCAAAATGAGTTAGACCGCTTGAACACCGAGTTGGGCTTTCTTCATCCACACCCGGAACGCGAAGATTTTGGCAAGATCACCCACGAGGGCCGTTACCGCGTGTGGAAGGAGATTTGGATGCTTAACTACCTGGGCAGGGCGCAACGCTACGAATAGTCGTTTTAACGGTGCTCAATCCACTCAGTTGAGCCGTAGTGTTCCACCAAAGCCGAGAACTCCTCTTCGTTGAATTCGGGCCAAGGTTTTTCAACGGCCTCGGCTTCTAGCATGGTGGCAAGTGCCGTCGCAAAATTTTCGGCCAGACGATCCCAATCGACGGTGCTTGGGGCCACGGCGGGTCGCCAAAGTGAACCCTGAAACAATAGACCGTGCTTGTTACGCTTTTGAGCGGCACCGGCAATCTTTTGGCCGGTGGTTTCATTGATGATATCGTAGAGTTCCGCGCGCTGAAAGCAGACGCCCGCGGGTCCGCAAGCGAGCTCGCCGTCCGCGGGAGGGTCACAGTCTACTTTGACGCTAGCGGGCACCCCAGCTGTTCGCAGGACGGCCGCCAAGCACTCGTGGATGTTTCGATAGCCTTCACTCGCCCGCAATTCTTCCAGGGCAAAGCCCCTCGGAATCACGAGAGCATACGTCCAGTCTTCGCGGTGATCCACCACGCCACCTCCGGTCACGCGCCGACAGCTGTCGTTTGACCCGGCGGCAACAGGGAGCTGAGTGCGGACGAACGCGATTTTCTGGCTGTAACCAAAAGTCCAAGCCGATCCCCGCCAGCTATAAGTGCGAAAACGGGCAGCCGCAGATTCGGGATAACGTTGGAGCAGGAGAAAATCATTGGCCATGTTTTCGGCCGCGCCTGCAGTGCGATGAGGTAAGACATCCAATCTCATGGTCATTTTTGGCTGGGTGTCTTCGCGGATCGAGCAAAGGGTCCGCGCAAACTGCGAAAGAAAACCCCGGAAAAGACGCCGGTAGCCGCCAAAAGAAGCGGGAATTGGAGCAACGAGCGGGAGAGCTCAAATCGGTCGGGTCCTAGCGCAAAAGGGATCAGAAAATAGAGGACGGCAATAAAGGCCCCGGCGAAGCCACACGCCACGAAGCCGTCCCGGCGGAAATGCCGCAAGCCCACATAGGCCATGCCACCGACCGACCAGCACCACGGGTAACAGATCATCAGGAAAGCGGGTAAAATTTCCCACACGTTGACCCTATCCCGTGCAAGGGTGATCACGATAAACCCGGCGGTGGGCATCAAGGGAACCAATAGAAAACAGCTGAGCGTGCGCATGATTTGAAGGTGAACAACTGATCAGGATTTCAAACACCAATCCTGGCAGGCCGGCGGAACCTGCAATTCGGCGAGTTGTTCCGCTAGGGTTTGTAGCTGAGTTTTAAGCACGCCCAATAATGGAGCAAGATCGAGCGCCAGACACGCTGGTCTTCGAGCAGCGCGGCCGAGAGCGTAGATTCATCGGTGAGATCGAGCGGGCGGGGGGAGCTAAGACCGGGAACATCGCCTGAAAAACTACCGACAATTCCGGTGACGGTATGGCCGCGCCGGGCGGAAGCGCGCGCGAACGCGGAGCCCACAAGCCCAGATGCGCCGGTGAGAAAAATTCGCATGGTCCAAAACGGAGCGGAGCTAGTTCAAAAGCTCCGGCGCCAGCAACCAACGCACGCGCCAAAGGGCCGCTTGCGGACCGGACCGATCAAGACAAAGCACCGCCGACTTGCGGATTTTAAAAACGTCGGCGCGGACGGTTCCAGTAACGAGCAGAGCCGCAAGTGAGCTCAGATGGGGTTCATGGCCGACAATTGCGAGATCGCGCCGAAGCGTCTTCAGACGTGCGGCGATGGTGGACGGTTTTGCCTCGGGTTCGAGATGGGGAATCTCGGAAATTTTTGCGGCGGGGGAGACGGCGCCGGCGAGTAATCGGGCGGTCTGGCGGGATCGAGCGAGAGGACTGTGCCAGAGTTCGACGGGCGCGAAGGAGGATTTTGCCTGAAGAAAGCGGGCGAGCTGCTTGATTTGGGCGCGTCCCTTGGGGCTGAGCGGGCGATCCGGATCGATTTCCTCGGCGAGGGCGTGAGCGTGACGAATCAGGTAGAGCTGCATCGGGAAAAAAGAAACGGTTCAGATATCCAGCAGTTGTCTGGCAACGTTGAGCAGTTCGCTCAGCGCAAAGGGCTTCTGCAGGGGGGCGATTTGTTGCGCGGGGTCTGCAACGGGGAGTAAAGCGGGAGCGCGATCAGGGAGAGAGGCGCTCGACGAGCCAGCTACCCTCTTTGTCCCGGCGATAGCGGAGGCGATCGTGGAGACGACTGCGACGGCCTTGCCAGAACTCGATGGTCTCAGGCGCCACGCGGTAGCCGCCCCAGTTGGGCGGAAGTGGGATTTCGGCGCCCGCGTGTTTCTTCTCCAGAGCTTTCATCGCTTCTTCGAGGGTGGCGCGTCCCGGGATGACGGAGCTTTGCTGCGCGACCCAAGCTCCGAGTTGGCTGGCGCGCGGTCTTGAGTGAAAATAGGCGGCGCTTTCTTCGCGGGCGACTGTGGTGACGGTGCCTTCGATGAGGACTTGGCGTTCAAGGGCGATCCACGGGAAGACGAGTGCGACGCGGGCGTTCAGGGCGAGCTCGCGGCCTTTGCGGCTCTCGTAGTTTGAATAGAAAACAAAGCCCCGACCATCGAGGCCCTTCAGCAGCACGGTGCGGGCGGAAGGCCGACCGTCCGGCGACGCGGTGGCCAACGTCATGGCGTTGGGTTCGGCAAGTTTGGCGGCTTCGGCTTCCTGAAACCATTTTTCGAATTGGCGGAATGGATCGCGCGCGAGGTCTTTTTCGGCGAGACCGGCGAGGGTGTAGTCTTTGCGGAGATCGGCCAAACTCATGTTGGGTGTCGTTATACTGGGCGGGGCGATGCCTGTCAAAAATCATCGCGGAAAAGTAAGGCAATTTACGGTGGCGTCAGGCCTCGGCGGGCTCGGAGCTTTCGTTTTGGCAAAAATTAGCGGAACTTGAGGTCATGGAACTGGAAGCGTGGGTGTATCTGTTGATGTTTCTTGCCGCCCTGGTGGCGGGTTTGGTGGATGCCATCGCGGGGGGAGGCGGGTTGATTACTTTGCCCGTGCTGCTGACGGCCGGTTTTCCAGTGCCGCTTGCGTTGGGGACCAACAAACTTCAGGCGTTCTTTGGCAGCGCGGCAGCGGCGGCGCACTACGCGAAAAGCGGTGTGATTGATTGGCGCAGTTGCCGTCAAGGCGTCGGATGGACGCTGATCGGAGCGCTGATCGGGGCGTGGACGGTGCAACGAATCGATGTGAGTCGGCTCGGTGTGATGATTCCATGGCTGTTGGCGGCGATGCTGGTTTATACGATTTTCAAACCGGAATTGGGCCGCGAGAAACGGAGGCCACGGTTGGCGCCGAATCTGTTTTGGGGCGTAGCGGGTCTGGGCTTGGGTTTTTATGACGGCGGGTTCGGACCGGGCACGGGATCGTTTTGGACTATCGCGCTGGTGGGGTTGCTGGGACAGGATTTTTTGGCGGCGACGGGTCAGACCAAAGTCATGAACGCGGCGAGCAATCTGACGGCGGTGCTCGTCTTTGCGGCTGGCGGGCAGATCCACTGGTTAGCGGGCGGGGTGATGGCGGTAGGCCAATTGTTGGGGGCTCGGGTGGGCGCGGGATTGGTGGTGAAAAAAGGCACTCGCTTCATCCGACCGGTATTTCTGACGATAGTGACTCTTACCATTGGTCGTCTCGCTTATATCGAGCTGACGCGGCCGCGGTAGGCCTCTTTTTGCCATGACGCCCGCCGCCTACATCGATCGTAATACCGCCGGATTGCTCCGCCGACTGCGGAAACTGATCGGGATTTCGACGGTCAACCCGCCGGGGGAGAATTACGATCTGATCACGGCCGGACTGACCCGTGAGCTAGCGGAGTTGGGGCTCAAGGCGCAGCGGTTTCCGATTCCGACCGCTTGGCTCAAGCGCTCATTGCCGGCGGTGCAACACGCGTTTCCGCGTTTTAACGTGTTGGGAAAACTTGCGGTGCGTGGAGCGAAGCAGTCGCTGCATTTCAATGCGCACTATGATGTGGTGCCCGTTTCGGGAAAGTGGAAGCACGGCAGTGCGTTTAGCGGCGCGGTGGAAAAAGGTTGGATGTATGGCCGTGGCACGGCGGACATGAAGGGCTCGATTGCGAGCTTGTTGATGGCGCTGGAGGCGATGCAGGCGACAGGCACGACGCCGCAATTGAATATCGAAGTGTCGTTCACCGCCGATGAAGAGACCGATTCGGCGCTGGGCACGGGTTGGCTGGTGCGGCACGCGCCGATCAAGCCGGACTACGCGGTGGTGATGGAAGGGGGCGAAGGCCCGACCGTGTGTTGCGGGCACAACGGCGTGGTGTGGCTCGAAGTAACGGTGCACGGCAAGCCGGCGCACGGTTCGATGCCGGAGCGCGGGATCAATGCGCTCGAGAAAATGGCGGCGTTGGTGCTCGGATTGGAGGGACACAAACGGGAACTCGCGCGGCGGAAATTCAAGACCCCCGAGGGCAAGACCATGGTGCCGACGATCAACGTGGGCGGAGTTTTTGGCTGCGGCGAGGGCGCTAAGATCAACACCGTGCCGGCAACGGCGACGTTTACGATTGATCGGCGGGTGCTCGCGATCGAAGACCACGCGGCGGCGGAAAAGGAGTTAAGAGCAGCGCTGGCGGCGGCGGCGAAAAAGATTCCGGCGTGTCGGATATCGGTGATGAAGATATCAGAGAATTTTGCCTGCTTCACGCCGCCGGAGCATCCGTTTTTTGAGGCGATGGCGGAGACGGTGGCGCGGGTGAGGCGCGCGCCGGCCAAGTTTAATGTTTCGACCGGTTTTAACGACATGCACTTCTTCGCCTCGGAGTTGAAGATTCCGACGCTCGGCTACGGCCCGGGCGGCGTGGATTACCATGGCGTGGATGAGCGGGCGAAGGTGAAGGAGTTAATCGCCAGTGCAAAAATCTACGCCGAGCTGATGACTAATTTCGGCCGGCGAGCCGAGTAACGAGCAGCCGATAGGGCGGCAAAAGGGCGAGCGCCATAAAGAGTTTCACGCCAAGATCGCCGGCGGCGAGAGGGAGCCAGGCGATGGCTGAACCGGCAAAAGCGATGCTGAAGAAAAGGGAGGTATCCACGATGGAAGCGGCCGCGGAACCGAAGAGCGGAGCTTGCCACCAGGTTTTTTGGCGGAGGCGGTTGAAGATGGAGACGTCTAACAGTTGGGAGACGATGAAGGCGGTGCCGGAAGCGAGCGCGATGCGGAGCGGCGCGAAGATGGCGGAAAGAATGAGGCCGACGGCGAAGCCGACCCAAGCCACGCGGCGGGCAGCGGAAGGACCGGACGTGCCGTTGCACACATCGGTCACAAAATAGGCGACGGGATAGGAAAATGCGCCCCACGTGAGCCATGGGTTGATGGGGAATTGCACGAGGAGGTTGGAAACGAGTACGATGGCCGACATTGCGAGCGCGGGCGGGAGAATGTGACGGGCGGTGGTCATGGGCGGGAGGCGCGGAGGGAAGCGACGAGGGCCGCGGTACCGGTGGCCATCGAGATGCGTGGAACGTAACCGAGATCGCGCCGGGCGGCGCCGAGGTTGAACCAATGGTCTTTGGCGAGCTCGGCGGCGATGAAGCGCGTCATGGGGGGCTCGCCGCGGAGCGGGAGAGTGTGCCAGAGGGTCTCGCACACGGCCCCGATGGTGGCGGCGGTGTGAAGGGAGAGGCGCCGGGTGATCGGTGGTTCACCAAGTGCCGTGAGGAGGGCGTTGATCCAATCCCAAAGGAGCACAGGCTCGCCGTTGGTGATAAAATACGCCCGGCCGGCCACGGGATTAGAATCACCTTTTGGGTGAAACGGGTCCTGAGGGTGCGCGATGAGAGCACGCTCGGCGAGGAGGTGGGCGTCGGTGACGTTCTCGACGTGGACCATGTCCACTTTATTTTGGCCGTCGCCCACGATGCGCAAGCGGCCGGCGCGGGCGCGGGCGAGCACGCGGGGAACGAGGTGCGGGTCACCGACACCCCAGATAAGATGCGGTCGAAGGGCGACGGTGCGTAGGTTGGGGGAATTGGCAGCGAGGACTTCGCGTTCGGCGATGGCTTTGGTGAGGGGATACGGACTGGGGCAATCTGTAGTGAGAGGCAGGGATTCATCCGCATCGGCGAGAGCTTGGCCGTTATAGACCACGCTCGGTGTGCTGGTGTGGATAAAGCGGCGGATGCCGTGGGTGCGGGCGCCGTCGAGGAGCGCGCGGGTGCCGAGAACGTTGGCCTTGAAGAATTCTTGGTAGGGGCCCCAGACGCCGACTTTGGCGGCGACGTGAAAAATGGTATCGATGCCGGTGCAAGCGGCGGCGAGGGCGCTGGCGTCGTCGAGCGACGCGCGGATGAAACGGACGCCGCGTCTTTCAAGGTCGGGTGCGGGGGTGCGGCTGAGGATGGTGACGGGGCGGCCGGCAGCGAGCAGGCGCTCGACGAGATGGCGGCCGAGGAAGCCGGTGCCGCCGGTGACAAGAGTGGAAAAGGATGGGCCCACGAACAACACGGAACACCCGGAACGGATAAAAAACCAGAAGGGACTGCTGGCCTAAAAAATGGCGCTACCGGTTGGGGTCGCTTTGGTAGCCTTTGGCGGTGCGAGCCCAGGACGTCAGCGTGAGGCGGTGGATTTTGGCGCTGTGGCGGACGTCGACGGGAAACTTGGGGTGGAAAAAAAAGCGTTTGATGGCGGCGGTGTAGGGCGAGGTCAGAGCGAGTTCGCGCAGTTCACGGGCGAGTGCACGGGCTTCGGTTGAATTGAGCACGGAGGTTTCAACCACGATCGCGGGGAGTTGGTCGGGCGCGTGGCCGAGACCGATCAGGGCACAGCGGGCGGCGCGGGGATGGGTGCGGAAAATCTGCTCGCAAGGTTCAGTGTAAAGGAGGCCTTGGGCGGTCGTGACGCGCTCGATTTTGCGGCCACAAAACCAGAGGCGACCGTCATCGTCGAGGTAACCGCAGTCGCCGAGACGGTGATAAATGCCGCCGGGCGAGGAAATTTTCGCGAGCGCGGTCGATTCGGGCAAGGCGTCGTAGGATTGGGTCACGACGGGACCGGTGGCGATGATTTCGCCGATTTTTCCGGGAGGGAGTTCGCGGGCGGAGGTCAGGTCGGGGAGCGGAGTGTCGGTGGGAGCGATGATCTTGATGGTGATCTCGGCGACCGGGCGACCGACGCAGGCGCCGAGGGGTGAATGACGTTTATCACTTAAGAGGTGACAAACTTCGGCCGAGGAAATGGTGCAGAGAGGGAGCGATTCGGTGGCGCCGTAGGGGCTGTGGAGTTGGCCGTTGGGCAGAAAGGAGCGGGACGTGGACCAGAGCGAGGCGGGGACGGGGGCACCGGCACAGAGGATGCGGCGAATGGTCGGCAGCGTGATGTGCTCGGCGACGCAGTGAGCGCCGATTTTGTGCCAGAGGGTGGGTGAGCCGAAAGAGTGGGTGACGTTCTCTTGGCGGATGGCCTGAATGAGGTGGGCGGGATTGAGGTCGGCGGGTCGGCGGGGGTCGATTTCGGGGACGATGGTGGTCATCCCGAGGGCGGGATTGAAGAGGGCGAAGATCGGTAGAAGCGGCAGGTCAATTTCCCCGGGTTGGATCGAGTAAGTGGCGCGGATGAGGCGGACCTGAGCGTCGAAGTGACCGTGTTCATAGCAGACACCTTTCGGCGCGCCGGTAGAACCGCTCGTGAACAACACGGCGGCGAGATCCGAGGTCTTGCGGTTGGCGACGACCAAGGGTTTCGGTTTTTGGAGGTCGGGTCGGGTGAGGCGGGAGGTGAGAGAGCTGCCGGCGGGAATGCGGTGCTTGATGGAAGAAAATGTGGGGCGGAAGAGGTGGCTGAGGATGAGTGCGAGCGGAATGCCCACGAGAGCGCTGGGGCGGGAGCGGGCGACGCAGGCGAGGAAGTTTTTGAGGCCCATGCCGGGGTCGATCACGACGGGCACGGCACCGAGGGAGAAGAGGGCGAAGGCTGAGGCAATGAGTGGCAGGCCTTGGCGCACCATCAGCAGCGTGCGGTCGCCGGATTGCACGCCGGCGGTGGTGAGACGGAGTTGCCAGGCGGCGACTTCGGCGGCGAGTTCGGAGAAGGTGAGCGTGAGGTAGTCGATAGCGCCGTCCGGGGTGCGGCCTCGGGGAATTTTTAAGGCAGCGGTGGCGGGTGACGCGGCGGCCATGAGCGCGAGGTGGCGGGCGATGTTGGTGTTGTTCTCGGCGGGAGCGGTCACGGGGCGGCAGGTTTGCGGTAGGATGCGGCGGGGCAAAGAAAAACCCCGCGGGTGGCGGGGTTGGATGGGTGTCGGGGGTTGGATAGAAGCCCGATGGGGACAGCGGGCTCCACCTTAATAATCGTGGAGGGTGATGAGGCCCCAGAGGAGCGTGGTCTTGGCGCCGGAGGGGTTACCTTGGCCGGCGAGTTTGGTGGTATCGACCGCTGCGGTGGTGGCGGCGGGGGGTTGGAAAGAATTGGTGGCGACGGTGAGGGCCCCGCCGAGGAGCGAGGTTTCTTTGCCGCCGGACGGCGTGGTGCGGGTGGCGCAACCGGCGCTAAACAGCACCGTGGATGTGAGTATAATCAGAGCGGGGCGGAGCGATGATTTCATAGCGAAGATCAGGCGGATTTTAGGGATGGGATGGATCGAAGGAGGGAGGCTTGCCAAGGGAGCAGAATGTCATCGAGGTCGGACGGGATTTGGGCAAGGTGAGAAAGTTGGGCGCGGTTTGCAATCAAGGTTGCTTCGATAGAAAGCTGGGTGGCGATGCGGTCGCGGTCTTCCTTGATGCGGTCGAGGCGGGCAAGTTCGGACTGGTTGAGTGAGCGGCGACCGGCGTCGCGGCCGGGGCGGCGAGGCAGCGTGGAGGGATCGGTCTCGAAGCCGCGGCGGAGAGCGGCGGAGAGAGCGGGTATGAGCCGGTCATGGCGTTTGCCGAGATTCACCTGGGTTAAAATGGCCTCCGCCGTCTGGCCGTCTTCGGCCGCGTAGGCGATGTCGAGCAGGAGATCGTTGTTGCAGACTTTAAACGGCGGAGTGTCGATCTGTTCGGCCGCGGTTTCACGCCAGTGCCAGATGGCGTGGAGCACGGGTTGGCCGAGGCCGCGGAGGCGTTCACTACGGCCGATGCGCCAATCGTGCTCGGTGGCGGGGGCGAAGCCCTCGGTGCCGGCTCGGATTTGGGCGCAGCATTGTTGATCGAGCCATTCGAGCCGGTCGAGGGCGGAGAGTCCGTGGGTGAGGATGTCGCGTAGGCCGGGGAGGTGCCAGACGTCGAGGGCGGCGTAGTCGAGCAGCTTGGGGACGATGGGTCGGCGGGACCAGTTGGCTTTTTGACCGGATTTGTCGGCGGTGATGCCGAAGTGTTCTTCGAGGAGGGCGGCGAGACCGATGCGTTGGCGGCCGAGCAGTTGTGCGGCGAGCATGGTGTCGAAGATGCTCTTGGCGCGGAAGCCACAGCGGTCATGCAACAGGCGCAGATCGAAATCGCTGCCGTGCATCACGAGGTGGACATGGGCGAGTCGGTCCCAGAGGGGCGTGAGATCGAGGTCGGGTGCTAGGGCGTCCACGAGGTAGACCCCGCCGTCGACATAGAATTGGAGCAGGCAGAGCCGGACCTTGTAGTGAAACATGTTGTCCGCCTCGGTATCGAGGAAGACCTCGTCGACGCGGTTGAGGGCGGCCAAGAGCGGAGCGAGAGAGCCGGGGCGGTCGAGCAGCTTGTAGTGAGTCGGGCGCGCAGGATGACGCGAAGTGGGACGGGACGCGGCGGGGGCCGTGGTGGCGGTGGAGTTGACGCCGAAAAAACGGCGAACGGAAGGAGACAGTAAACGTGAAATCATCTCGACAGGCGAAAAGCGTGGGCGGCGGTTCGGCGGAGGGCGAGTGCGGAAAATGAAGTTGGGGTAAAAATTGGCGGGGTGAATGCGGTGAGGGAAACGGGCAGATCAGGCTGGAGCGGACCAAGCGGTGAGGAATGAATCGATGAGTTGAGGCAGATCGGAGCTGTAGCCGCCTTCGAGAAGCGCGGCCGACGGGATGGCGTGGTGGGCGCGAGTTTCGGCGAGCCATGTGCCGAGGGTAGCGAAGTCGGCGGCTTCGAGGGTCATGGCGGTGATGGGGTCGCGAGCGTAGGCGTCGAAGCCGGCGGAGACGAGAATCAGGTCGGGTTGAAAGGCGATAATGGCGTCGAGCGAAGCGCGAAGCGCGGCGAGATGTTGGGGCCGTGGAGTGCGGGGGGCGACAGGCCAGTTGCGGGTGCGGGGCCCGAGATCGGTGACTCCGGTGCCGGGGTAGCAAGGGTGTTGGTGGACTGACGCGAAGAAGAACGTCGGGGTGCCGGCATGGGCGTGGAGGATGGCTTCGGTGCCGTTGCCGTGGTGGGCGTCGAAATCCCAAACGGCGACGCGGCGAGCGCCGAGATGGTGGTGTGAGCGAAGGGCGGCGATGGCGATGGAGTTAAGGTAGCAGAAGCCCATGGCGGTGGCGGCGGTGGCGTGATGGCCGGGGGGGCGCATAAGGGCGAAAGCCGGCGAGCGCCGGGCGAGTGCGTGGGCGGCGGCGGCGAGAGTGGCGGACACGGCGCGGCGAGCGTGGGCGGCGATGTCGTCAAAGAAAGGCGTGTCCGCGTCGAAGTCGCGGGTTTCGTCGAGGCGACGCAGGTGGGCGGGGGTGTGAGCGAGCAGCAAGGTCGCGTCGGCGACCGAGGTTGCGGGGGCCGGAACGCGGAATTCCCAATCAGGATGGGCGGTGCGGAGGTGCGCAACCGAACGGGTGACGCGGGCGGGCTGCTCGGGGCGCATGGCGGAGCCGTAGGATGCGCACAGGGGGTCGTGAAAGATGAGCATGCGGAAAGAGCCGCAAAAAGGCGCGGGAGGCGCAAGAATCCAAAGCCGGGTAGCGGTGGAAATGCGCTGATTTCTAACTGTGACTTTTCGAAAAATCCGTGGCCAAGTAAGGTGAATGAACGTGGTCGTGCTTTGCTCGGGGGGAATGGATTCGGTGGTGGCGCTGCATTGGGCGCGGCGGGAGCATGTGGTGGTGGCAGCAGTGAGCTTCGACTACGGGGCGAAGCATAACCATCGGGAGATTCCATTTGCGGCGGAGCAGGCGGCGCTGGCGGGGGTGAGGCATGAGATCGTGGCCCTGGACTTTGTGAATCGGTTGTTCGCGTCGGACCTGTTGAAGAATGGGGGTGAAATTCCAGAGGGACACTATGAGGCGGCGAACATGAAGCAGACGGTGGTGCCGTTTCGGAATGCGATCATGTTGGCGGTGGCGACGGGCTTGGCGGAGAGTCGGGGGGCGGAGGGACTCGTGATCGCGGCGCACGGCGGCGACCATGCGATCTACCCGGATTGCCGTGAAGAATTTATGCGTGCGATGGGTGACGCGATGCGGCTCGGCACTTATGCGGAGGTGAAATTACTGCGGCCGTTCATCGCGATGACGAAGGCGGAGATCGCGGTGGCGGGAGCGAAGTTGGGGGTAGATTTTGGGCGGACCTGGTCGTGCTACAAGGGCGGCGACGTGCATTGCGGGAAGTGCGGGACGTGTGTGGAGCGCCGCGAGGCGTTTGAACTCGCCGGGGTAAGTGATCCGACGGGGTATGCGGAGACGGGGGTGTTGCCGGGCAAGCCGGGGGTTATTTAAGTTTCGAGCGATGCTGATTTCAGAGATTTTTTATTCGTTGCAGGGTGAAGGGGCATTGAGCGGGGTGCCGTCGGTTTTTGTGCGGACGAGCGGGTGTAATCTGCGCTGCGCGTGGTGCGACACGCCGTATGCCTCTTGGAATCCCGAGGGGACGACGATGAGAGTGGATAACATCGTGGCGGCGGTGCAGTCGCACCGCACGGCGCGGCACGTGGTGTTGACGGGCGGTGAGCCGATGATCGCGAAAGAAATCCGTGAGTTGGCGGCGGCGCTCAAGGAGCTGGGCTATCACATCACGATCGAGACGGCGGCGACGGTGGCTCCGGAAGCGGTCGCGTGCGATCTGGCGTCGATGTCACCGAAGTTGCTCAATTCGGCGCCGCAGGGGACGGAGCACGGGGTGTGGCGGAAAAAACATGAGGCGACGCGTTGGCAGCCGACCGTGGTGCGGGCGTGGCTCGATGCGGGTTGCGACTATCAGTTCAAATTCGTGGTCGCGGCGCCGTCGGATGTGGAGGAGCTGGAAGGAATGTTGGCTTCCTTGAAGCGGGAGATTCCGCGACATAAGGTGCAATTGATGCCCGAGGCGCGCACGCTGGAGGCGATGCGTGAGCGGGCGGGGTGGCTCGGTGAGGTGTGCAAAGCGCGCGGTTACCGCTATGCGCACCGGTTGCACATCGAACTCTACGGCAACAAGCGGGGCACGTAGCCTAGGCCTCTCCCCTGCCCTGTTTGGTTTTCCCCTCCCACTTCATGACTATGCCGACGCCCGATCCGTTCAAAAAATTTTCCGACGAACTGCACGCGCTCGCCGAGCGGTTTCAGGATCACACGGTGACGTTGCAGGAGATCATCGATGCGCTGGGCGCGCGAGCGTCGGCGTTGTTGATCATCATTCTCGCCCTCCCCTTTTGTGCGCCGGTCATGATCCCGGGGTTGTCGACGCCATTTGGTTTGGCGATTCTGGTGTTGGCGGGGTGTTTTGCGCTGGGCTTGCCGCCTTGGCTGCCGCGGCGGTTGCTGGCGGTAAAGTTGCCGCCAAAGTTTTTCCGCGCGGTGCTTGAGGGCGCGAGCAAACTGATCGGATGGATCGAGCGGCGGTTGAGTCCGCGTTGGCTCTGGCTGACGGAGGGCAAGGTGATGCGCTTCGTCCATATGGGCATGGTGTGCGCGGGCGCCGGGCTGCTGTTGCTGCCGTTGGGCGGCATCCCACTTACCAATACGCTGCCGGCGTTGGTAATCGTGATCGGAATGCTCGGGTTGCTGGAGCGCGATGGCGCGGCGGTGTCGGTCGCCTACGGATTCCTCGTGGCGACCGTGATCTACTTCGGGTTGTATGCGGCCGCCGCGATCAAGTTTATCTCATGGATCAGGCAGTACCTGGGGGTTTAGACTCCGCCTTGGGTGGGATGGTGAGCGACGCCACGATGGAAATGGTGAGCAACAAGCCGATGATTCCGAGCGACCAAGTGATGGGGAATTTTCCGTCGAAGGCGGCGTTGAGCCAGACCATCTTGAGGCCGACGAAGACGAGGATCAGGCCGAGTCCGTATTTGAGGAAGCGGAACTTGGGCATCACGCCGGCGAGCATAAAGAACATCGCGCGCAGGCCGTAGAACCACCAGTAGTCGGCGAAGGGAAAGAGGATGACGGACGGGTCCATGGGCGCGTTGGTTTGAAGTGAAGAACGCGAGAGCAAAAAGCCCGTCAGGATTCGGACAAGGGCAAGTTTCTGGAATAACCCGAGATTGTTTCCAGAGGGAAAAGCCGTAACGTTGGGGCATGGTTGAAATCATCCACCTAGCGGTGACCTGGGCCTTGGTCGGACTGATCTGGATGGTGCAGGTCGTGATTTATCCGCAGTTCGGGGCGGTGGGGCGGTGGGAGTTCGGAGCGTATCACGCGGACTACACGCGGCGAATATCTTGGATCGTGGGACCTTTGATGTTGGCGGAGCTGGGGAGCGCGGCGTGGCTGCTATGGGCGGGAGAACGCAGCGGCTGGTTTTTGATTTCGCTGGGGCTGATTGGGGTCAACTGGCTCTCGACGTTGATCGTGCAAGTGCCGCTGCACCGGAGGTTGGAGCAAGGGTTCGAGGCGGGCGCGCACGGGCGGCTGGTGGCAACGAATTGGGTGCGGACAGCGGCATGGACCGTGCGCGGGGCATGGGTCGCCGCTGGGTGCCTCTAGCGAGACCTGATCAGCGGGCGGGCGGGCGAAGTTTGGGATCGGGCGTGGAGCAACCGCAGTCTCCCCCGCAGCGAGAATTGTTCTTTTTTGCGCAGGCCCGGAGCACGAGCCAGCTCGCGGCGAGGCCGACGAGGACGAGGGCAGCGAGGGATTGGACGGCGGGGGACATGGCGGGCGATCAGAAGCCGAGGGCGCGGCCGCTTTGATAAACTACGAAGGAAAGGATCCACGCGGTGCCGGTCATGTAGCAGGTTTGGAAGATCGGCCATTTCCAGCCGTTGGTTTCGCGTTTCACGACGGCGATGGTGCTCATGCATTGCATCGCGAAGACGTAGAAGATCATGAGCGTGAAGCAGACGAGCGGCGTGAAGAGGGGGCGACCGTCGGGCCATTTGGCGGCGAGCAAGGCTTGGCGTAGAGGGGTGGTGTCGTCGTCGGTGGTCTCGACGTTGAAGACGACACTCATCGTGCTCACGAAGACTTCGCGGGCGGCAAACGAGGTGATGAGGCCGATGCCGATCTGCCAGTCGAAGCCGATGGGTTTGATCAAAGGTTCAAGGGCGTGGCCGGCCTGGCCGGCGAAGCTTTGAGCGAGCTGTTGGGTGGGTGGTGTGCCTTCGGGGGCCTTGGGATAGGCGGAGAGAAACCACAGGATGATGCTGATCCCGAGGATGACGGTCCCGGCGCGGCGCACGAAGAGCCAACCGCGCTCGACCATATGTTGCGCGACGTCTTTGAGGCGCGGGAGCCGGTAGGGCGGCAGCTCCATGATCATGAGCGGCGGCGCGCCTTTGAGCAGCGTGCGCTTGAAGAGCCAGGCGAAGAAAAACGCGCCGAAGGTGCCGAGCGCATACATGAGAATCATGATTCCCACCTTGGTCGGAAGCGGCACGCGGTCGCCGGGCACGAGGGCGGCGATCATGAGCAGATAAACGGGCAGACGCGCGGAGCAGCTCATGAGCGGCGCGACGAGGATGGTGACGAGCCGATCTTTCGGATCCTCGATGGTGCGTGTGGCCATGATGCCGGGGATGGCGCACGCGTAGGAGCTGAGCATGGGGATGAAGCTTTTCCCGTTGAGGCCGACCCGGCTCATGAGCCGGTCCATGATGAACGCGGCGCGCGCCATGTAGCCGGTGCTTTCGAGTAGGCCGATGAAGAAAAAGAGAATCAGAATCTGTGGCAGAAAAATGATCACTCCCCCCACCCCGGCGATCGCGCCGTCGGTGATGAGGTCCCGCAGATCGCCGGGAGGCACTGCAGTTTTGACGGCGTCGGCGAGCGAAGCGATGTGGGTGTCGATCCAGTTCATCGGCCCTTCGGCGAGGGTGAAGATGCTCAGAAAGAGCAACGTCATCACGGTGCCTAGCACGGTCCAGCCCCAAAACGGGTGGGTGGCGACGGCGTCAATTCGGTCGGAAGCACTGGGGCCGCCGGTACCGTCGCGCAGGACGACCTCGGCGGCGATTTGGCCGATCGCATCGTAGCGCGAACTTACGAGGGTGCCGGCCCAGTCCGTGCCGGCGGCGGACCAGCGTTCTTGCCAAGCGCGGAGGAGCTCGGCGGTGCGCGAACTAAGTGGCGACGAACCGGCGACGCGCACGCTGTCTTGGTCGGTCAAGAGCAGGAGGGCTTCGGCGCGAGCCAGCAGTGGGGCTTTGCGGTCATGGGCGATGAGCGAGGCTTGGAGTTCGCTGACGGCGGGAGCGATGGCGGCGGGGATGTCCCAAGCGTGACGGGCGAGCGGGAGATCGGGGCGACTCATGGCGAGTTTGAGCTCGATGAGGCCGCGGCCGTGAACGGCTTCGCAGGCGATTACGGGGATGCCTAGTTCTTTTTCGAGGCGGGCGGCGCGGACGTTGAGACCGGCGCGTGTAGCGAGATCCATCATGTTCAACACGAGGATAACGGGGCGGCCTAGGTCGAGAACTTGATGAACGAGATAGAGATTTCGTTCAAGATTGGTGGCGTCGACGATGCAAAGGATTCGGTCGGGGGGTGAGGTGTCGGCGCGGCGGCCGAGCAGCACGTCGCGGGTGACGGCCTCGTCGGGCGAGCGGGCGGCGAGCGAGTAAGTGCCGGGCAGGTCGATGACGGTGATGGGTTGGCCGTGCTGCGAATAGGCGGTGCCGACTTTCTTTTCGACGGTGACGCCGGGGTAGTTGCCTACTTTTTGCTTCAGGCCGGTGAGGGCGTTGAAGAGCGTGCTTTTTCCGCAATTTGGATTTCCAACGAGCGCGTAGACCGGTTGGCGCGAGGGTGACGCGGGGGGACCGGATGAAATGTGCGTGGGCAGAGCCATGAACGATGCTCTACGCAGCGGGCGATACGAAGATATGATCCGCCTCGGATTTGCGAAGGGTGAGATGGTAACCGCGAATTTTGATTTCGAGCGGATCGCCGAGCGGTGCGGCGCGGACGAGGGTGATGGGTGTGCCGGCGAGCAGGCCCATTTCGCGGAGGCGAAGAAATGCCGTGCCCAGCTTTGGGAATTCGCGGATGGTCGCGTTGGCCCCGACGGCGAGTTGAGAGAGTGGAATCGAGGACGGTTCCGGCGAGGGTGGAGCGGGAGCGTCGGGCATGGCGTCGGGATTTGTGAGGCGGGACGTGGCGCTCTGAGGGCGGGTCGGAGACCCTGCCCTACTTTTGGACCAACGGCTCGACGAGGATGTGGCTAGCGGCAGCGTGGCTCAGAGCGATTCGGGTGCCGCTCACTTGACAAAGGATGGTGGTGGTGCCGGAAACTTTCGTGACGCAGGAAGATTCACCGAATCCCATTTCTCGGACGCGTTGGCAAAAATGAATATCGCCGGTCAGCGAACACACCCGACCCGTCGCTCCAGCGGGGAGCTGACAGAGTGGCATGGGTTCGGGTGAGGGCATCCGATTCATCCTAGGGAAGGTACGTTGCTCGCGATGAGATTGAGTTTCAAGGGCAACGTGCAGGTTTTTTCGGCAGTTCACAAAAAAGCGCGACGGATGACGTCGCGCTTGGGCTGATGTGGGCGGGTGCAGAGTATCTCCCCTGCCCCACGACTTGGTTGAGATGCGTCAGCGGCGGCGGCGTTTGAGGGCGAGTTGGGTGCCGGAGAATCGCACCATGCTCTGCAGATGCTCGAACTCGGCGGGGTCCATGTCTTTAGCGTCTTTGATGGCTTGTTCGGCGCGTTGCAGGGCGTTTTCCACGGCCTTTTCATCGATTTTATCTTCGGTGATGGCGCGCTCGGCGATAATAGAGACTTTGTCGCTGAAGACTTGGGCAAAACCACCCCCAACAGCGAGAAATGATACGACGGTGCCTTTGGTCACCCGTAATTCTCCGTCCTGAACTTGCGTCAGTAATGGAATGTGGCCGGGAAGTATACCGATTTCACCGGAGGTCGTCGGGATGACGACGGTGTCAATGGTGTCGGAATAGACCCGGGACTCGGGTGTGACGATTTCGAGCGTGAGGGCCATGACGGATTACTTCTTCGCGGCCGCGGCAATGACTTCGTCGATGCCACCTTTCATGTAGAAGTCGCCTTCGGCGATGTGGTCGAGTTCGCCGTCGAGGATCATCTTAAAGCCGCGGACGGTTTCTTTGACGGGCACGTATTTGCCGGGCGTGCCGGTGAACACTTCCGCCACCGCGAAGGGCTGCGAGAGGAGGCGCTGGATCTTTCGGGCGCGGTAGACGGTCTGTTTGTCCTCAGGGGAAAGCTCGTCGAGACCGAGAATCGCGATGATGTCTTGCAGATCTTTGTAGCGCTGGAGGACGCGCTGCACTTCGCGGGCCACCTTGTAGTGCTCTTCGCCGACGATGTCAGCTTGCAGGGCCTTCGAGACGGATGCGAGCGGGTCGACGGCGGGATAGATGCCGAGCTCGGCGATGGAACGTTCCAACACGATGGTGGAGTCCAAGTGGGCGAAGGTGTTGGCGGGCGCCGGATCGGTGAGATCGTCGGCGGGTACGTAGACGGCCTGCACGGAAGTGATGGAGCCCTTTTTCGTCGAGGTGATGCGCTCTTGGAGGAGACCCATTTCGTTCGAGAGTGTGGGTTGATAACCGACGGCCGACGGAGAACGTCCGAGCAGCGCGGATACTTCGGAGCCGGCTTGTGAGAAGCGGAAAATATTGTCGATGAAGAGGAGCACGTCCTGGTTCATTTCGTCGCGGAAATACTCGGTCATCGCGAGCGCCGAAAGGGCGACGCGCATACGGGCACCCGGGGGCTCATTCATCTGGCCGAACACGAGCGCGACCTTGGATTTGCTGAGATCCTTCTGGTCGATTACGCCTGCCTCGGACATTTCGTGGTAAAGGTCGTTGCCCTCACGGGAACGCTCACCGACGCCGGCGAAGACGGACATGCCGCCGTGGGCTTTCGCGATGTTATTGATGAGTTCGAGGATGACGACGGTCTTGCCGACGCCAGCACCACCAAAGGCGCCGGCTTTGCCGCCCTTGATGAAGGGGCAAATGAGATCGATGACCTTAATGCCGGTCTCGAGGATTTCGGCCTTGGTATTTTGCTCGGTGAGCGTGGGCGACGGACGGTGAATCGGGTAGCGCTTTTCGAATTTGACCGGGCCTTTGCCGTCCACCGGGTTGCCGGTGACGTCGAAGATGCGCCCGAGCACGCCGTTGCCCACGGGCACGGAGATGGGCGCGCCGGTATCGACGACAGGCATACCGCGGACGAGACCTTCGGATGAAGACATCGCGATGGTACGGGCCACACCGCCGCCGAGGTGCTGCTGGATCTCGAGGGTGAGATTCTCCTTTTTGCCATTGACCGTGAAGTCGATGGTGAGCGCCTGATAGATGGGCGGGATGGCGTTTTCCGCGAACTGAACGTCGACGACGGGGCCGATGACTTGGACGATTTTACCGGTGTTGCTCATGTGAGAAAGGATCGAAGGAAAGGGAGGCGCGAGAGGGTGATCAAAAATTAAGCGGCGAACTGGGCGGCGGCGATTTCGAGGATTTCCTGCGTGATGCCGGCCTGACGGGCCTTGTTATATTCGAGGGTGAGCTCGCCGAGGAGTTTCGTGGCGTTGTCCTTGGCGGTCT
>CAMCWW010000064.1:0-22786 GCA_945882935.1 Opitutus sp. GAS368
CCGCTCCAAAACATCGGCCAGCGCGTCGTCCCTCCCGCCGAACACGCGACGAACCATGCGCCGGAGCCGAGGTAACCGATCATATTTCCGATGCCGCCGTTCAGGAGCGACATCAACGCCTGCGCCCGCGCCCGCCATGCCGGATCGACCCGCTCATCGATGTAAATCTGCGCGGTGATCGACACCAAGGTGAACGATGCGCCATGGAGCACGATCGCCGCCAAAATTCCCCAGGGCGAATCGGTCGCCGCCAAAGCGAATCGCACCACCCCGATCGCGAGTCCTCCTACGATGATCCACTTCAGCCGAAACCTCAGCATCAGCGCGCCCAGCGCCAGCATCGCGATCACCTCCGTGATTTGCCCCAGGCTCATCCACGCCACGGGGTGGGAAAACCCGAGCGCGCGCAGATTCAGCGGCGAATACGGATAAAACGCCGCCAGCGGAATCGTAAATAGAGCCACCGTTAGAAAGACCACGCGGTGGTCACGGTTCTTGAGCAGCGACAACGCATCATATCCCATCCGCTGGCTCCACGTGAGATTTGCCACCGACTTAGGTGTCGCCAACGCCGGCAACCAAAACGTCATTCCGCTCACCACCAGCCAGACCAACGCCCCACCCAATCCCGCCAGCGTCGAGTCATCCGCCCCCACCGCGCTGACGGCCAGACAACCGGCCATCCAACCCAGCGTCGCCATGGCCCGAATCGGACCGAACTCCTTCTTCGCGTTCTCCAGCCGCGCAAAAACAATCGTGGAAGCGATACTCCAAGTCGGCGCCGAGCAGAACGCGTGCAGCTGGATCAAGGCGAGCACCGCCCACGAGCTGAGCTCGTTCTGAATCGCCGCACTCGCCAGGGCCATGGATCCCGCCGTCGCGAGCGCGAGCCAGCGCAGGACCTTTACCGGTGATGTATGGCGGTCCGCCACCGCACCGAACAACAACGGCGACACGAACGCCGCCACCCCCGACACCGCAAAAGCATACGGCCGGATGTGGGCGAATCCATGCCGTTCAAGCACCGTGCTGAGCGGCACGAACCACATGCCCAGCGCCGCCCCGATCAGAAAAAAAAGCCCGATCAGCTCGGCATACTCCGTTCGTCGGATGGTCGTCAGCACCGGCAGAGCACACACGGACCGCGCACCGGATCAAGCTCCGGTCCGATTTCAACTTTCATCCCAGTTCCCCGTCCTCGCCTCCTCCCGTTCACTGAAAAAATCCTTCCGCCCGAATCACCCCGGCATCGTCGTCCAAACTCCCCGGCACTTCTTCCCAACACGAATCCGGAAACGCCGGCTCCCGCCGCATCCAGCGGATCGCGCCCATGCTGTCGGTCAAAGCCTCGTGCAGCGCCGATCCGAAATCGTAAGCCTGCCCGTCAAATCCCGCCTCCGCCACGGCTTGGTCGATTCCGAGCATCACCGCAAACATTCGCCCGCGCACCCCCGGGACAAAGACATCAATCTCCTCGCGCGTCGGATCGAGATTCAGCCCGCACGCCGCCGCACTGTGACTGTGGTGCGAGCGACAGGCCTCCGGCCTCGATTCGTAGATCGTGCAACTGCCGGCCTTCAGCATCGGACAGGGCGTTCTCAACTCTGAACGCTCCCGGTTATCTTTATTCGCAAACGCCGCGCGATGCGCCGCCGCGCGCGCGATCACCGCCTCCAATTCCTCCGGCGAAAAGCTTTTCTGGATGAACTCGGCCGCGATTAGGACTTCGTGGGCCTGCACGCCCACCGGGACGTGACAGCAAGCATCGCATCCCGCCCGACAAGCGACCGATTCCCGAGCGGCGATCGGGGCCGCCGCATACGCCCGGTCAAACCGCTTGTGCTCGCTCCGCAGCAGCGCGAGCAGATCGCCCGGGTTGCGGGTTTTGCGCAGCCGCCTCAGCACCGCTCCGCCGGTCTGGTTAAAGAGATCCTCTTCCTCGTCGGTAAACTCGGCGCCCATGGGACCGCGGTGTGATTCGCCGCAGACTACTTCTTTGGCGACGGCTTGGGCGGCGGCGGCGCGGCAGCGGCTTTCTTCATCTGCAGTTTGCGCTGTTGAATCTGTTGAAAGCGCAGGCTCGCTTTTTGATCCCGGACGGTCGGCAGGTATTTGGCTCCCATGCGGCAAGGCCGGGGGCATTTCGAATTCGGAGCAACCAGATTCGCGGCGCGCCGTGAATCGTTTGTGTTTCCCGTCCGATCCCGCGAAGTTCCCCGCATGGCCCGCCGCACCGCCGCTCAAACCGAACTCGCCCAGGAGAATCTGCCCAAGGCTCCGCTCAACCGCGAGACGCTGCGGGAAACGTTCGCCTTGGCCCGTTACGTGCGCCCCTACCGCGTGCGGTTCTGCTCGGGCCTCGCGACTCTGTTTCTCAGCGCCTCGCTCGGCCTCGCGTTTCCGTTGCTCGCCGGCTCGTTGATCGATGCGGCGATGAACCCGGGCGGGGTTCAACTCGGTTGGCTGGGTGCTCCCTCCTTGAACCAAGTGGCCCTGCTGCTCGCGATCTCGGTCGGGTTTCAGGCGCTCGCTTCGTTCAACAGCGCCCTCGCTTTCAACCGGGTCGGCCAGAGCGCCCTCGCCGATTTGCGCCGCGATTGCTACGGGCGCCTGATCTCCTTACCGATGGGATTTTTCGCCCAACGCCGCGTCGGCGAACTCACCAGCCGCATCACGACCGACGTCGCCCAGATCGAGGGAGCCCTCATCGACGCGCTCCCCCAGATGTGCCGTCAGTCCGTGTTTCTGCTCGGCGGCCTCACGATGATTTCCCTCACCTCCGGACAACTCACCGTGGTCATGCTCGGCACCTTACCGCTACTCATCGGAGCCGCCGTCTTCTTTGGGCGCCGGTTGCGGAGATTCTCGCGCGAGACCCAAGATCAACTCGCCGCGACCAACACCATCGTCGAGGAAACGCTGCAGGCGATCGCCAGCGTCAAGGCCTTTGCCAACGAAGCCTTCGAGCTCGGTCGCTACGACCGCGCCAATTCCCGCGTGCTCGCCGCCGCCCTAAGCGCGGCGTGGTGGCGGGCGGTGTTCGTCGCGTTCTTCATCGTGGCGCTTTTTGGCGGTATCGTGATCGTGCTCTGGTTTGGCGCCGGGCTGCTCCAGAGCGGAGGAATCACACCCGGGCAACTCACCCGGTTCGTGCTCTATACCACCTTTGTCGCCGGCGCGATGGGACAATCGGCCGAGCTCTTCAGCCAGATTCAAAAAACCGTGGGCGCCACCCAGCGCGTTCGCGAACTGCTCCGCGAACCCGCCGAGGAATCGGCCGGCACCGCGCCGGTTGCAGCCGCAGCATTCCCCCTGCCCGCGCGACTTCGCGGCGAGGTCGCCTTCGAAGCCGTGAGTTTCCGCTACCCTTCCCGGCCGGATGTCACCGTGCTCCACTCCGTGACGCTCAGCGCGCGCGCCGGCGAACGCATCGCCTTGGTCGGCCCCAGCGGCGCGGGCAAATCGACCCTCACCGCCCTGCTGCTTCGTTTCTACGTGCCCGATTCCGGCCGCCTGCTGATCGATGGTCGCGACGCTCGGGACTATCCGTTGGACTGGTTGCGCGGGCAGATGGCGATCGTCCCGCAGGATGTGCTGCTCTTCGGCGGCACGATCGCGGAGAATATCGTCTATGGCCGGCCCGGGGCCGATGCTGCGGCGGTGCGCGACGCCGCCCGGCTGGCCAACGCCCACGACTTCATCGCCGCTTTTCCCGACGGCTACGCGACCCTCGTCGGCGACCGAGGCATCCAACTCTCGGGCGGTCAACGCCAGCGCATCGCCATCTCCCGGGCGATTCTAAAAAACCCCGCGATCCTCATCCTTGACGAGGCCACGAGCTCCCTCGACAGCGAGAGCGAGCGCTTGGTGCAGATCGCGCTCGATCGCCTCATGCAGGGCCGCACGACTTTCATCGTCGCTCATCGCCTCGCCACGATCCGCACGGCCGACCGAATCGCGGTGCTAGACGCCGGACGCATCGTCGAGCTTGGCACCCACGACGAGTTGTCCGCCAAATCCGACGGGCTCTATCGCCGGCTGAGCTCACTCCAATTCGGCCAGAGCGGGGCTCCGCATTAACGCAGTGCTACCGGAAGCTCGGGAATTTTCGCGACGACTACCTCTCCGGTCCGGCGGATAATTCCATAGATCACCCGCCGATCGGTCCGGTCCCAAGCCCAAGACTGCCCCTCAAACGGGACCTTGATCATCGTCACATACTCAAGCGTGACGCCCATCTTGGGCAATCGAAGCACGTAAAGTTCCGATGCATCGTGACCTGTGGTGTAGAGCAGCCCGTCGTCGCCCCAGCTGCCGCCGGAACAACTGCTCTTGCCCCAGCTCGCGACAACCTGCGGCGGGAACAACCATGACTCCAGCAGCTGCCAATTCTCGTCAAACTTGCCGACCATCGTCGATCGGTTGTCGGTGCCGGGCCCGGTGCCTTGGTCATTGTAATGCGCAAAGCACGCCCACCAGAAACCCTCTTTCTTTTCGGCCCACGTGAGCGAACCGTGCCGGAGGCCGAGGCTCACCGACTTCACCGGCCGGGTACTGGCCGGATCAAAATACTCCAGCGAACTCGCCATCGGCAGTTGGGGAAAATTCGAATGCGCCAGCACCAGTTGGCCGTCTTGAATCAGGCCGCCGTTGAGGTGGACCGTCGCCCCGCCCCGCAGCCCGACCCACTCCGCCACCCGCTCCCCGGAAACCTTGTCGTATTTTCCCACGACGTAATTGCCGATGCCGTAGAAGTGCTTCGCGTCCACGGCCACGCCTTGGTTGGCGCCCCGCGGCTTCCAGCGCCGCACTTCTTCGGCCACCAAACCATGGTGCGTCAGCTCGGCCTTCGGCGCGGCCGGAAGCGAGGCGAGCCACACGCGGGTCGCCTCGCGGACCGGGTCGGCGGATTTCTCCGCCGCGTGCCCCGGGGCGAGCGCAAAAAAACCGAACAGGACGCAGCGCGCGAAGGATTTCACCGGGATCAGAATTTCTTTATAACTTCAAACGACCACGAGCGGCCGGCGAGCAAGTTTTGGCTAACGCCCGGGCTGTAACCGAAGCCACCCGAGGAAATCGGCGGAGCCTGGTCGGTGAGATTGGCGATTCCTAGGCGCACCCGCGTCCCACTCAGCCACGACGACGGCCGGGTCTCAAAGCGATACCCGACCGAGAGATTGTAGCTGATCGTCGATTCTACGACGTAGCGGTAAACAAACGCGCCGCCCGTAAAGTGCTTGGCGATAAAGGCCGGCCGGCCGAGCGCCTCAAAGGTGGCGGCGGCGGTGGCCGCTGGTAGCGCGGCGCCCGAGTCCTGAGTCGGCCCAACGTAATACGCACCGAGATTGGTGGTCCACGCGCCCCGGCGCCAAGTGACGTTGGTGGTGCCGCGCCAGCGGGAGACTCCGTTCACATTGAGATCGTCGCTCTGAATCGACGGGAGATTCGCGGGGCGTTGCACGGAGCGGGAACGCGCGAGGTAAGCCCAGTCGGAGTTCAACACCACAGTGCCGAAAGGCAGCGTCGGCAGCACGTAACGCAGGCCGAGATCAACGCCCTCGTGCTCGCTGGTCGCGACGTTGATGAACGGTTGGTTCACGGAGAAAACCTTCCCCGCCACGCCTTGGGCGTTACCGGGATTAGCGGCATTGAAAGGAGCGAAAGCTGCGGTGTCTTCCGGCGTCACGGCATAGCGCACCAAGTCGGGGTCGCCTTTGTAGGCCGGTGTGCCGCTGCCGAGATCAATCGAACCGATGGGCCGTCCCGCAGCGAGTTGCTGCCGGGTGTAAGCCTGGAGTAGCGCGACATCGCTCGCGCGGATCTGCGCCGTGCTGCGTTGGCCAAGCAGATTCGTGCGCTCGATCCGCCATTGGTCGGCGGTCACGCTCAGGCCCTTGATGCCGGGCACGTCGAGCACGAGGCCGTAAGTCTTCCCTTCGGACTCCGAGGCTTTGAGGCTAGGGTTGCCGCCGAAGTACGTGCGCTGCACGTAGGCGCCTTCGTTGGTCACGGGATTGCGGTAAGTGTCGATATCGCCGGCTCCGGCGGAGATTGACCAACGCGGGCTGGTAAACAACGCCGCCAAGCTCGGGGCCATAAAGCCCTCGTTGTAGGAGCCGCGCAGCATCAGCCATGAAAGCGGACGCCAGTTGACGCCCACCTTGGGCTTCGTGGTGTCGCCAAAATCGCTGTAGGTTTCGCGCCGGCCCGAGGCGGTGAGATCAAGCGTGTTGATCAGCGGCAGGCCACGCTCGGCTCCCACTAAGGGAACAACCACTTCCGCGTAGAAACTCGTGATGTCGCGCTGGCCGATCACATCGGGCCGGGGCGGATGGAGGAGAAAATCGTTGTCGGTCGTTTCAAGACCCGCACCGGCGGGATTTTCACCGCTGAACGGCGGCCGGAGATCGGCGAGCTTATCTTTGCGAAATTCACTCCCGATCGAAGTCATGATGTCGCCGCCCCACCAACGGAGCACACGCCCGGTCACCCGCAAGTCGCCGCTGGCGATGGAGCTTTCGGCCTCGCGCGCATAAACGGCAGAGAACGAATCCACAACCGAAGCCGGATTGGTGTGAGGACGGTCGGCTACAACGGCTCCATTCTGCACCTTGAACGTGTAGCCGAAGGGATTGTAAGCGCTCGCATCGGTGCGCTGCAGAGCCCGGAGCAAAAGACTTTCGCGAACATCGGGGAAGGCCTCGTCCTCACCGTTGACCTGATTATAGAATCCAGAACCTTCCCACGTCCACGTCTCCCCGATCTTGCCTTTTAGGCCGGCGGCGAAGCGCACGACATCGGCTGAAGTCGAAATCTTTTCGACTCCAAGGTCGGGCAATGTGACCGAAACAATGCTGACCGTTCGGGGTGCTCCGGTGAGCCGCGCCGATCCGTCGGCGTTGGGAGCGCCGGTAGCGTTGAAGAAACGGGAGCCGTAAGGATTGTAGGGATTGTCGACCGCCATGACCGCAAGCTTGTCGGAGGTCGGGGCGTTAAGCGCGAGCGGTTGGCGAACCATCGTCGAGTTCGACGTGTAGTAGGAAAAATCCGCGAACGCGGTGAGTTGCTTGCTCAGATCAAACTCGGCTGAAAAGAAGGAATTAGCCCGCCCCATCCGAGGCGACGACATACCGAATTCATTGAGATCGAGGTAAAACTCGGGATTGGCGGCAAACGTCGGCGCGACGGTGGTCAGCGCGGGCGTACCGTTAACGGGGCGAAACCAGTTGCTCGCCGTAGCGGTGCCGAGCCGGAAGATCGGGTAGCGACCGCGGGCCGTGCGGGCATCGAAAGGACCGCCGAGGGTGTTGAACGGGGCAGGCGCCTTCGAAGCCAAGTTGGAGGTTGAGCTAAAGTCGCGATCGCGCAGGAAAATCGCCTCGCGATAAAGCGTCTCGACCGTGCCAAAGAAACGACCGCGGCCTTGGGCAAACTTGGTGCCAAACGTCAGCGCGACCTGCGTGCTCTGGCCACCGCCGGCCTCGGTAAAGCCCTGCCGCACGACGATCTCGGTGCCGTCAAATTCACGCTTGAGCACGTAATTGATGACGCCGCCCACCGCATCGGAACCATAAATCGCCGAGGCGCCGTCGCGGAGCACTTCAATGCGCTCGATACCTTGAGTCGGGAGTTGGTTGACGTTTACGGCTTGAGAGAGACCCGCGGTCATCGGATTGATCGCCATGCGGCGGCCGTTAACAAGGATGAGCGTGCCGGTAGCGCCAAGATTGCGGAGATTGATGTTGGCGTTATCACCACGGGCGCCCGAAGACCCCAGCCGCGTTTCGTTTTCAGGGAGATTCACCACCGAGGGAAGCGTCGTGAGCATATCGACGGGCAGAAGGGCGTTCCGCACCGACATCGCGTCTTGATCGAGAATTGTGATGGGCACGACTTTCTCCATGTCCGTGCGCTTAATGTTGGAGCCCGTGACCACGAAACTCTGGAGCTCGACTACCTCGCTCTTTTGAGCCGCCGAGATCGGGTGAACCGACAGCAGCAGCAGACCCGTAAAAAGGAGTCGTCGAGCGCCCCGGGCCAGACGAGACCGGATTGGGGACGAGTTTAGATTCGAGAGCCTGTTTGGTTGTTCGTAGTAAAACACAGAAAGAATTGTGACGGCCAATTGAAACAAATCAGCGTCGTTCACGTTACAGTCCTGAAAAAACGCACCGCTTGCACCGAATTGATCGGAAGCGTGGCCGACGTTTGATTCCCAAAAAAAACAGGGCACGGTTGGGCCTCCTTGCCCATTCACGCACCAAAGATCAGCGTCGTCATTCCGGCCCATAACGAATCGGAATTTTTGCCCTCGTGCTTGGCGGCGGTTGCCCTCGCGATGAAGGGCTTAGAAGTTACGGTGGAAGTAATCGTCGTTCTCAATCGCTGCTCCGATGGCACAGAGCAGGTCGCCCGAAGTCACGGCTGTGTGATCGTACGTGAGGATGCGAAGAATCTCTCGACGATTCGCAACGCGGGTGTGGCTGCCGCCCGCGGAGATATCATCGTCACCTGCGATGCCGACAGTCGGATGCACGCGTGCAGTCTGGCTGAAATCGCCCGGCGGCTTGAATCCGGCCGGTTTGTCGGCGGCGGCGCGCTCGTGCTGCCAGAGCGTTGGTCGCTAGGAATTATCGCGAGCGGATTTGCGATTCTCCCCTACCTTATCTTTACCGGGGTCAGCTACGGACAATTTTGGTTTTGGCGGCGCGACTTCGAAGCAATCGGCGGGTTTAATCCGGATTTTGTTTCCGTCGAAGATGTCGATTTCGCGCAACGCTTGAAGGCGCATGGCCGAAGATCGGATCGCCGGTGGAGCACGCTTGTTCGGACGCCGTTGATCACCTCGTGCCGCAAATTTGATCAGTTTGGCGACTGGTATCTGGTCAGGAATCCTGGGTTTGTTCGAAGACTCTTCCGTGGCGACGACCGGAAAGCCGCCGACAGGTTTTGGTATGATGTTCGATCCTGACCGGGACCTCGCCCAAGATTCGACATGGAGGGGAGCCCAAGCTCTCTTTTGTTTGCAATGACTTATCCCGTCTGCCCGGAATGCACCCTTGAAGAACCGCTCAACCACTCAGGTCACTGGGAGTGCTCAATTTGCGGCCACGAGTGGCCCAAGGCGCCCGAACCCGGAGCGATGCGGGTCGTGAAAGACGCACACGGTAACATTCTTGGCGAAGGCGATACGGTGACGGTCGTAAAGGACCTGAAGCTCGGCGGCGGGTCACAGGTTCTGAAAGCTGACACCAAAACGAAAAACATCCGACTCGTTGACGGCGATCACGAGATCGCGTGTAAGATCGAGGGCAGCCCGATGGCACTGAAGGCCTGCTTTGTGAAGGAGGCTTAATCGGATCTGAACTGCGGATACTCGCGCTTTGCCGCCCGGCCAAGGACGTCATCCAGTCGACCTAACGTCAGGGCAAGGGGCGCACCCAGATGTTCCGCATCCGGATCGGTGGTTCGTTTTTGTGATCCTGAAATCGAAACGGCGCCTTTTCCGGAAATACGCCACTATAGTCGGTGTTCTTTTTGTGCAGGGTAGGCCCCATGATCACGGTATTGTTTTGGACCAGCACGCCGTTGAGGAACGTTGTGATCCGAGCCGGTTCGACCACCTTGCCTTTCTCCAGCTTGGGGGCCGTGAAAATGATATCATATACCTGCCACTCGCCGGCCTGGCGCACGGCATTCACGAGCGGCGGCGTCTGCCCGTAGATTCCGCCCGGCATCCCGTCGGAGTAAGTGGGATTATTGTCGGTATCGAGCATCTGGCTTTCGTAGCGGTCCATGAAAAACACCCCTCCGTTACCCTTCTTCTGCGAGTTGCCCTTTTGCATCTTCGGGTCGCTGCGCCATTCAACATGGAGCTGGCAGCTCGCAAACTCTAAGTGCGTCCAACAATCACCGCCATTGACGATCAACTCGCCGTTCTCGATCGCCCAAGGACTCGGGAGTTTTCCAGGCGTATCCTTCTTCTTGCTGAAAAACTGCGAGGTATCTTTGCCATTGAACAAAATGATCGCATCCGCAGGGGCATCGCCGGGTTTGCCCCCGGGGGCGACGACGGGAGGTGCTGGACGATCCAGATCATGAACTTTCCACTTCGTGCCGGGGATGATCGGCGTATCGGTATAGCCCAGAGGGAAAGGCTTGTTTTCCTCGGCCGAAAAAGGAACGGACGAAACGGCGATAAAAAACAGAGCAAACGCAGGAGTTTTCATGATAGAAGACGAGGGAGTAAAGCAGGGGCGGGCCAAATGAGGGCTTAGTTGAATCGAATCATCGCTTGAGGGAAGTCTTACTTGGTCCACTGCGCATTCCCCACATCGGACAGAGGAATGCACGGATCGTACCGCCCTGGAATCGGATCATACTTTAGAACCGTCTTACCCACGAGTTCAGAAGTAAAATATCCGACGACCGTGAGCTCTTTGATTTGAAGAAAAAAAGACGTGGGCAAGGCTTGGGAGGCGCGGGCGATGTCCCGCAGTAAATGGTCCTGCTCTTCGGCCGAGAGTTGAGCAATACTCTTCCTATAGAGTTTCAGCGCCTGGGCTGCAACCTCGTCCAACCCGGAGGAAAACATGATCTTGTCGTCCTCGTTAAGATACTTGCCATAAATGATATTGATGAACTCGGGAACCCCCGCATCGACCGCACCGGGGGTGTCCGTCTTGGGCAAAATTCGCTCGGCGATGATAGCAACCATTGCCCGCTGACTTTCACTTAGATACCGGAGCCCTGGGACGGTCGTAGTTGCCCCGCTTTGCGCCTGAAGTGCAGTCGAAAGCAGTGACGGCGTCAGAGCTACTCCAAGCATGAGCGCCGCGCGCCGGATTGCTTCCCGCCGCGAAATTTTGAGCGCCCCATCGTCAGCTTCGGAGCAGAGGCTAGGATTTGAAAAAATCATCGGGATACACCTTTGGAAATTAGAGGTTTTGCTTCTTGAGCTCACTCACCGCGTGATCGCACGCCCGAGCAGTAAGGGCCATATAAGTGAGCGAGGGATTCACGCACGAGTTTGAGGTCATACACGCCCCGTCCGTCACAAAAACATTGGGCACGGCGTGGACTTGGTTCCACTTGTTGAGCACCGAAGTTTTTGGATCACGCCCCATCCGCGCGGTGCCCATTTCGTGAATACACATGCCAGGAGCACTGACGTCATCAAAAGGCGTTACATCCTTCAATCCGGCAGCCTCTAACATTTCCACTGCCGACGCCTTCATGTCTTTGCGCATCGCGTATTCATTGGCCTTCCACTCGCAATCAAACGTGACGGTCGGTTGACCCCATTTGTCGCGAAGGTTCGGGTTGAGCGACAGCCGATTCTCGTGATAGGGCAGACACTCACCCCACGCCCCAATACCAAAACGCCACGGTCCGGGGGCAATCATGTCGGCCTTAAATTTTGAGCCGAAAGCGGTCAATTCCTTGATTCCACGCGCCCAGTCCGTGCGACTGGCACTCCCCTGATAGCCAAAGCCCCGCACATAGTCCTTTCGCATCGATTGCCGATCAATATTCCGAAAACGGGGGATATAGATACCGTTCGGTCGCTGTCCGCGGAAATACATGTCGCCGAATTCTTCGGAAATACCAGCCGCTCCAACTTTGAAATGATGGTCCATCAAGTTGTGCCCAAGCTCGCCGCTGTCATTGCCCAGTCCGCGCGGAAAACGATCGGATACCGAGTTCATTAAAATGAACGTCGAAGCTACCGCAGAGGCGCACGAGAAAATGACCTTGGCATAATACTCGATGACCTCGTTCGTCTCGGCGTCGATGACCTTGACCCCAATTGCACGATTTTTTTCCTCATCGTAAATAATTGAATTCACGATCGAGAAAGGTCTAAGCGTTAGGTTGCCCGAGGCGTAACCTGCGGGCAATGTCGCGGCGTTACTACTGAAATAGGCCCCATACGGACAGCCTCGGATACAGCGGTTCCGATACTGGCAAGTGGCGCGTCCATTGTGAGATTTGGTGAGGTTAGCGACCCGCCCGATTATGATTGGCCGCCCCCCAAACGAGACCGCGACGCGCCGCTTCACGTCACGTTCAAGACAGTTCATCTCCATTGGTGGCAAAAACTGCCCATCTGGCAACTGAGGGAGATTCTCCAGCGTGCCACTAATCCCTGCAAATCGTTCAACATAGTCATACCAAGGCGCCAACTCTGCATAGCGAATGGGCCAATCGACGGCGATCCCCTCTTTTGCATTAGCTTCAAAATCCTGCTCGCTCAAACGATAGGATTGCCGCCCCCAAGTGAGTGAACGCCCCCCAACGTGATAACCGCGCATCCAGTCAAAGCGTTTATCTTCCGAGTATGGACTATCGATATCATCCGCGAACCAATGGGCCGACGCCGGACTCGTGGTATAGCCGGTCCGATGCTGTTTTGCTTGTCGGTTCACCGCCTCTGGAAGCATCCGGTTCCGACCTTCAAATTCCCAGCTATCTGTTAATGCGGTAGGGTAGTCCCCATGCTTGACCGCGCGGCCTCGCTCGAGCACGAGGGTCTTCAAACCTTTCTCGGCAAGTTCCTTCGCTGCCCAACCGCCGCTGATACCCGATCCTATAACAATCGCGTCAAAAGTATTTTGCTTTTTCGATTTTACAGAAATGGTGGCCATTTGGGGGTTAGAAAGAAGGCTTTTTCGACTCACAGAAGTCCAGAATTCAAAAACAAGTCCTTATACCAATGGCTGTTGATTTTTAGACTGCGGGTTCCGAGGTGGCACGGGCATCTTGCCCGTGGATTTGAGGATGAAACCCAACTGCTATTGGTATTAGATGGGAGAAGGCAGACCGAGGATTCCGACAAAAAAAATTGCCGTCTCGGTTTCCGGAGACGACAATTTTTGAAAAACCTAGCTTAAAATTATTTTAAGTTTTCGGTGCAATCGGGATAGCGGGCGGCCGCGTGAGGGAGCTTTCCGCTGCACGCCGAGAAACCATCTCCGTCAACCGCTGGATCTCGATCTCAGCATTGCGCCGCTCTACCTTTGCGCGCTCAACTTGTTTGATCAAATCAAAGGATTCCCTACTCGCTTTGTCCTTCGATTTCTTAAGGGAATCGAGGGTCAACTCGAGAGCGGCAACCTCTTTATTGTAACGATCAGCGTCAGCTTGTGCTTTGTCGATATCGTCTTGAATTTTTTTGCCCTCATTTTTCCACTTAGCGATCCGATCCGCCTCGCGTTTTGCGTCTTCGGCTGCGCGCTCAGCTGAGCGGCGAGCGGAATCTTCGCGAGCCTTGTCCTCGGCCACCTTCTTTTTCGCTTCGTCCGCCGCCTTCATCTTGGCAACTTCTTCCGCTTTTTTTTGCGTCGCCAGTTCAACATCCTTCATCGCTGAAGAATAAATAACCAAGAAGACCGCCAACATGATCCCCGGAAAGATTATATACATCCACTTTTTCATGATATTGTAGAAAATTTAAATTACTTCTTTGCTGCTGCCGCGGCCGCTGCGGCTGCGACTCTCGCCGCTGCCTCGGCGGCAGCATCCGCGGCATTAATTCGCTCGATAACGTCAGTTAGACCCTTCGCATTGCCCTCCACCTTTTTAACAAAGCCTTTGATAAAAGTAACCTCATCAACCAAACGTTTCTTATCCTCCTCAATCTTCGCGATCTCCTCTTTGGTTGTCGCAACCTCTTTGGTCAAACGTTCAACTTGTTTTTGTAGTTTCTCGGAATCGCGGAAAGCTTTATTTCTAGCTTGGCTCGCGTTCTCACGCTCTTCCTTATCTTTCCGATCGCGGGTGTCTTTAACCTCTTTTTCAGCTTTTCTCTTTTCCTGTGAAGATATAGCATCCTTTACCGCCTTTTCTCGTAAGCGGGCATCTTCAAGAAGCTTGTCGTTCCGCATTTTCTTGAATTCTGCAGCTTTAGTGGCTTGGCGCTGCTCGTCACCGGCGTTAAAGTTCCAATATATGGCACCAAACGCAATCATGCCAATAAGTGGAACAAGTAAATAGGGTTGGGCTTTTTTCATAGGAAAAATGATTTAGGTTATTTCTTGATTTCGGCTGTCGGTTTCATCGCTTCGCGCTCCTTTACGGCATCTTCGATCGCTTGTTTTAGCCGGGGAGCCTGAGCGTCCTTCTGCCCATCTGGCGACGCGATAGTTTTGTTAATCGCGGCTAACGCCTCGTCGAATTTTTCAAGTTCAAAAGCGGTGTAGGCGAGAAACATGTAAGCGGAGTGGGGCTTCTCTAACCCGCCTTTAGCGACTGCCTTCGAATAGTAGGCATAGGCTTCAGCTGTCCTATTTTCCATCTGGGAATAAATTTGGCCGATCTGGAACTCTATTTGACCGGTCGGAAATGCTGTGCCCGCTTCTTTCAACACCGCAATTGCCTGGGCATCGCGCCCAATTTGCTGGTAGGAGTAGGCCAGGAGTTGCCAATTTTTCAGATCCGACTCAATCGCTCCTGATTTGAGCCCAGAGTAGAGGAGGTCGGTAGCTTTCCCGAACTGGCCCGCATTGTAATACATCGTCACTAGGTTATAGTTATCCTTGGGGGTCTGCATAAGGCCCAAGGCCTGAGCCCTTTCCATCGTATTAATCGCACGGGCGAAGCTCTCGCGGCTCTTTTGTTCATCTTTTTCGGTTCCACCACCCAAATTGAGGTAGGTGGCGAGCAGCTGTAACCAATACGTCCTGTTATCAGGTTTAACCTTTACCATCTGTTCCAAAATCTCAGCGGAGCCCGCAAGATCACCAATTTGTTGAAGCGAGGCCAATAGCAGAACATAAAACCCCTCTTTCGGTTTCAACGAGGTGAGTAATCCTTCCTGGACTTCGGTTTGAACGCGTTTAATTAAATCGAAGTCTACCTTATCTGGATTAACGACTGCCTGATTATATAGAATTGACGCATAGAAAAGCGATGCTTCCTGATTTTTCTTAGGAGTTGTTTGGAGCCATCGCTTGATGTAAGCAGACGATTTGTTAAAGTAGTTCTTCTGGACAGTCGCATCTTTACTTGAGGTCCCCTCTTGATAATAAATTTGGGCCAAAAAATAGACCACATCTAGGATCGTTTTTTTATCGAAAAAATTCTTGTTCGCATCGGCCAAGCGAAGGGTGGTTTCCATCGGCGCGATGGCGGATGCGTAATCGTTTTTCTGGAGGAAGATCTTGGCCTTAATGTCAGATAGAAAGGCTGTATCGTAACCATTGGGATCAAGACCAACCAACACACCATCGATGACCGCCATTGCACCATCCCAATTCTTGGCATCCAGCAAAGGTTTCATCTTTTGCTGCAGAGCTTCACTCACTTTTTCATTTAACCCAGGGGGCCCTTGTTCCTCGGCCGCATCGGATCGATTCGGCAGAATCATGACCGAAGTTAGCAACACAACCAAAAGGAGGATTGCTTTAGAGCGAAGACGTAATTGGAAAAGATTAAAAATCACTGTGTAATTCTCCTATCAGGATTCTTCGTTGAGCGTGAAAACAATCGGGACCTGCATGTGCGTATTCACATTTCGACCGCCTTTCTTGCCAGGCCGAAACTTCCATTTCGAAACCGCTTGCACGGCAGCAGCTTCGAATTCCCGCTGAGAGGAACGCACCGCGTAAGCGTTTCGAACATCTCCATTTGAATCTACGATAAAGTCTACCAAGACCTCTCCCGCAATCCCAGCGCGGCGCATTTCAAATGGGTATTGGGGCCGGGCTTGAAACCGAGCGACTGGCTGTTGGTCGAGTTTCGAAATATCGAATACCTCGATACCTTTACCCAATCCGCCTACTTGTCCTTGCGGAATGGTAATAGCACCTCGGTTGATGGTGAGTCCCTCCGGGGGTGGGGGTTGTAGTTTTTGAATGAAAGATGTGTCGGTAATAATCTGCGGAACATCCGTCTGCATGGGCGGCGCAAAATCAGCTGGTTTTGGTGGGGCCTCGTTGGTCTCAACCGGCTCGGGTTCGTCTGGTTCTACTTTCGGCATTTCCATCAGTTGGATGGTTGGAGCATCATCAATCACTTTTTTGACATCGGACGCGGGTTTGTACTCACCGATCCAAGCCAACCCACCATGAAGAGCGAGGGAAACCAATATACCAATTATGAGGTCGCGGCGCATTTTTCGAGGAGGTTAAGTTTACTTTCCCGTGCCGCGCACAACGGTTTCGACGGAGACTTGTTCGATTCCAGCTTTCCTTACTTCGTCTAGTGCGAGAACGGCGGTCCCGAAGCGCGCCTTGTCATCACCAGCAATTAGAACGCGTGGTGTTGGCACTTGGGTTTTGTATTGATTCAAACGCGGACGAATTTCCTGAATTGTGATCAGTTCTTTGTTCCAGTAGCAGGTGCCTTGATCCGAGACTTGTAGAGTAACGCTATCTTCATCCGGTTTCGAGCTCGGATTTGGATTGGCCACCGGAAGATTCAAAGGAACAGCTTGGATCTTGTTCAACGAAAGGGTAAACAAAACGAAGGTCGCCAAAAGAAAGAACACAACGTCGATCAATGGAATGATTTCAATACGAGCTTTTTTCATACTATAGTCAGTCGCTTAAGTTTTGATCGTCCAAAATTCTGGTCGATATGTCGCTACTAGGTGGAAGGCGGTCTGACCCGTGTTTCGATCAACACCTTTTGGATTCCAGACTTCCGAACCTCGTCAAAAACGTAGATTGCTTGGTTAAACGGAGCATTCTCATCTCCGTTGATCAAAATCTTTGCTTCGTCAGCGTGGGTATTCTTGAAGGATTTCAAACGTGTGAGAAACTCGTCTAACGTTACCGGGTCCTTGTCCCAAGCAATCGTGCCCTCTGACGTTACTGTAATCGTCGCCGTTCCGCTTGGATCTCGGACCTCGCCGGTCTCAGACTGCGGCAAGGTTACGTTCAACCCTTGCGACTTATTCAGCGAGAGAGTGAACAACACAAACGTGGCCAGCAAAAAGAAGACTACGTCGATCAGAGGAATAATCTCAATACGCGCTTTTTTGGGGCCGTCACCATGTGAGGCAGAGCTTGTTCCAGCCATATTGAGATAGATTTTAAAATTCGGCGATCGCTTTTATATTAGATTGGCCGTCTATATTACCGGCTCGTCGCTGCCTGGGTATCAGACTTCTTCAAGAAGATCTCGAGGGCGTGGGACGCATCAGAAATCTCTTGTTTCGCCTGCTCGGTGCGTGCGTTCAGATAGTTGTAAGGGAGCAACCCTGCGATCGCGATGGCCAACCCGGCTGCGGTCGCAATGAGAGCTTCAGCAACACCACCAGTGATCGCACCTGCTGCCGCGCTGATGTCGCCAGACATGCTTCCGAAGGTTTTCATCATGCCGGTAACCGTGCCGAGAAGACCCAGGAGAGGGGCAGAGGTGATCACCGTGTCCAGCGTCGCCATACCCTGCGAATAGCGCGAGAGCTCTTGGCCAGAGGCCCGGACGAACGCGTTCCCGAGCGAATATTGTTTGTTGTTCAAACTATAGACAAGAATTCGGGCGACAGAATCATTGCTCTTTTTGCCCAGCGCCAAGGCGCCCGTGACATCACCCTTTTCAACGCACTCAAGCATCTTTTCCACGACTTCGGGTTCACGCCGGCCATTTTCTTTGATGATAAACAGCATGCGCTCGACGATGACGGTGATACCAAGCAACGAGATCAACAAAATGGGCCACATGATTGGGCCTCCATGTTTGAAGAGCTCCATCGTGGTCATGTTGAGGAGGAACGCGAGCGGTAGACTTGTAATCATATGAGTGTGTGGATTGTGGTGAAAAACTTTTTACGTTTGAGACAGTTCGGTTTTTTAAATCAACGAGCGGATTAGGATTTCAATTTTAGATTTAGGAACATAAAAAAATCCCATTTTGCAGGAATCATGCCGATAGAAATGTTCGGAACAAATTCAGTTGGTTATCTGCGGAGGTTACGGGGTGCAGCTGGGAAATAAGGCAAAGAAAGTGTAAGTGGCCGCATGAAAAGTTTCGTGTCAACCAACTTTCGATCTGACTTAAAAAAATCACGCGGAAGTGATGCGAAACTGATTTTTAAGCCAACCGATTTTTCGATGAGAATGCGCTTTCACGAGCGATTGTGGTGGAATCGCCTGCTAAGTTTTCCACCAAATCTCGAGCACGGTTGGAGCCCAATTTTTCTAATAGAAACTTTTCCCAAGCGGCTCGGCATCCGTTTCGATCTCGTTCCATTTTGGACCTACTTCCTCTGGCTTCAGGGTGCTTCAGTCGGACCGCCAAGGCTATTTCAGCCCCAGAAATCGCTCCATTTCGGGAAGCGTTAAGCAGTTTATCACATGTTGTGGGTTGAGCCACCCCTTGCGCGCAGCACTTACACCGGCCCGCAAGTGAGTCAGCCCGTCGACTTCGTGTGCGTCCGGATTTATCACGCACCGCAGCCCCTTTTCAGCGGCGCGCCGCCAAAGGCGCCAGTCCATATCCAATCTCCAAGGGCTTGCGTTGAGCTCGATCAAGACGCCGTTTGCGATGGCCGCATCGATGATCTTTTCATGGTCAACGGCGTACGCTTCACGCTTTAACAACAGTCGACCGGTGAGATGACCAAGCATGGTGGTTCGGGGGTGCTCGATGGCTCGCACCAACCGCGCGGTCATCGCGCTTTCGCTCTGGGAAAAAGCGCTGTGCGCGGAAACCACCACGTAGTTGAGCTGGGCCAACAAACTATCGTCAAAATCAAGACTTCCGTCCGGGAGAATGTCGCATTCCGTCCCTGCAAAAACGTGGGTCGTGAATTGCTTCGAGTGGTTGAGCGCTTGAATCTCGGCGATTTGCTTCAGCAATCGTTCAGGCGCGAGACCGTTGGCCTGGACGCTGGATTTTGAGTGATCAGCGATACCGAGATACTCCCAGCCAAGAGCTTCAGCCGCAGCCGCCATCTCGGCCAACGTGGCCTTTCCATCCGAGGCAGTGGTGTGATTGTGAAACGCGCCGCGGATATCCTGAAGCTCAACGAGGCGCGGCAATTGGTTTGCTTCCGCCGCTTCGATTTCGCCCAAGCCCTCTCGCAATTCCGGGGTCACGTAGGCGAGACCCAGTGCGCCAAACAACTCGGCTTCATCTTTCACTGCAACTCGGTTGCCCCCCAGCGCCGCCTTTTCCTTGGCCGTGCCTTCGCCCTCCGCCGGCACCAACCCCCATTCGCTCAAACTAAGGCCTCTCGCCAGTGCTCTTTTCCGCATCTGCACGTTGTGATCCTTGGAGCCGGTGAAATGATGCAGCGCAAAAACATACTGGTCCTCGGGCACAATGCGCAGGTCAGCCTGAAGCCCGCTGCCGAAACGCACACTCGCCTTCGTTTCGCCTCGCGCCGTCACCTCAACCACCCCCGTCATCGAAGTAAACCACGCCACCACGCCCGCAACATCCGTCCCGGCTACGATAAAGTCCAGGTCGCCCACCGTCTCCATTCCCCTGCGCAGGCTTCCCGCCGCTTCCGCTCGGCTCACGCCGGGTAGTGCTCGCAGGCCCTTTACGATCGGTTCCGCAATCTCATTGGCATCCCACCATAAATGACGCCGGCCATAAGCTTCGCGATTTTTGATCCCCGCCAAAATTTTTTCCTGCGTCTTCTCGCCGAATCCGTCCAATTCCGCGACGTCGCCAGCCCCACATGCCGCAGCCAGCGCGGCGACACTCACGATCCCCAGCCGCTCGTACAGGACCTTGATTTTCTTCGGACCGAGTCCCGGAATCTCCAACATTTCGATCAGTCCCGGCGCCACCGTTGCCTTCAATTTCTCGAAGAACTCCAGCCTTCCTGTTCGATGCAGCTCAGTCACTTTCTGCACCAGCGCCTCGCCGAATCCTTTCAATGTGCCCAGCTCCTCCGCCGCGATGAGTCGCGCCAATTCCGTTTCCTCGATCGCCGCCAGCGCCCGCGCCCCGCTTTGATACGCCCGAATCTTGAACGGATTTTCTCCCTTCAATTCCAGCAACACCCCGATCTCCTCCAGCACGTCGATGATTTCATTCTTGGTCATCAGTCCACTTTAAGCCGGGCCCGAAAATTCCCAAACCGAAAATTCTACCGCGCCCACTCTTCTCTCCCGCACCCGCTAAGCTCTAAAGCGAAGCCCGTCTCGGCCCCGCGATCACCGCCGCGGCCGCGGCCATAACCGCCGCCCGATTGACCTTCCCGAGATCGTTTGTCGGCCACTGAGTCACCTTCACATAGCGCTTTGGTCGCAGCGACCCGGCCAAGTTCCCCACCCCCTCGGTCACGCGGCGCAAATCCGGTTGCCGTCCTTCCGCCGGATAACACGCCACGACCGCCTCGCCCCACTCCGCATCGGGCACGCCGATCACCACCACATCGTCAAACTCGCCGGTCGCCCGCAACGCCAGTTCCACGTCCGCCGGATGCACTTTTTTCCCGCCGGTGATGATGACCGCGTCGCGCCGACCAAGAATCCGCAACCGTCCACGTTCATCAAGGCATCCCACATCATCCGTCTCCAATTCACGCGTCTCGACCCTCTCCGGCCAATACCCGCGAAACACCGATTCGCCCCCGATCCGCACCACCCCGCCAGGCCCGAGCGAAATCTTGGCATGGGGTAACGCCGCCCCGCTGCTTCTCTCCCCCGCTAGAAACTCCGCGGGCTTCAAAGCCGCCACCATCGCCGCCGTTTCCGTCATCCCGTAGGTCAACGCCACCGGCAATCCCGCCCGCTCCGCTGCGGCGGCCAACTCCGGCCACACCGGCCCGCCCCCGACGAAGATCGCCCTAAACCCCCGTAGCCACGCCACCGCCCCTTCCGATGCGAGCAACCTCTGCAGCTGCGTGGGCACGAGCGAGATCACCCAATCGCCCCCGCCTACTGCCAATGCCGGCCGTTCGCCGGCTTCGATTCGCTTCCAGTTCCACGCCACGTGCATCCCACCCGTCGCCGCACACCGCACCCGCGCCATCAGCCCGCTCACATGATACGCCGGCAACACATCGATCGCATTTACGCGCTCGATCTCGAAATGCTGACAAAATCCCTCCACCGCCGCGGACACCGTGCGTTCATCATGCCGCGCGAATTTCGCCACGCCGCTCGATCCACCCGTCGCGATCGCCAACCACCCCAATTCCGAATCTTCCGCGTTCAGCTTTGGGCGCTCCGCTTGCCACGTTTCCTCCCACTTCCTCAACACCGTCGCCTCACCCAAAAGCAGCACGCCATTTTGCTCCACCGCCACACCCGTCGCCCGCACGAGCGCCTTCAGTTGATCGCGTTCCATACGGCCTCCGCGTCGATGCGGTCCAAATCCGCCACCCGGATAAACGGCGCCGTATACGGCCCGTCGCACCGCGCGTCCTGAAACCGCGGCCACACGCCAAACCCCAACGCGCGCGCCTCGCCCTTCCAGCCAAACGCCCACTGCAACGCCGCCCGCGCCCCCACCGCCGTCTCCAGCGCCGACGAAAAAACGACGCTCGCCTTCGCTTTCTCTAACCGCGCCAGCGTCCGCGCCACATCGCCCAGCAGACTCGGCTTCACGACCCACACCCCGCGCCATCCCGCGCCGATCCAGCGCTCCACGTCCCCGTCACCCGCGAGCGACTCATCGAGCGCAATCGGGGTCGGCCAATCCTCCGCGAGCCCCCGCAAAACATCCTCCGCGCCCCTCGCGTCCGCCGCCACCGGCTGCTCCACAAACTCCACCGGCCGATCCGCGCACCGTTCCAGCCAACGCTCCGCTTTCCGCCGATCCCACGCGCCGTTTGCATCCAGCCGCAGTTTCGCCCCGGCCGGCAACGCCGCACACACATCGTCCAAAAGCCCCAACTCATCCGCGACATCGCCCACCCCCACCTTCCACTTGAAAATCCGAAACCCCGCCTCCGCCTTCGGCCCCAACGCTGCGAGCACAGCCCGCCCCGCTGGCAGAAGCGCCGCCACTCCAAGGTAGGGCGCGTTATCCCTAACCCGCCGCTCCGCTCCGTCCGCGATCTGCACCCGCTCCTCCAATTCCCCCCGTGCCGCCGCCACCGCGTTCCTTAAACACACCAAGCTCAACGGCACCTCCTCCAACTCCTCCGCCCCCACCCATTCGCCAAATTTCGTGCACGCCGCCTCGGCCGCGTCCGCCGTCTCCGTCCCAAACCACGGCAAACACGCCGCCTCCCCCAGCCCGGCGAGCCCGCCCTCGTCGCTCACCCGCACCAGTATTCCCTCGCGCTCACTCCACACGCCATACGCCGTCCGCACTGCCGTGCGAAAGGCCAACCGATACCGCCGATACTGAAATCTCACCCGCATATGAAAGCAGTCCACCAAACTCACCTCCCCCGCCAACGCAACGCTCCGCCTCAACCTCGCCCGGTCCCCGACTTTTCCGTTGCCCTCGCCTCGCACTCTCCTACTCCGTTCTCGGCAATCATGACCAAGGT
Source organism: Opitutus sp. GAS368 (assembly GCA_945882935.1). GTDB lineage: Bacteria > Verrucomicrobiota > Verrucomicrobiia > Opitutales > Opitutaceae > Tous-C4FEB. The sequence goes on from CAMCWW010000064.1 coordinate 22,406, forward strand.
TGCCCAACGCTCTTCGCCTCGTCCCACGCGCACCGCCCACGTCCACGCCTCCGCTGCCGACGCCGAATTCTACCTCCCCGCCGACGCCTTTTTCCGCGCCAATCTACCCACCGCGCTCACCTTCGACGACGTTTCCCTCGCGACGCTTCACTCCGAGATTCTGCCCCGCGACGCCGACACCGCCACCGCCCTCTCCGACTCCCTCCGGCTCCATATTCCGATCATCTCCTCGGACATGGACACCGTCACCGAGTCCCGCATGGCCATCGCCATGGCCCTCAACGGCGGCCTCGGGCTCATCCACTACAACATGCCGTCGAAGGAGCAGGTGAAAGAGGTCGCCCGCGTGAAACGCCACATCCACGGCCTCATCCAAGACCC
>CAMCWW010000065.1:0-22449 GCA_945882935.1 Opitutus sp. GAS368
CGGCGATGCCCGTCGAACCGTTCATCAGCAGGTTCGGCAGCGCGGAGGGAAGAACGGTCGGCTCGGTGGTCGACTCCTTGTAATTGGGAACGAAGTCGACGGTGTCTTCCTCGATGTCCTTCAACAGATCCTCCGCGATATTGCGGAGACGGGCCTCGGTGTAACGGTAGGCCGCGGGCGGATCGCCGTCCACGGAGCCGAAATTACCCTGCGGATCGATCAACGGATAGCGCATGACCCACGGCTGGGCGAGGCGGACGAGCGTGTCATAGACCGACGAGTCGCCGTGGGGATGGTAGTTCTTGAGCACTTCACCGACGACACCGGCGCACTTGTCGAAGGGGCGGTTGTGCAACAGGCCTTCACGCAGCATCGCGTAGAGCACCCGGCGCTGCACGGGCTTCAGGCCGTCGCGCGCATCAGGCAGGGCGCGCGAGATGATGACCGACATCGAGTATTCGATGTAGGCCGACTGCATGATGTCGGTGATGTTGGCGGAGGAGAGCTTTTCGTTAGCGGTATACACGGAAGGGGGAGAGATAAGCGGGAGGCGTTAAGCGAGAGACCGGAGCAGCGTGCGGCTCAAACGTCCAGAAACTGGACGTTGAGGGCGTTGTCTTCGATGAATTGGCGGCGGGGAGGGACTTCGTCGCCCATGAGGAGCGTGAAGAGGCCGTCGGCTTTGGCGGCGTCGTCGATGGAGACTTTGAGCAGGCGGCGTTTGTCGGGATCCATCGTCGTCTCGAAGAGCTGTTTCGGGTTCATTTCGCCGAGGCCCTTATAGCGTTGGATGCTGAGGCCTTTGCGGCCGTTGGCGCGAATGGTGGTGACGATGTCGAGGGGGCCGAAGAGCTCGGTTTTGTTTTCCGACTTCTGGCCAACGTTCTCGGTGATGGTGTAGCGGGGCGAGGTCGTCGGCGTAAGCGTCGTGATGTCGAGGCCGGTCTTGGCGAGGGCCACGAGGAGTTTGGTCATCTCGGTGCTCTCGAAAATCTCGTGGATGGTAACGCGTTTCTGGGTGGCGAAAGTTTTCTTCTCGGCCGGAGCGGCCGGCGCGAGCGGGTCGGCGCCGGGCGAGGGGGGCTCGATCTGGTCGGTGAGATCGGCGTTGAGTTTGTGGGCGTCGAGGAATCTGGCGCGCGCGTGTTCGTCGCGGAGAAACTCGTGGGTCTCCTTATTGCCTTCGCGGATGCGGGCGACGTAGCGGGGAAGCGCGCGCGTGGCCGGGTCCTGGGTGTCGAGATACTCGGGGAGCGAGGCGCCGTAGCGGGTGACGCCGCCGCCGAGTTTTTGAAGGAGGGCAAGGTTTTCGACGATCTGCTCGATCTGGGCCGGGGCGAAAATGTGGCCGTCGGTGAGGCGCGTGAGGATGATGTCTTCGGAGCCGAGCTCGAGGAGGATGCGGTTCAACTGGTCGTCGTTGTCGACGTATTGCTCGCGCTTCTTGCGTTTGATTTTATAGAGCGGCGGCTGGGCGATGTAGATGTAGCCGCGCTCGATCAGGCCCTTCATCTGGCGGTAAAGGAACGTGAGGAGGAGGGTGCGGATGTGGGAGCCGTCCACATCGGCGTCGGTCATGATGATGATTTTGTGGTAGCGGGCCTTGGCGGCGTTGAAACCGCCGACGGCTTCGTCGCCCTCGCCGATGCCGGTGCCGCAGGCGGTGATGAGGGTGCGGATTTCCTCGTTGGCGAGCACCTTGTCGAGGCGGGCTTTCTCGGTGTTGATGAGTTTGCCGCGGAGGGGGAGGATCGCTTGGAAGCGGCGGTCGCGGCCCTGCTTGGCGGAGCCGCCGGCGGAATCGCCCTCGACAATGTAGAGTTCGGTGAGCGCGGGATCGCGTTCAGAGCAGTCGGCGAGTTTGCCGGGGAGTCCGCCGCCGTGGAGGGCGCCCTTGCGGACGGTCTCGCGGGCTTTGCGCGCGGCTTCGCGGGCGCGGGCGCCGTTGAGGGCCTTGTCGACGATCTTTTTTGCGATTGAGAGGTTGGTCTCAAAATACTGCATCAGGCCCTCGTAGGTGACCGAACCGACGACGCTCTCGACCTCGGGGGAGAGGAGTTTGACCTTGGTCTGCGATTCAAACTTGGGGTCGCTGTGCTTGATCGATACGACGGCGGCGAGGCCCTCGCGGACGTCGTCGCCGGTGATCTGAGGGTCTTTGTCTTTGAGTAGATTGTTGGCCTTGGAGAATTGGTTGATGGCGCGGGTGAGGGCGCTGCGGAAACCGGAGAGGTGGGTGCCGCCATCGGGGTTGTGAATGGTGTTCGTGTAACACATCACCTGGTCGTTGTAGGTGTCGTTATATTGGAGCACGACCTCGCAGTGGATCTCGGCGGGTTTGTCGTCGAGCTGCAGCTTGGTTTCTTTGAGGAAACGGATGGGCTTGGGGTGGAGTGGGGTTTTGCCTTGGTTGATCTGCTTCACGAACTCCTCGACGCCGTCTTTGTAGAAATAACGCTCGGGCTTGGGCTCGGAGGGGCGCTCGTCGGTGAAGATGATCTCGAGGCCGGAGTTGAGGAAGGCGAGTTCGCGGAGGCGTTGGCTGATGCGGGCGGAGACGAAGACGGTGGTTTCTTTGAAGATCTCGGCGTCGGGCTTGAAGCTGATGTAGGTGCCGGTGCCGCTGGCTTTGCCGATGACCTCGAGCTTTTTCACGGTTTTACCGCGCTCGAATTTCATGTGGTGAACGGAGCCGCCGCGGGAGACCTCGACCTCGAACCATTCGGAGACGGCGTTGACGCATTTGGCGCCGACGCCGTGAGTGCCGCCGGAAAACTTGTAACCGCCCTGGCCGTATTTGCCGCCGGAGTGGAGGGTGGTGAGGACCATCTCGACGCCGGGAATCTTGTAAGTGGGGTGAAGATCGACCGGGATGCCGCGGCCGTTGTCACGGATGCTGATCGAGCCGTCGACGTGGATGTTGACCTCGATGCGCGAGCAAAAATTGGCGAGATGTTCGTCGACGGAGTTGTCGAGGACTTCGGAAACGCAGTGATGGAGGGCGCGCTCATCGGTGCCGCCGATATACATACCGGGCTTTTTGCGGACGGCTTCGAGGCCCTCGAGTTTGCCGAGTTTGGAGGCGTCGTAGGCATCGGCGCCGGCTTGGTTGATGACGTTGCGTTCGGAGTCGGTTTGGTCGGCCATGAAAGGGTTTTTTCGGTCGGAAAAATGAAAGGAAAAGGGTCTCGAAATCTGGATGGAGACGCGAGGGTTTTTTTGATAAAAATAGGGCCGGAAAAGGGGGTTCCTTTGCGTTTAAAGCGAAGCTTTCGTTTGACCGGGGTGGGGACACCGGCAAGAACCTCGAATCATGCCGAGCCCCTTGATTGAAACGCTGCTCATTCTCCAAGATCGCGACACAAAAAGGCTTGGTTTGGAGGCGCAGATCAAAGCGGTCCCCCGGGACATCGCGGCGGTGGAACAGAAGATCGCGGCGGAAAAAGGGGCGATCGATGCGGCGAAGGCCGAGGTGATGAGTCTCGAAACAAAAAAGAAGCTGATCGAGACTGAGATTGGTTCGGCCGAGGCAAAACTGGCCAAATACCGGACGCAGCAGTCGCAAGTGCGCAAAAACGAGGAGTTCCAAGCGCTCGGCCACGAGATTGAGACCACGCAGAAGCAAATCAGCGATTTTGAAGGCCAAGAGCTGGAAGTGATGTATGCGCTCGACGACGCGAAAAAGAAGTTTATAGCGGCCGAGGCGGTCTTGAAGGGCAACATCGCGGGGCACGAGGCGCGGATTAAAACATTGCGCGATGTGGGTTTGAGTTTGGCGGCGGAATTGACCGAGGCGCAGGCGGTGCTGGCTACGGCGCGCGAGCCGGTGAGCGAACCGGCGCGGCGGGTTTATGACCGCATTGCGGTGCGCACGCAGCCCGTGGTGGCGGCGATCCGCGGCGGAGTGTGCGGTGGCTGCCATTTAAAAGTGTCGAGCGAGGTGGAGACGATCGCGCGCGGCAAAGGGCCGGGTGGACCGGCGCAACTCGCGACTTGCGACAGCTGCGGACGGATCGTTTACTGGGAGTCTTAGCTTTGGGGCCTGGCAGTCGCTCCAAGTTCTTTGATCCCAAGGCGCGGTTAATCGCCGCGCCCGTTTTGATAGTTGGAGAGGAAAGTCCGGACACCACAGGGCAGGATGCTGCGTGAGATTAACCTCAAGCGCAGGCGCCGCGTCTCAAAGCGCGGTGACGGCACAGTGTCACAGAGAATATACCGCCGCGCGGGCAACCGCGCGGTAAGGGTGAAAAGGTGGGGTAAAAGCCCACCGCGCTCGCCGCGAGGCGGGTGGCAGGACAAACCCCTTCCGGTGCAAGGCAAAATAGGCGGCTGGGTTGCCCGCCCAATAGCCGCGGGTATGTCGCATTCTATCGCTGGGCAAGTGCCTAGCGTGGAACTCGTCCGCAAGGGCGTTGAGATAAATGACTGCCGAAATCCGCGAAAGCGGGAGGCACAGAATCCGGCTTACCGGCCTCAAAGCTAAGAATTTTCCGGAAAAGTCGTTGGGAATCGCGGCCTGCGGCTAGGCCGGGCCGTCGATGAGGCGCCAGAACGTATCCGTGTCGCCGAGATCGGACAGGATAGCCGTCGGCTGGTGGGCGGAGAGCGCTGCCACCGAATGGCCACCGGTGGCGACGGCGAGGGTGTTGGCGCCGATGGCCCGGCCGCAGGCTATGTCGTGCGGGGTATCGCCGATGATCCAGACACGATCGGCTGGAAACGTGACCCCCGTGTGTTCGCGGGCGCGGCGAAGGGCGTGGGGGCCGAGGTCGTTACGGAGCTCGCTGTCGTCGGCGAAGGCCCCAAAAGGAAAGAACTCCCAGAGGCCGTGATGGGCGAGTTTGACGCGGGCGGCGCGGCGGACGTTGCCGGTGAGGAGGGCCTGGGTGATGTCGGGTCGGGCGGCGGCGGTTTCGAGGAGGGACGACACGCCGGGGAGAACCACAGCGCCGGGATGATGGAGCTCGGCGGGGAGGCGGGCGAGGTAGCCGTCGAGATAACGAAGGAAGTTATCTTCGGTATCGGGAATGCCGTAGCGGACAAAGATTTGGCGGAAGATGACGCGATCGGTGCGGCCGGCGAAGTCGATATCCGCGAGGTCGGTGGGGACGCCGAAGAGCTCGAGCAGCGGCGGGCATAGGGCGCGGATGCCGGCGCCGGCCGAGGTGATGAGAGTGCCGTCGATGTCCCAAAGTAGAAGAGTTTTCAATTGAAACAAAACGTGCGGCGGGGCGTCACTGGTTTGCGAATCCGAAATGAATGATTAGCTTATCTCTAGTATGAAAATCTCAAAACTCCTCCTTGGATTGGGCGCCCTACTTTTTGCGGTGGGGCTGGCGGGTTGTGCAACGCCCGAGGCTCGCATTGAAAAGAATCCGGCAGCGTTCGCGCGGCTTTCGCCGACACAGCAGGAAATGATCAAGAAAGGGCAGGTCGGCGTGGGCTTCGACCAAGAGATGGTGAAGCTGGCGCTCGGTGAGCCGGACCGCGTGCGCGCCCGCACCGATGCGCAGGGCACGACGGAGGTCTGGAGCTATGTCACCTTCGACGGAGACAACGGTTATCCCCTCTACCGGGGTTTTTACCACCGCTACTACTGCTGGGGTGATCCGCTTTATCCCTACTACATGAACCATTCGTCGCGGAGGACGCGCGAGCAGTTGCGCGTCGTCTTCGATGCGGCGGGCAAAGTCGCGTCGATCGAACAGGAAAAACCGTAAGGATTTCGGGCCGAACGCTGCCGGATTTCGGACTCAAACCCACGGGCCGGATATCCGTGCCACTCCGGCGAGGGCCCGACCGCGGTCGGGCCTTTTTGTCAGGCGTGGACGAGGCGGCCGTTGGTCTCGCGGCCTTTGACGTCGACCTGCACGAGGCCGGCGGTGGTGCGCGGGGGACGAACGGCTCAAGGGAAAGGGCGCGACGGCGATCGGGCCGTGACGCCGGGGACGACCGACTTCACATCGCGTGCAGGGCGCGTTTGGCGACGGCGAGGGCGGCTTCTTTAACGGCTTCGCTCATCGTGGGGTGCGCGTGGACGGTGCGCGCAAGGTCTTCGGCGCTGCCGCCGTATTCCATGTGCGTTACGATCTCGGAGATGAGTTCGCCGGCGCCCTTGCCCACGATTTGGGCGCCGAGAATTTTGTCGGTCTTCGCATCGGCGATGATTTTTACGAATCCATCGGTCGCGTCGTTGGCGAGGGCGCGGCCGTTGGCGGCGAAGTTAAACTTGCCGATGTTGACGGCGATCCCGGCGGCTTTGGCGGTGTCCTCGCCGAGGCCGATGCTGGCAACTTCGGGGTCGGTGTAGACGATGGCGGGGATGAGATCCCAGTTCACGTGGCCGGCTTTTTGGGCGATCCACTCGGCAACGGCGACGCCGTCTTCTTCGGCTTTGTGCGCGAGCATGGGGCCGGCGACGACGTCACCGAGGGCCCAAATGCCGGGGACGTTGGTCTTGAGGTGGGCGTCGACTTTGACTCGCTTCTTTTCGTCGAGCTGCACGCCGGCGGCGGCGAGATTGAGCGAATCGGTGAACGGGCGGCGGCCGACGGCGACGAGGACCTTGTCGGCGGGAAAAGAGAGTTTCTCGGTGCCGCGCTCGGCGGCGAGGATGCCGTTGGCGTAGCCGGAGACTTTCGCACCGACCTCGATTTTAAGGCCTTGTTTTTGGAGAATGCGGGTGAAGGCGCGAACGATGTCGTCGTCGTAGGTGGCGATGATTTTGGGCAGAAATTCAACGACGGTGACGTCGGCGCCGAGGCGGGCCCAGACGGAGCCGAGTTCGAGACCGATGGCTCCGCCGCCGACGACCGCGAGTTTCTTCGGAACGGTCGGGAAGGAGATGGCGTGATCGCTGGAGACGACGGTCTCGCCGTCGAACTTCATGAACGGCAGCTCGACGGGGGCGGAGCCGGTAGCGATGACGATATTTTTGGCGGTAATCGACTGGTCGCCGACGCTGAGGGTGGTCGGGGAAGTAAACGCCGCCGCTCCCGTGATGACGGTGATTTTTCGAGCTTTGGCGAGTTGGGCGACGCCGCCGACGAGCTTGGTGACGACGTCGTCTTTCTTTTTGAGAAGGGTCGCGAGATCGAGTTCGACGCCGGAGAGCTTGATGCCGTGGGCGGCGGCGTGGGATTTGGCGAAGACGAATTGCTCGGAGGAATGAAGCAGGGCTTTACTCGGAATACAGCCGACGTTGAGGCAAGTGCCGCCGAGGGTGGCGCGTTTCTCGACCAGCGCGACCTTGAGGCCGAGTTGGGCGGCGCGGAAGGCGCAGACGTAGCCGCCGGGGCCGGCGCCGATGACGATCAGATCGAATAATTGGGAAGACATGAAGGCTGAGAGCTGAGGGTCTGAAGCTGAGAGGAGGAAGCCCAAGACGGGCGTGGACGAACCACGCCCCTACCCGGACAATTTTTTAGATCGCGAGCAGGAGCCGCGCCGGGTCTTCGATGGCTTGCTTCACTTTCACCAGGAAAGTGACGGCTTCTTTGCCGTCCACGAGGCGGTGATCGTAGCTGAGGGCGAGATACATCATCGGGCGGATGACGACCTGGCCGTTGACCGCGACGGGGCGGTCGTTGATGGCGTGGAGGCCGAGGATGGCGCTCTGCGGTGCGTTGATGATCGGGGTCGAGAGCATCGAACCGAAGGTGCCGCCGTTGGTAATCGTGAAGACGCCGCCTTCGAGGTCGGCGAGGGTGATTTTGCTGTCGCGCGCGCGCTTGGCGACGTCGCCGATAGCTTTCTCGATGCCAGCCATGCTGAGCGAATCGCAGTCGCGGATGACCGGGACCATGAGGCCCTTCTCCGTGGAGACGGCGACGCCGATATCGTAGTAATGATTTTCGATGATCTCGCTGCCATCGATCTGGGCGTTGATGCCGGGGACTTCTTTGAGGGCGTTGACGACGGCCTTCGCGAAGAAGGACATGAAGCCGAGTTTGAAGCCGTTCTTTTTGACGAAGTCGTCCTGATACTTGGCGCGGAGAGCCATGACGGCGGACATATCGACTTCGTTGAAAGTCGTGAGCATGGCGGCTTCGTGTTGGGCGGCGACGAGCCGTTGCGCGATTTTTTGGCGCAAGGGGGACATTTTTTTGCGGGTCTGGCGCGTGCCGGTGGGGACGGTGGGCTTTGGTGCGGCGACCGGGGCGACCGGGGCCGGAGCGGCGGGAGCAGCGGCGGATTTTTCACCGGCGGCGAGCATATCGCCCTTTGTGACCCGTCCGGCCTTGCCAGTGCCAGCGACGGCGGCGGGGTTGATGCCGGTTTCTTCGGCGATACGACGGACGGCGGGAGAGGAGGTCGACTCTTTGGCCGCAGCCGTGGGGGCAGTCGGAGAAGCAGCCGGCGCGGTTGCGCCGGCGGAGGCTTCGGAGTCGATGGCGGCGACGAGTTCGCCGATTTTGACCTCGGTGCCGGCGGCGACTTTCAGGGAAATTCTTCCGGCGGATTCAGCGGTGCCCTCGGAGGTGATTTTATCGGTCTCAAGCTCGAAGAGCGGCTGATCTTTTTTGACCGTGTCGCCGTCCTTGACGTGCCATTTGGCGAGGATGCCGGAGCTGATGGATTCGCCCATGGGCGGGATCTTTACTTCGAAATTCATAGAGGTGAGATAGGTGAAAGGAGCGAAAGAGGCGAAGCTAGATCAGAGCGTGAAAGCGTCGTTGAGGAAGGCGGTGAGTTCGAGGCGATGGAGGGCGAGATTACCGATGGCGGGGGACGAGGAGGCATCGCGGCCGGCGTAAGTGGGCTTACGACCGAAGATTTCTTCGAGTTGCGGGGCGAGGTAGGACCACGCGCCCATGTTCTGCGATTCTTCCTGCGCCCAGATGAGGCGCGAGGCGTGGCCGTTAGTATCGGAGAGTTTGGCGAGGGCGTTTTTGTGGAGCGGGTAGAGTTGCTCGACGCGAACGATCGCGGTGTCGGTGATGTTCTGCTTGGCGCGGTAGTCGACGAGATCGTAGTAGACTTTGCCGGAGCAGAAAATGAGGCGCTCCACTTTTTCCGGCGCGGCCGGATCGTTGATGATTTCCTGGAAGCCGCCGGAGGTGAAGTCCTCGATTTTGGAGACGGCGGCGGGATGGCGCAAAAGGGACTTCGGCGCCATCACGACGAGCGGCTTGCGGAAGTCGCGGCGGACTTGGCGGCGGAGGGCGTGGAAGAAATTTGCCGGCGTGGTGATGTTGGCCACTTGGAAATTATCTTCGGCGCAGGATTGGAGGAAGCGTTCGAGGCGGGCGGAAGAATGCTCGGGGCCCTGACCTTCGTAGCCGTGGGGGAGGAGGAGCACGATGCCGCTGGTGCGTTGCCACTTCGACTCACCGGCGGTGATGAACTGGTCGATCATGACCTGGGCGCCGTTGGCGAAGTCGCCGAATTGAGCTTCCCAGATGCAGAGCATCTCGGGGTAGTCGAGCGAGTAGCCGTAATCGAAGCCAAGCACGGCGACTTCGGAGAGCAGGGAGTTGTAAACGCAGAACCGGGCGGTGGCGCCGGGAATGTTTTTGAGCGGCGTGTATTTTGTGGCAGTTTCGGCGTCGTTGAGGACGGCGTGCCGGTGGGTGAACGTGCCGCGCTCGCAGTCTTGGCCGCTGAGACGGACAGGCGTGTTTTCGGCGAGCAGGGAGCCGAAAGCGAGCGCCTCGCCAAAGCCCCAATCGATCGGGCCGCCGTCGCGGTAAGCGGCGGTGCGGGCTTCGAGAAAGCGCTGGATTTTCGGGTTTGTTTTGAAGGTCGGCGGGACGGTGGTGAGGCCTAGGACGACCCGGTCGAGCACGTCGCGGCTCACGCCGGTCTCAACGGGCGTGTGGTGGTAGTCCGGTTGGAAAATGGCGGTCGAGCCCTTGAAGGCGTCGGTGGGTTTAGCTTTCGCGCGTTTGGCGATCTTGGCGGCTTCGCGTTCTTTGGCTTTGGTGAGATTCTCTTCGAGGGAGGCTGAATACTCGGCGGTGATGGCTTCGCCCTCGGCGGAAGTGATGGTGGAGGCGGTCACCAAGCGGTCGGTGTAAACGGCGGACACGAGCGGGTGGGCGGCGATTTTTTTGTAGAGAATCGGCTGCGTGAAGGCGGGCTCGTCGGTCTCGTTGTGGCCGCGACGGCGGAAGCAATACATGTCGATGAACACGTCGCGGTGGAATTTTGCGCGGAAATCGAGCGCGAGTTGGGCAACCATGCACACGGCCTCGGGGTCGTCGCCGTTGACGTGGAAAATGGGCGCTTCGATCATCTTGGCGACATCGGTGCAGTAGCGCGTGGAGCGGGCATCGATCGGATCGGTGGTGAAGCCGATCTGGTTGTTGATCACGAAGTGGAGGGTGCCGCCGGTGCGGTAGCCGGGGAGTTGGGAAAAGTTGAGGGTCTCGGCAACCACGCCTTGGCCGGCGACGGCGGCGTCGCCGTGGATCAGCAAAGGGAGGACCTTGGTGCGGGTTTCCGTATCGCCCCGGATGCGTTGGCGGGCGCGGGCGCGGCCTTCGACGACGGGATTGACGATCTCGAGGTGGGAAGGATTGGCCGTGAGGCGCACCTCGACTTGGGCGCCTGAGGTCGTGGTCAGGATGGATTCGTAGCCGAGGTGATATTTGACGTCGCCATCGCCGGCGACGGTGTCGGGCAGGTAGTTTTCGGAGAATTGTTCGAAAAGCTGGTCGAACGATTTTCGCATGACGGAGCAGAGCACATTGAGGCGGCCGCGGTGCGCCATGCCCATGACGATCTCTTCGACGCCGACATCGGGGCTATGGTCGATGACCGCGTCGAGCGCGGCGATGATGGTCTCGCCGCCTTCGAGGGAGAATCGTTTTTGGCCGACGTATTTGGTGTGGAGAAATTTTTCGAAGAGCTCGGCCTTGTGGACGCGGCGGAGGATGCGGACTTTCTGCGCAGTGGTGAAGGTCGGCTGAAGGCGGGACGATTCGATGCGGTCGCGCAGCCAGTGGCGGCAGTCGGTGTCTTGGATGTGCGCGTATTCTACGCCGACGTGGCTGCAGTAAGTTTGTTGAAGGGTGGCGACGATGTCGCGGAGTTTCTTCTGGCCGCCGCCGAGGTAGGTGCCGGTATCGAAGGACGTGTCGAGGTCGGCGGCCGAGAGGTCGAATTGCTCAAGGGAGAGTTTGGCGACCGGGGCGGGCGGGCTGCTGAGCGGATCGAGGTGCGCCTGAAGGTGGCCAAGGGCGCGGTAGGCGTTGATGAGGTAGTGGACGCGGGCCTGCTTCAGACTGTCGATGATCGGGGCGGCGGGCGCGGCGGCCGCCGCGGAACCGGCCAAAGCGGAGGCGAGGGAGCCGTTGGTATTGCCGAGGGAGAAGCCTTGGAAGAAGGCGCGCCAAGTCGGATCAACCGAATCGGGATGATCGAGCCAAGTCTCATACATCTGTTCGATAATGGCCGAGTTGGCGTGGGTCGGGACAGTCGTGGAACTCATGAAAAAATTAAGCGTGAGGATGAAAAATATGGTCGGAAGATCCTGCGATGCGGCCAAGGAACTGCGTGAGCTGCTCTCGGCGATAGCGCTAGCAAGAGGTTTGAGGACTAATAAAGCACGATGAATGGGGCCGAGACAAGTCCGGGGCGGTGGGTCTCGGGGATTGCAATCGGGCTTAACGTGGGTAGCTGACGGATAAGCAACGCAGCTATTTTGGCGGCGGACGAACCACTGCAATTTTTAGCAACTCCGGGCGAAACCACGGCGAAACCCAAAATGGAAACTCAAATCAAGTTGGCGATTACCAGAATGTTGGCGGCGATTAAGTCCGGTGACGGGCAGATCGTAGCGGAGGCGATGGCGCAGCTGGACGGCTGCTTGGAGCAGGAGCGGATGACATTGCACCCTCAATTGGTGCATTTTTTGGAGAATCGCAGCTACGCGAAGGCGCTGATGTTTCTTGGCGGCGAGACGGATATTCCGGTGGGCGTGTGCGGCGGTGGGCGGGCACGGAGCTGAACGCGAAATTTGAGAACGTGAGGACCTTTTGACGATGAACGCGCACGGGAAAATTTCGACGGATGGGGGGCAGGTTCTGGGGCAGAATCCGTTTGGGGCGTTGAGTGGGGCGGGGTTGCCGAGCGCGCCGGCCCGACCGGCGGTCGGGTCTAGTGTGAACGCGGGGAGCGGCTCGAAGGCGATAGCGCCCGAGAAGAATCGCGGGCGACTTGAGGTGCGGCGCGAGACGGGCGGCCGCGGCGGAAAGACGGTGACGACCGTGAGCGGATTTACCGGCATCGGTCTGCCGGAAAAGGAGCAGCTCTGCAAAAAAATGCGCGGGGCCTGCGGCTGCGGCGGCACGGTGAAAGACGGCGTGATCGAGATTCAGGGCGACCAACGCGAGACGGTGGCGCGGATTTTGACGGAGGCGGGCTTCCGGGCGGTGATGGCGGGCGGGTGAGGCCGGTGTTCGAGCCAAGCCTCAGGCGGCGAGACCGGCGGCGAGGGCTAGGGCGCTCTTCGCGCGGTTCATGATGTAGAGGTGGTAGCCGGGGGCGTCGTTGGCGAGGAGATCGCGGATCTGGGTGAGCGCCCAGTCGAGGCCGATGATCTCGACGACCTCGGTGTTTTCGGCGGCGACTTCAAGGCGCTTGATCAGCGCGGGCGGCAAAGCGGCGCCGCACATGGCGGTGAAGCGTTGGACTTGTTTCAGCGAAAGCACCGGCATGAGGCCGGGCACGATCGGGACGTTGATTCCGGCGGCGCGGCACTTTTCAATGAAGCGGTAATAAACGGCGTTGTCGAAAAAGAGCTGCGTGGTGACGAAGGCGGCACCGGCATCGACCTTGCGTTTCAAGGCGTCGAGATCGGCTGCGAGCGTGGTGGCCTCGGGGTGTTTTTCCGGATAACCGCCGACGCCGAGGCAGAAATCGGGATGGCGAGTTTTAAGCAAGGCGACGAGCTCGTTGGCGTAGCAAAGGCCGTCGGCAGTGGCCGTGAACGTGGTTGCACCCTTGGGCGGATCGCCTCGGAGGGTCATGATGTTGCGGAAACCTCCGGCGTGGATGCGATCGGCGAGGTCATGCAGCTCGGCACGGGTGTGGCCGACGCAGGTCAAGTGAGGCATAACCGTGAAGCCGAGCTCTTGGCGCAGCAGCGCGCTGACTTGCGCGGTGCGTTCCCGGGTAGTGCCACCGGCTCCGTAGGTTACGGAAACAAAGTCCGGGGATATGCTGCGGAGGGCGGTTGCGGTGGCGCGGAGAGCCTCGACGCCGGCGTCGTCCTTGGGTGGGAAAAACTCGAGGGAGCGCAGTGGTCGGCCGAGCGCGAAAAATTCGGAAATAGGGCGGTCGGACGGGGCAGGTGCAGAAGGAGGCGGCATAACGTATCAACACATGGGCAAGTGATGATATGTGTAAAGATCGGAGTTAGGAGACCGCGGTATCTCCGGGGAGCGGCTCCTGTTTTTAGGGTTTTTTAGGCTCGGCGGCGGGCGCGGGTGTCGGGGCGGATTCGAAGAGGTCGGCGGATTTCTGGGGGAGGCTCGTGAAGGTGTAGTCGGCGATTTGGAAGGCGCGCTTGGCCATGAGGGCGTTGACCGAGGCGGCGGCGTCACTGTGGGTGATGCTGACGAACACGGGACCCGCGGGGATGGTTTCGAATTCGGGGGTCAGAAGTTTTGGGTCGGGGGCGGGTGTCGGTGCGGTCGGCGCCGAGGGCGTCGCGGCGCCGAGAAGCGATTTGTCGGTGACAGGGGGCTTCATCTTTTTCTCCTCGGGTTTGCGGGCGAGGCTGATGGTGACGGTCTTGCCGTCAAAGGCGGTGAGGGTGTAGGCGCGGGCGTGGGGCTTTGCCTCGGCGACTTTGGCGTCGGCGGGATCGGAGGTGTCCGAGAAGCGGATCGAGGTGAGGGTGTTGAGCGCGGAGGCGAGGGTGTCGGTCTTGGGTTTTTGGCCGGCGGGAATGGCGGTGGCGGTCCACGGGTCTTCTTTTTTCGCGCGGGTGAACGTGACGGTGCCGCCCTCGGTGGAAGGGAGTTCGATTTTGGCGATATCGTCTGGCTTGAGGGCGAGCAGTTCGGCGTTGGCCCAGTTTTTCGGTTCGAGGTCGAGGTAGGTGTTCAGTGAAGCGAGGAAGGCTCTGGGCTCGTTGCCGTAGCGGAGAAAGCGACCGGAGCCGCTTTCCGGATTTTTGCCCAGCGTGACGGTCCACAACTCTTTGGCGGCCGAGTCGAGCAAAGTGATCGTGGTGTCTTTGAAATCCAGGCGGGCGATGCGTTCGGGGTTGGTGGTGACGAGGCGGGTGAGTTTGGCGTCGTTGAGATCGGCGACGAGGCGGGTGACGCGGGAGAAATCGACGGGGAAATCGTGGTAGGACGGGACGCGCCAAACGCCGTTGTCGTCGCGTTTCACCGCCAGAGATTTGCCTGATTCGGTGAGGCGGAGTTCGGCGACTTTTTCGGCGGTGGCGGCGTCGAGCACCGGTTGGTTAAGGCGCGCGTCGGCGGTGACGGCGGGGGCGGGTTTGCGGATGAAAAAGACGATGACAGAAAGCGCGGCGAGAGCGGCGACGATGAGAAGGAGGGTTTTGAGTTTCATCGGGACGAGGCGAAAGGCGTGGGCGAGATTCGAAAAAGGCGTGGCTGAGGCGTGGAGGGCGTGGACTTGGAGGGCGGGTCGGAGACCCTGCCCTACTTTTTGCGGGAGCGGGCGAACCAGAGGCCGAAGATTCCGATCAGGCCGGGGGCGGCGAGGAGGTTGAGGATGAGCAGCCGGTTTTCGAGTTGGTCGATGTCCTCGCGGAGCGCGCGGCGGATCTGGCGGCGCTCGCCGCTCATCGCGGCCTGTTGCTTCTGGAAGTCGGCGATGGCCTTGGTCACTTCGGGCGAGGCAACGAGGCGATTAGCTTCACCTTTTTTGCCCTGAAGTTCGCTGAGTTTTTGCTGAACGGATTGGAGGCGGGTTTCGAGTTCGGAGAGTTTTTCCTGATACTTTTGGTTGGCGTTGATCTCCATCGTGCGGACGACCTCGAAGGGGCGCAGGGAATTGCCCTTGCCGCGGATGGAAATGAGGTCCGACGAGCCGGAGAGGAACTCGAGGGAGTTGGCGGCGAGGGCGAGGTTATCGTTGATGGGTTCGGCGGCGGTCTGGCCGAAGAAATTCATTTTGCGGATGCTGTAGTCGTCGAAGAGCCAGTCGGTGTCGGCGATGATGAAGAGGGTGGAACTGGCTTTAGATTCTTTGAGAGAATCGGAGGGAGGAGCCGACGGAGGCGTCGCCGCTCCAGTGGGGTCGGCGGGTTTGTCGTCTTTGGGGGCGCCGGCGGGGAAGGCGGTTTTGAATTTACCGGTGACGAGGGCGGCGACGGTTTTCTTGCCGGAGGGGATGACCTGGCGGGCGATGGCGTCGGGCTGGGCGAATTGCAGCACCATCGCGGCGAGTTCGCCGGATGAAGCGGAGGACTGGATGAGCGGCGTAAACGTGGTGGTCGCTCCGGCCGTGGCGATGAAGGCGCCGGACTCGATGAAGATCGTGGAGTTGAGTTGGCCGGTGGTGGCCGAAGTGGAACTGAAGTTGGCGCGGCGGAGATTCAGCCAGACGGGGTAACGGGCGATTTGGCCGCCCTGGATTTGGACTTGGGTGGCGTTTTCCAAATCGCCGACGATTTTTTGCGGATCGTAGGTGACGCCGTAGGCGGTGAGCAGGGCGGGGAGGTCGCTAGCGACGTTGGGCGTGGGCGCGCCCATCATCGGTTGCTGCGGGTTGGCCTGACGCTTGAAGTGTTGGGACGCGGGATCGACGGCGAGAAAGACGGGTTGGCCGCCGAGGATAAACTGGTCGATGACAAATTGAAGTTTAGGGGCAACGCCCTGCGGGTGGATGACGGCAAGGACGTCGAGGCCCGGTGGAAGCTCGGTGGCGCCGGGCTCGATGCGAATGATCTCGAAGGTTTTTTCCCACTCGGTGGCGACGAACTGGCCGGGCTTGGGCTGCTGGCGCATCATCATCATCATTTGAGCTTCTTGGGCGCTGGTCCCCTGGAGCGGGAGGCTGGTGAGTAGGCCGAGTTTCCGTTTGTCGATCTGCTGGACGCTGTAAACGAGCTGCGAGAGATCGTATTCGAGGAACTGCTCACGCTGGGGGTTGAGCGCGGCAAGGGTTTTTTGTTGGTCGGCTTGGATGGCAACGAGGCCGAACTGGATCTGCTCGCCGGTGGTGGGGATGAGCTGGGGTTGGATGCCGGCGGCGGTGGCTTTTTCTTCTTCGGGCGTGTCGGGGCGCGGGTCGATAATATTGAGGGTTAGCTTACCGCGGGAGGCGCGAGCGTATTGGCGGAGCATCTCCTCGACGCGGGTCGCGTAGTTTTTGTAGGCGATGGGCAGGCCGGTCGCAGATTTTGTGAAATAGAAATCGAGGACGACGGGTTCTTCGATTTTGCTGAGCAGGGCTTGGGTGCCTGGGGAAAGGGTGTAAATTCGCTCGGCAGTCGTATCAAGGCGCACCGGAAGGGACGAGGCCAGGAAGTTGACGAGAACGAGGCCGATGAAGAGGAGGGCGATGGCGAGGATTTTGCCGCTGGGTTTCATGGGGCGGAGAAAGGAAAAGCTGGGAGTTGAGAGCTGAGAGTTGAGAGTTCGAAGCGGAAAATAGAATCGTCCGCGAGCGGGCTCCTACCGTTCGAGGGCGACGACGTTGAGGAAGAGGGTGAAGCCGATCAGAGAGAGGAAGAAGGCGACGTCTTTCGGGTCGACGATACCCTTGGTGAAAGCGTCGAAGTGGGTGACGAAGCTGAAGTTTGAAACGACATCGGCGATGCCGACGGGCAAAAAGCTTTCGAGCGTGGTGGTGAAGCTGCTGAGGCCGAGAAACACGAGCATCGCACAGGCGGCGAGGCTCAGGACGAAGCTGATGACTTGGTTCTTCGTCAGAGCGGAAGTGAGCGCGCAGATGCCGAGGTAGGCGCCGGCCATGAGGATCGCGCCGAGGTAAGTCGAAGCGATGATGCCCCAGTCGGGATCGCCGAGGAAGGCGACGGTGAGGGCCATCGGGAAGCTGAGCAAAACCGCGAGGGTAAGAAATGCCCAGCCGGCGAGAAACTTGCCGAGAACGGCCTCGAGCGTGGTCACGGGCAAGGTGAGGAGCAGCTCAACGGTGCCGGAGCGTTTTTCCTCGGACCAGAGCCTCATACCGACGGCGGGCACGATAAACATGAACAGCCATGGGAAAAAAAGGAAATACGTTTCCAGGCTTGCGGTGCCGGCTTTAAAGAAATTGCCGTAGCGGGAGAAAGCGAGCGACACCGAGATGAGGAGGAAGGCGATCAGGAAGACGTAGGCCACGGGCGAGCGGAAGTAGCCGAGAAACTCGCGTTTGAAGAGGGGGCGGATCTGGCTCATAAGAGGAGTAAGAGGTGTAAGCAGGAAAGAGGATTAAGGGATCGGAGGCGTCGCGCTGCCAGCTAGGTGGTGAGGGCGCGGAAGATCTCGTCCAGGCGGGCGCCGGGTTGGCGAGCGCGAAGGGCGGATGGAGTTTCATCGGCGACGATGCGACCGCTCGCGATGATGATCACCCGAGTGCAGATGGCCTCCACTTCTTCGAGAATGTGAGTGGAGAGAATCACGGCTTTCTCGGCGGCCATGTTCCGAATGAGGGTGCGGACTTCGTTCTTCTGGTTGGGATCGAGGCCGTCGGTCGGTTCGTCGAGGACGAGGGCGGGCGGGTTGTGAATCAGGGCTTGGGCGAAGCCGACGCGCTGTTTGTAGCCCTTGGAAAGCGTTTCGATCGTTTGCGTGCGGACGGAGGCGAGATGGGTTAGCCCGAGGACGTGTTCGACGCGGGCGCGTTTCTCGCCGGTGTCGCGGAAGCCGCGAATTTCGGCGATGAAGCGCAGGAATTCCTCGACGGTCATTTCAGGGTAGGCGGGAGCGCTTTCGGGCAGGTAGCCGAGCTGGCGTTTAACGCCCACGGGGTCGACGGCGACGTCGATGCCGCCGACGGTGGCGGTGCCGGCGTCGGGCCGGATGAAGCCGGTGATCATCTTCATCGTAGTAGACTTGCCGGCACCGTTGGGGCCGAGGAAGCCGAGGATTTCGCCGCGTTTTACGGTGAAGGTGATGCCGTCCACGGCGCGTTTGTTGCCGTAGGTTTTAACGAGGCCTTTGACTTCGATCATGGGGAAAAATTGGGTGGTCGACCGTGCGGGGGCGGGCGGGAAAGACAGGGATGCAAAAAAAAGTTCGGGGAAGGATTCAAGCCGATTTTTACCGATTAGGTTTCGGTAGAAAAAAAGCCAAAAATCCGAGGAGAGGGAGAAAAGCGCAGACCTTGAAGACATAGTCGAGCCCCTGGTAGTCGGCGAGAATTCCTAGGGCGGCGGAACCGAGCCCGCCCATGCCAAAAGCAAACCCGAAGAAGATGCCGGAAACGAGACCGACACGGTGTGGCATCAGTTCTTGGGCATAGACGAGGATCGCGGAGAACGCCGAGGCCAGGACGACGCCGATCACGACCGTGAGCGCGGCGGTCCAAAACAAGTTGGCGTGAGGTAAAATCAAGGTGAACGGCACGACGCCGAGGATCGAAACCCAGATCACGGCTTTGCGGCCGATCCGGTCGCCCACGGGGCCGCCGATGATCGTGCCCGCGGCGACCGCGCCGAGAAAAACAAAGAGCAGGAGTTGGGAGGTTTGAATCGAGACCTGGAATTTCTCGATGAGGTAGAACGTGTAATAGCTGCCGAGGCAGGCCATGTAGAAATATTTTGAAAAGATGAGCACAGCGAGGATCGCGATGGCGGCGATGACGCGACGGCGCGGCAGCGGCACCGGAAGTGCGGCGCGGTGAGTCGAGGCGTGGGCGAAGGCGAGTTGGGCGCGATACCAGTGGCCGACGCGGGTGAGCAAAATGAATCCGACGATGGGGACGACGGCGAACCAAGCGACCCGGGACTGCGAGTGTTGGGCGACGAAAAGTGCTGCAAGCAGCGGACCGAGGGCGCTGCCGGCGTTGCCGCCGACTTGAAAAAGAGACTGGGCGAATCCGTGGCGGCCACCGGAAGCGAGCCGGGCGACGCGGGAGGCTTCGGGGTGGAAAATGGAGGAGCCGAGACCGACGAGCCCGCCGGCGATGAGCACGGCCGAGAAGGTGGTGGCAAAGGCGAGCAGCAGCAGGCCGACGAGCGACAGGACCATGCCGGCAGCAAGCGAGTAGGGCTGCGGATGGCGGTCGGTGAACAGACCGACGACCGGCTGGAGCAGCGACGCGGTGAGCTGAAATGCAAGTGTGATGAGGCCGATCTGGGTGAAGGTGAGGTTGAGGGACTCCTTGAGGAGCGGGTAGAGCGCAGGAAGCAGCGACTGGACGGTGTCGTTGAGCAGATGGCCCACGCTGAGGGCGCAGAGAATGCCGAGGGCGGGAGACGGTTTGGCCACCGGTGAGGCGGCGGACGCGGTGGTCATGCTGAAGGTATGCCTAGCGGGGGCGTGGAGGGCGGGTCGGAGACCCGGCCTTACGCTTGGGCCAGCTCGCGGGACTTCTCGGTCTTGAGACGGAGCTGACCGCAGGCGGCGGCGATATCGTGGCCTTTTTCGCGGCGCAACGTCACGGGAACGCGGGCGGCACGGAGGACATCGGCGAAGCCTTCTTGCACCATGACGCTCGGGCGTTTCCACGGCAGACCGTCGACGGTGTTATAAGGAATGATATTTACGTGCGCGTGGAGGTCGCGGGCGATGTCGCGGAGTTCGCCGGCTTGTTCGACCGAGTCGTTGACGTCCTCGATGAGAATAAACTCGAGGGTGACCATGCGGCCGTGTTTCTCGGAAAACTCGCGGACGGCGGGGATGAGTTTTTCGAGCGGATAGGCCTTGTTCACCGGCATGATTTTTTCGCGGACCTCGTTGGTGGAACCGTGGAGGGAGACGGCGAGACGGAAGCCGATGGGCTCCTCGGCGAGTTTGAGGATTTTCGGGACGAGGCCGCTGGTGGAAACGGTGATGCGGCGGGCGCCGAAGCCGAGGCCCCACTCGGCGTTTAGGATGGTGAGGGCGCGGATGAGGGCGTCGTAATTGGCGAGTGGTTCGCCCATGCCCATGACGACGATGTTGTCGAAGGAGGCGAGTTCGGGGCGGGCGCGGGGCGTGGTGGCGTCTTCGCGGTAGCAGACCTGGAGGAGCTGGGAGACGATTTCGCCGGCGGACATGTCGCGCTTGAGTCCGGCAAGGCCGCTGGCGCAGAACACGCAGCCCATGGCGCAACCGACTTGGGTGGAAATGCAGATGGTTTTTCGGGAAAGCTCTTCTCCGACGTCGGACTGCGGGGCGCGGATGATGACGCTTTCGATGAGGGAGCCGTCGCGGAGTTCGAGGAGGAGTTTGTCGGTGACGTCGCCGGATTCCTTGGTGAGGACGAGGGTCGAGGGAGTGAGGTCGAAGGTGGCTTCGAGCTTCGTGCGGAGGGGCTTGGGGAGGTTGGTCATCGCGTCCCAAGTGCGGGCGCGTTTTTTATAGACCCAGTCGAGAATTTGTTTCGCGCGGAACGTCGGCTCGCCCAGTTCGCGCAGGTGCGCGGTGAGTGATTCGAGGGTTTCGCCGAAGAGGGCGGGCTGGGCCGGAGTGAATTTCATGGAAAGGTCGAACCTAGGGTGCCCCGACGGGTGCGCAAGCTACGTCACGGAGCGCGGGCCGGTGGCGGCGCGAAAGCGAAAGCGGGCGCGCCCGGATCAGGGCTTGAGGTGGCGCACGAGCCAGGCGCGGGCGGCGACGACGGACTCGGGGTTGGTCTTGTGGCCGGTGTTGGGCTGGAGGGTGAGCGTGAAGTTCTCCTCGGCCCCGGCGGCTTTATAAGCGGCGCGGGAGGCGGCGGCGCAAAGTTCGAGTCCAGGTAGCGGCGTGCGGTCGTCCGAGTCTCCGTTGATGGCGAGGAAGGGACGCGGTGCAATGAGTGGGAGCATCGCCGGGCCGTCGAAACGGTCGTAGATCCCCGGGGCGACGCGGTCATAAAAACGGCGCACGAAGGCGGCATCGGGCTTGGTTATGCCCGCGTCCTTGGCGGCGGCATCGAAGGCGGCCTGGACGGTGCCGATGCGGGATTGCCACGCGTCGTGGTCGACGGCCCAACCAAAACTTTGGACGCCGATGAAGGCGACCGTCGCGGCGATGCGCGGATCGGCGGCGGCGGTGAGGTAGGCCTCGATGCCGCCTTTCGAAAAGCCGATGAGCGCGATGCGGGCGGGGTCGACGTCGTCGCGGGCGACGAGGCAATCGACCAGGCGGGAAATGTCCCACGTGGAGTCGATGAAGAACGGGTGTTCTTGGCCGGTCTGGAAGGCGCGAAGGATGGCGGCGTTATAGTCGGCGGTGCCTTTGGGCTGCGAAGCGCGCGCGCCGTGGTAGCGGGCGTCGATGGCGACGGCGATGAAGCCGTCGGCGGCGAGTTGTTCGAGGAGGGCGAGTTGGGTCTCTTTGTTTCCACCGGTGCCGTGGAGGGCGATGACGACGGGCTGGCGGACGGAGGCAGAGGCGGAGGAGGTTTGCTTGAGGAGGATTCCGGGGACGCGGTTGGTGGCGTCGGAGGCGAAATTAAAGTCGAGGCGAGAAAGGCCGGAGGGAGCGGGGGACGACGAGGTTTCGAACTTGGCGTCGGCTGGCACGCGGGGGCGGTCGATGAGTTTGAGGAACTCGGCGCGAGTGTCGGTGGCCATGAGTGAAGGAGCGGCGAGAGGGAGGACGGCGGCGAAGACAAGCGGTAGGAGACGGCGGAGAAACATAAAAGCGGGGTAAGGGTGAGGGCGGGTCGGAGACCCAGCCCTACTTTTTACTTTGCGAGGGCGCGGTTGAGGGCGCTGACGATGGCTTTGATCGAGGCGAGTTCGATATTGGTGTCGATGCCGGCGCCGTAAAGGGCGAGGCCGCGCTCGGTCTTGATCTGAATATAACTCACGGCGCGCGCTTCGCTCCCGCTGCCGAGGGAGTGTTCGCTGTAATTAAGCACGTCGAACTTCGGCAGTTTCGTGGTCGCAAGGGCGCGCACGAAGGCGGCGATGGGGCCGTTGCCGGTGCCAGTGAGGGCGTGGACGATGCCGGTGAACGTCATCGCGGCTTCGCAGGTCACGTTGCTGTCGCGCTCGGTGGTTTTAAAATGCTGGAGCACGAGGGGCGCGTCGGCCTGCTCGAGGTATTCGCGGCGGAAGATGGTGTTGATCTCGTCGGCGGAGAGCTCGGTGCCCTTCGTGTCGGCGCGGTCGTTAATGAGCTTGCCGATTTCCTTGTGCATGAGTTTTGGCAATTGGAAGCCGAAGGCATTCTCGAGCACGTAAGCGACGCCGCCTTTGCCGGACTGGCTGTTGATGCGGATGATGGCTTTGTAACTGCGACCGAGGTCGGCGGGGTCGATCGGAATGTAAATAACATCCCACGGGGCGCCCGGTTTTTGAACGGCCCACGATTTTTTGATGGCGTCTTGATGAGAGCCGCTGAAGGCCGTGAAGACCAACTCGCCGGCGTAGGGTTGGCGGGG
>CAMCWW010000066.1:0-21127 GCA_945882935.1 Opitutus sp. GAS368
TCGGTCACGGTCGTGACATTCATGGTGCAAAGCAGCGGTAGCCAACCGCCGGTCGAGGAACAAAAGGCCGCGATTTCTCCCTGCGGATCAATCACCGGCTTCGCCGCATGGGCGTAGATCGTGCCGCTGGTGCCGAAACTGGCGGTCACCACGCCCGGCACGACGTTGCCCGTGCCGATAGCCCCCATCATGTTGTCGCCACCGCCGGCCGAGACAACGACGCCATTCGCAAACCCATATTTGGCGGCCAACTCGGGCCGCAGCAGACCAGCCGCTTCATGTGAGGCCGAAATTTTCGGCAAATATCCCGCCAGCTTTGGGTCGATCGCGTTGATCATTTTTTTGGACCACGTACGGGTGCGCACATCCATCAGTGCCGTGCCGGACGCGTCGCCAAACTCCATTGTATAGTTTCCGGTGAGAAAATAGTTCAGGTAATCGTGGGGCAGCAGCACCTGCCGCAGCAGCTTGTAGTTCTCAGGCTCATGCCGTTTCAGCCACAGCACCTTGGGCGCAGTGAACCCGGGCAAAATCAAATTTCCCGTCAGCCGGATCGCCGCTTTCGGGCCGCCCAGTTTCTTGGTGAGGATCGCGCATTCGGGGGCCGTGCTAGTATCGCACCAGAGCTTGGCCGGCCGGATGACGTCGCCATTCTCATCGAGTGCCACGAAACCATGTTGCTGGCCCGAAACACCGATTCCCCGCACCCGTTTGGCCGCATCGGACCCCAGTTGTGCCGCCACTTCTCCCAGCACAAAATCGAGTGCATCGGTCCACTCGTGCGGGTGTTGCTCCATGTGCCCGACGCGTAGGCCCTCGATCATCTGATGAGGCGCCCGCGCTTCTGCGATGACCTTGCGAGTCACGAGATCGAGCACGACCGCCTTAACGCTTTGGGTGCCTGAATCGATGCCGATAAAAAGACTCATAGGATAAATTGTTGGGCCGAATAACGAGGTTCAGCGCGCGTTGGTGTTATTGCTTTTAAGCGCGTCCAAAAATTCCACCGGTGAAAAATCGTCCGTCAATACCCGCGCGTTTTTGATCACCGCTTCCGGAAAGGCGATGCGCTCAGCCGCCAAGCCGGCGAGGTCGACTTTTTCGGCGAGCGCCGGATAGACCCGTTTGAGCCCGGCGAGATCTGGCGTGCGACTCATGGCGGGCTCGGCGTATTTGACCGCGCAGGCGATCACGTTGCCTCGCCCGGCCACTTCGTAGAGCACGACTTGGGGAAACACCGCGCGCATCGTCTTCAAGTCCGCCGCGAACAGCTCGGTACCTTGGTGCAAGTTCGTCACGAAAACTCCGCCCGCGGTCATCCGCGCGGCGCACTCGCGGTAAAATTCCTCCGTCTTCAAATGCGGCGGCACGAAGCCGCCCCGGAAGGCATCCAAAATCAACCAGTCCCATTGCTCCCGGTTCCGTTTCACAAAGAGCCGTCCGTCCATCACGGCGACCGGAGTCCGCGCGTTGGGCTTGAACGCCATTTTGCTTTGGCTGAGTTCAAACACCTTTGGATCCAGTTCCACTGACTGAATGCGGGCCTGCGGATAGGCGTGAACGAACACGCGGTGAAATCCCGCGCCGCCCAGACCGATCATCAGCACGTTCTTTGGGGCCGGCTCATGCAACGCCGCGGCAAATAGGGTGCGCGTATACTGCACCACCAATCGCAATGGATCGGCCAAATCCACCGCCGATTCCAAGTATTCCCCGCCCCGCGAACGCGCGCGCAACTCCACGACCGTACCGCGACGTTCGATCGTGAGATTGTTGTAGAGTGTATCGTGATTTTCGACGAAGTCGGCCGCCGGCATGACGGCGGAAATGCTCAGGCCTAGGGCGACGAGACGGAGAAGTTTCATGGCGAGAAATCGGGCTGGTCCGGCCGCAAAAGAAGGATGAGGCAACTCAAGTTAACCAAAGCCACCCCAAGCCAGAGGTAGAGCAAGGTGGAGACTGGCAGGTGCGGAATCAGCACGAACGCGGTGAGCATCACCCCGGCAATGTTGCCGAGAGTGCTTACCCCATAGACCAAGCCCGAAGCCTTGCCTGGCGGCGTCCCCCGGCCCGCGAGGAACTGCACGCACTGCGGTCCGAAAGAGGACAACGTCGTCACCGGCAGGAAAAACAAACCAAGGCAGGCGACGAGCAAACCGGTGGTGATCTCGGTGAACGCGATTTCGATCTGCCCCAAAACCGCCCGGCCAAAAAACGCGGTGAACGCAAGTGACCCAACCGCGACCGCGCCTGCGATCCACTGCGCGCGGATCCGCTGAGAGGTCGGCGCGTTGCTGATCCAACCGCCCAGAATCGAACCAACACTGAACGCCGCCAAAAACGTTGAAATGAGCCACGCCCAAACAATGAGCGACGAGCCAAAAAACGGATTCAACAAGCGCGAGGCGAGCAGCTGAAAGCCCATGCTCAGAATCCCGAGTAAAACGACCAGCGTGTAAAAGATAACGAGGTGCACCCCCAAATTCGGCGGGCGGAGTCCGCCGGTGGCGAGGGTAAACTCCAAAAAATCCCATCGCCCACCGCCGGGCGCTCCCATCAGCGGGCGAGCGCGACCACCGTCAGCAAAATGGTCTGGGGCCCGAGTTGGGCGTCGGTCGGGTCGAACGTCTCGTCGAGCGAATGCGCCCCGCGGTTCTGGCCGCCGCCGCGGAGGGTCAGCGCGGGGATGCCCAGTTGCATCGGCCAGTTCGAGTCGGTCGAGCCCGAGTCGAACGAAGGGATGCCGCCCATCGCGATCACGGCGGCCCGCGCGGTTCTCGCGATCGCCGAATCGTCGGCCGTTTGTCCGGCCGGGCGAAACCCAACCAATTCGAGATCGGCGGAAACGGCGGCCCGATTGTTCCACCGGAGGTTTTCTTCCTTCACCCCGGACTCCACTGCCTCCGAAAACTGGGCGCGCAAGGCCTCGAGCGCCGCCATGGTTTCGGAGCGCAGATCAACTTCGAACCAGGCCTCAAAAGCGATCGAGTTGACCGAAGTGCCGCCATGGACGCGACCGACATTAAACGTGGTTTTCGGATTTTGCGGCACCTTGAGCTCACCGATCTTCGCGATTGCCCGCCCCAGCGCGTGAACGGGATTGGCCATCCCGAACGCGCCGTAACTGTGCCCGCCGGGCCCCTTGAACGTGACGCGGTAACGGTAGCTGCCCACGCCTCCGTTGGTGATGCGGTTCGCGGTGCCTGGCTCGATCGCGATAAAGGCATCGATCTGGCCCTTCAGGGTTTCGCCGAAAAGCGTTTTGACGCCGCGAAGATCACCGAGGCCTTCCTCTCCGACATTGGCCACAAAGGTAAGGGTGCCCGTCGTCTTCACGCCGCCCTCGTCCAACGCGCGGATGAGGCTGAGCATTACGGCCAGCCCACGGCCGTTGTCGCCAATGCCCGGGCCGACGAGCAGGGCGCCTTTGCGCTTCACCCGCACGTCGGTCTCCTCGGGAAACACCGTGTCAAGATGGGCCGCGACCACCACATTGGGCCGGGGCAATGCGCCGGGCCGCACGCCGATGACATTGCCCTCTTTATCCACCCGAACGTCTTTTAAACCCAGTTGCTCAAACCGGCGCTTCAACTCGAGACCCCGCACCGTCTCCTTAAAGGGTGGTGCGGGGATTTCAGTGAGCCGCACCTGTTCGTTGATGGTCTCAGGCTCATTCCGCGCGATGGCGGCGAGAGCGGATTTGATGGCGGGATCGGCCATGAGCGATTGCGGCTCGACCGCCGCCATCAGCTCAGCGCCGACCAGCGCCATCGTGATTGCAACGATTCGTGAGAGAATTTTGAGCGTGGGGTGCAGCATCGTTCTATGAGCACGCCTCGCCCCCGTCACGCTGTCAGCTAGAAATGATTTTCGCGGACCACTTGCTTCGGCATTTCTGCGAAGATTAGGTAAGGGGATTTGCCGATCCCCATGAAGATATCCCTCCTGACCTGGTTAATTCTCTCCTGTCTCGGTGCCGGTTTGTTCGCAGCCGAAACGGCTAAGCGACCCACGATAAAATCCTCTGTTTTCGATTGGAGCCAGCTCACCGTGGTAGCGACCAAGGCCGGCGAACGCCGCCAAGTGTTCAACGGCCCCACCGCCACGCTCGATAATTTCTCCGGTCACATCACCACACTGCGACCCGGCGAAATTGCGCATGCACCGCACCGCCACCCCGACGAGGAGATGGTCATCGTCAAGGAGGGCACCCTCGAAGTTACCATCAACAACGAGGTCCGCCGCGCCGGGACCGGCTCTGTATTCTTCTACGCGCCCCACGACCTGCACGGGATGAAGAACATCGGCGAGACTAACGCCTCGTATTTTGTCTTTCGTTTCGTCACCGCCAAGACTCCGCCCAAAAGCTGAAGAAATGGCGTTGAGCCCTGCTGATGCCTCGACCGCCGTGTCTGCACCTTAACTGCGACTCTTCGTCGGCAGCATCGGGTTCGAGGTTTTTTGAACCCCTCGACGTGTTCGGCTCATTGGCGATGTTTGGTCAGTTGCGGGAAAGAGTTTCGATCACGTTGGGTCGAAGACGGGAAGTTTTTTACGTCGTCCGGAGTTTCCGCCGGCATGAACCTGGCGCTCGGTCTCATGGCCAAACTCTTCAACCACGCCCCGGCTGACGGCGTTGCCCGCGGCGCTGACTACGACTGGAACTCGGAGCAAGGCCGCGATCCGTTCGCGGTGATCAAAGCGCTTGATCCCCTGCACGCCGCACCGCTTGGGCGCGTTTCCCACGGGTTTCGGTCACTCCAGACCCAGCGCCTTGCGCCCTTCCGGCGAAATCATCTGTGGCGTCCAGATCGGATCCCAAACGATGTGCACCTTTGCCGAAGTGACCGTGGGTAACGCGGCGATTTTCTGCCGCGCGTCTTCTGCGATGGTCGGACCCATTCCGCAGCCTTGCGCGGTGAGAGTCATTTTTGCTTCGACGGTGTGCGAGCCGTCTCCCGCCCGCTCGATCGCCAAATCGTAAACGAGTCCGAGATCCACGATGTTAACGGGAATCTCCGGATCGAAGCACGTCTTCAACGCCGACCAGACGGCCGCCTCGTTAAACTCGCCCGCGGCCACCGCGCTGGGCGCCGCCGGCGGCACATAACCCACGATTGCACCGACGTGTTCGCTCGCGATCCGAAAAAGCCCTTGGTCGGTGCGGACGGTCACATTGCCCCCGAGGGTCTGGGTAATGAACACGCTGGATCCGGCTGCCAACGTAGTCGGATGACCAGCGGGAATTGAGGTCGCGGGCGTGGCCTGTTTGAGCGTTGTTTCCATGGTGGCTGTGGTTAACGGATTGCTAGCTCCAACGGCATCCGGGCGTAGATGCCCCGGGGATCGTTGAAGTTCTTAAGGGCCGAGATCTCTTTCTGGAAACGCCGCGTCACCTCGCCGACGAGGCCGGCGCCGACCCGGGCCTGCGCGTCCGGCGCGAATTTGTCCATCAACTCGGCTAGGGCTTCGGCCAGTTCCTTCTTTTGCGGAAACTCCACGATGCGGAAGTTGCGGCCCAAGCCCGCTTTCTCCGCGGCAAACTGCACCGCTGAATCTAAGCCGCCGAGTTCGTCCACGAGACCGAGCTTCTTCGCTTCCAATCCCGACCAAACCCGACCTTGAGCGATCTCGGCCACCACCGCGGGACTCAAATTTCGTCCTTCGGAGACTTTTCTAAGAAACTCGCCGTAGGTCCAATCGATCATGCGCTGGGTGACCTCGAGCTCGGCGTCGGTTTTGGGACGCGAAATGGTAAGCATGTCGGCGTAGCGCCCGGTTTTGACGCTGTCGAAGGTGATGCCGACATTGTTCGCGAGCTTCTGCACGTCGAACTGGAGACCAAAAACGCCGATCGAGCCCGTCACGGTCGTGGCCTCGGCAAAGATTCGGTCCGCGTAAGCCGAGATCCAATAACCGCCCGATGCGGCATAGCTGCCCATCGACACGATCACGGGCTTGGATTTCTGGGCGAGCTGAACCTCGCGGCCGATGTTTTCGGAGGCGGACGCACTGCCGCCCGGGCTGTTCACCCGCAGAACGATGGCTTTGACGTTGGCGTCCTGACGCAGCCGCCGGATTTCCCGGGCAAACTTAATCCCGCCCACGTCGCCGATATCGCCGTCACCATCGACGATGTCGCCCTCGGCGTAAACGATCGCGATCCGACCCCGACCACCCGGCGTGGAGACGTCACGGGGTTTCACCAAGTCGGCCACATCCTTCGAAATCTTGGCGTAAGACGCTACGGAGATTTGCTTGAATGCGATCTTTTCGCCGGCAGCCGCGCCCGTTTTCGCCCGGATCTCCGCGATTACTTGATCGCGATAGGCAATGCGATCGACCAGTTTACCAAGTTTGGCGGCCTCAGGCCGGATGAGACCCTCGGCGTCGACGACGGCTTGGATGGCCTCAGGTGTCAGCCCCCGCGCCTCCGCGAGGTCGGCTACGATCGAGCCCCACAAGTCGCCGAGGAGCTTTTCGGTTTCCTCCCGGCTCTCCCGACTCATATCCTTTCGGGTAAAAGGTTCGCCGAACGACTTGTATTTTCCCGCGCGCGAGACTTGGACGCCGATCCCGTATTTCTCGAACATCCCGGCAAAAAACATGGGCTCGCTCGCCAAGCCGGGCATCAAAATCAGGCCGTAGGGATCGAGCACCATTTCCGAAGCGACCGAGGCCAAATAGTAATCTTTCGTGCTCACGGACTCGAGATAAGCCGTGATCGGTTTACCGCCGGCTTTAAAATCCATCAACGCCGCGCGGACCTCCTTGAGCGCGGCCAGACCTGACCCGTAGCCCGCTTGCACGAGTGAACCCGTGATGACGAGACCCGAGATCCGGTCATCGGTCTTCGCAGCTCGAATCGCGCGGGTGACCGAACGAAGTTGCAGCGTCGCATGGTTGGCCCCCCCGAACTGCCCGAAATCGATCAGGGGCGGCGCGTCCGTGATGTTGGACGCCAAATCGAAAACAAGGTACGAGCCGCGTTCAAACGAAGGGGCTTTCGTCTCGGTGTTCAAAGCAACGATCGCGCCCAGAACTCCGACGAAAAGCAGCGAGGCTCCTACCGAAAAAATGACCATCGCGGCCAAGGCACCGAGCAATGAAGTGAAGAAATTTTTCATGCAATTCCGGCAGACGGTAGCTGCAATACCCCGCGCAGCCAGTCGAAATGCAACATCGGGCTGGTGCGTTATCGGCTAAAAATCGGCCGAAATGTGCCGACTGTAACCACAGCGTCACACTCGCGCCAACGAACAGGTTGCGTCTTGGGCGCGTCGGCTCAATTCTCCCGACATGAGCGAGCAAAAAGAACTTCTTACCACCAACCGCAAGGCCCTCACGATCAACCTCGACGAGCCGCGTTATGGCACGTTCGCGGAGATCGGGGCCGGGCAGGAAGTAGCGCGCGTCTTCTTTCAGGCCGGCGGTGCTTCGGGCACGATCGCCAAGACCATCTCTGCTTACGACATGACGTTCAGTGACGCCATCTACGGGAAGGCGCCTCGCTACGTTTCCCGGGAGCGGCTTGGGCTCATGCTGGACCACGAGTATCAACTCCTGATCGAGCGTCTCGCCGGCCAGCGTGGCGACCGCACCACCTTTTTCGTCTTCGCCGATACGGTCGCGGCCCGCAATTTCAAGGGCACCAATGAAGCGCATGGCTGGATGGGCATCCGCTTTCAAATCACCCCAGGCGGACCTTACAGCGATGTCGTGCTGCATGTTCGGATGTGGGACAAGGAGAACGTCCTCCAGCAACAAGCCCTCGGCATCATCGGAGTGAACCTGATTTACGGCGCGCTCTATTACCACGACGACCCGCGCAAACTCGTCGAATCGCTGCTCGATAATCTCTCCGCCGATCGGATCGAGGTCGATATGCTCAAGTTGAACGGTCCCGCGTTTCAAGACGTGGATAACCGCCTCATGTCCCTCCTGCTGGTTGAATTTGGTCTCACCCATGCCGTCATGTTCGGTCCTGATCGTGACGTGCTCCAACCCTCCGAGGTGCTGCGCAACAAGCCGATCCTCGTCGAACGCGGGTCTTTTCGCCCGGTCACCCTCGTCAATGTCGACATGCTCAACTGCGCCACGGCGCAGTTTGTCCAAGAACCCCTCGTGAAGGGCAAAGAGGTCGTTGTGGTGATGGAGATCACGATGAACAACCTGCTAGCAGCGGGTGAAATCGATGCGCAGGACTTTCTCGCCCGCGTCGATCTGCTCGGCGACATCGGTTTCACGGTGTTAATTTCAAATTACTCAGAGTATTACCGTCTCACTTCTTACATTCGGCGTTACACCAAGGAGATGATCGGCGTCGCGATGGGCATCAATAACCTCGTCGAGATCTTCAACGAAAAGTATTACGAAAATCTCGAAGGCGGAATTCTCGAGTCCTTCGGCCGGCTCTTCCGCAATGCCGTTAAGCTCTATATCTACCCGATGCGCCAGGAGGGGCTCGAACTTTACAACGGCTCCGGGCAAACTCTGGGCAGCCCAGTCGGACGTCCCGCTCATCACGCCTTCGCTTCCGCGGTGCTCATCAACGCCAAGAATGTCCAGATCGTCGGACACCTGCGCAACCTCTACGCTCACTTGCTTGAGGCGCACTACATCGACTGCATTGTCGGCTTCGATCCCACGATCCTCCATATTTTCTCCCGCGATGTGCTTCGGCGAATCAAGGAAGGCGATCCGACGTGGGAACGCATGGTGCCCGACGTCGTCGTCGAAGCGATTAAGAAGCGGGGTCTTTTCGGCTACACCCAATCGGTCGGCGCCGCCTAAGCGCCGGATCGGATAGTTACAGTTTTCCGCCGGGTTCAACGCGGCAGCGACCGCGGAGGGAGCGTTCGGCTCTCCCTGTAAGCCCTGTCGACCGCAGCGACCGTCGAATCCTGTTTGGAGCTAGCGCTCTGCCGGGGTGACTTCAGTCCAAGTCGGGTTGACGTGGAAGATTTCGCGTCTTTTCGCGTGTTTTGCGGCCGAAAAAGCTACTAGCCTCCGCATTTCATTCATGCGCTTCCACAAATACCACGCCCTCGGCAACGACTACATTGTCCTCGATCCCCGCGATTTTCCCTCGTGGCAGGCAGCTCCGACGGTCGAGCAGATTCGGGTCATCTGTCATCGCAATTTCGGCGTCGGCTCCGACGGCATTCTCTGGGGTCCGCTTCCCTCCGCGTTGAGTGAATTTGGTTTGCGGATATTCAATCCGGACGGATCCGAAGCGGAAAAATCCGGCAACGGCCTTCGCATCTTCTCCCGCTTTCTTTGGGATCAAAAGCTCGTCACGAAAACGGCTTTCACGGTGGAAACTCCCGGCGGTCACGTTCAGGTTGTCGTCAAGGAAAACGGTCAACTCCTGACGATCGCGATGGGATCGGTCAGCTTCGACCGTGATAAAATCCCCGTCGCTCTGGCCGGCGCGAACCGCGAGGTGATCAATGAGAAAATCACCATCCTTGACCGTGAATTCACCTTTTGCGCGGCGACGATCGGCAACCCCCACTGCGTCATCCCCCTGCCCGCTGTGACGCCCGAGTTGGCTCACACTTACGGCCCGCACCTCGAAAAACATCCGCTCTTCCCCCGCAAGACCAATGTCCAATTCCTCCAAGTCATCGACCGCGCGAATATCCGCATCGAAATCTGGGAGCGCGGTGCAGGCTACACCCTCGCTTCGGGCAGCAGCAGCAGCGCCAGCGCGGCGGTCGCTTATCGGCTCGGGTTGGTGGATCGCGACGTGACCGTGCACATGCCCGGGGGCACGATCGGGATCGAGATCGGCGACGGTTATTCAATCATGATGACCGGCACCGTGAACCAGGTGGCCGAGGGCACCATGCACCCGGAACTATTCGCGGTGAAGGTCTGATTTCGCCCGCCACGATCATAAAAGGGCCGGTACTATCGGCACCGGCGCGGTCCCTGCCGGAGCACTGAACTTCGCTCCGATCAATACTTCACCGAACAACCGTAGGGTTTGGTCGCGCTCGGCTCGATGGCTTTGCCAGCCTTCAAGGCCGCGAGTGCACCCGTCACGTAGTTCGTTGCCCGCTTGATGTCGTCTTTGTGCGTCGAGCGGATGCTATCGATCGCGCCATCGTAAACGAGCACGCCGTCCTTGTTGATTACGAACATATGCGGGGTGGTCTTGGCGCCGTAGAGTTTGCCGACTTTGCCGTCTTGATCTCGGAGATACGCCGCCTGCGCTCCGCCCACCGCCTTCGACCACTTCGCCACCTGGCCTGGGGCGAAATCACCCTGCGCACCTTTTTTGCCAGAGTTGATTAGTAACCAAACGACGCCGTCCGCTGCGGCCGCCTTCTGGAGCGAAGGAAGATTACCGCTCTCGTAATGTTTTTCCACAAACGGGCACTCCGGATTTATCCACTCGAGCACAACCGTCTTCCCCTTGAAATCGGCCAACCCATGCGTCTTCCCCGTGATGTCGGTTAAGGTGAACGCAGGCGCGGCTTGGCCGATTTTGGCGAGGGCTTGCAGGGGAAGAAGGCAGAACGCGACGGCCAAACCCGACGCGGCAAAAAAACGATAGGGAGTTATTTTCATGATGGACACGATCTGATAGTGACGTCTGTTCGACCCGCGCGCCAGCCCAACCCCGTGAAAATCCCCAGCCTCATTTTCAATCGCGGCCCCTGAGTTCCCGCGACCTTGCGAAATTCTTTGCCGACTCGGCGGCGGGTCTCATCATCCTCCGTGTGATTGGTTGGATCGCTTACTTTCTCCGCTTGGCTTGGAGCCTCCTCTTTTGGGACACCGGTAAAACTCTGTTGCAGCGGCGTGGGCGGGGTGGGCGCGGTTCTTGCCAGAGCCCAAGCGATTCCGGCCGATCGAGCCTCAGCAGCGTTGCCGACCACACGCCGGAAGCCTGCTGGCCGGGGGCCGGTTGGACCGCGGCGCCAGATCCCGAGAAGCGCGCCACTCCGCTCGTGGGAGCACACACCCTCGCCCCGGCCGAGTATCGGGTTTTTTCGAGCGCCGGCCGCCTCCAGCATGTCTGGTTTTGGCCCCTTTTCGGAGGGCGCCCCGCCATCTTAGCCGATCCTTACGACCTTGTTGAACTGTTTGGCTTGGCCTGGCGCTACGGATTCCGCCGGGACGGCGATCAACTCTTCGTCCGCGTTTCAAGCAGCCGCCCGTGGCCGGAATTCGCCGCCCAGCCGTTCCTCGCCGAGACGTTCACCCGGCTCCAACCCCTCGACCGCTAAATCCGCGTTCCGCCCTCATCATGCCTTTTGCCACCACTCGTCGCGAACGCGTCGCCCTCGCCGTCATCGGGCTGATCATTATTCTCGGTTTGCTCGGGCTCGCGGTGCTGTAGAATTCTGCTGTGATTTCCCCCGTCATTTTCTTCTCGCCCCACTGCACTTCGCTGCATCTCTTCCCCACTTCCACGCGTATGACGCTTCAGCTCTATGTCATTGCTGTTGTCCTTAGGTCAGTCCCAATTCTTCGCGTGCTCCGCCGAGTCTTCTGTTCGTGGCCATCTCCCGCGCCTAAACTTTATGAGTGACTCCGGGCCAACCGAGCAACCCGACGAACGCCACGCGGTCGATGCGCTGCTGCTTAAGCGGGTGGCCGCAGGTGACCGCGTCGCTTTTTCCGAGCTCTACGACCGCTTCTCAAAACCGCTGTATTCGACGGCGGTCCGGATTCTGACCGACACCGCCGAGGCTCAGGATGTTGTGCATGACGCCTTCGTCGCCCTTTGGGACAAAGCCAGCACCTACGAGGTGTCGCGCGGTACCGCGTTTTCCTGGGCCCTCACCCTCACCCGTAACCGCGCCATCGACCGCCTTCGCTCGCGCCGCCGGCGCGCCGAACTGCTCGAAAACTCCGCCCCGTCTGACCTCGGACTCGACGAAAACTCCTCCGGCCCTTCCGCCGACGAATCAGCCGATACTTCCGATCAAGCCGCCGCCGTCCGCGCCGCCGTCGAGACTTTGCCATCCGATCAACAGAGCGCCCTTAAACTCGCTTTTTTTGGTGGTCTTACGCAGGAAGAGATCGCCGCCCGCCTGAGCACTCCGCTCGGCACCATCAAGGCCCGGATTCGTCGTGGCCTGCTCAAACTTCGCGAGCGACTCGCTGCCCGCCATTGATCGCCGAACGCCCAGAAGAACTCGCTGCGCTCGGCGCCGTCGACCTCCTTTCACCGGCTGAACAAGCCGAGTTGGCCGCCGCCGTTGCGGCTGATCCGGCTCTCGCTGTTCTAGTGGCATCCTTCCTCTCGACGGCGGCCGAACTCGCGCACTCCGCGCCTCCCGTTGTTCCGCCCACGCTCCTCAAAACCCGCATCCTCGCCAGTCTTTCGACTCAAACGGCTCCAGCGTCAGCCCGCCCGTCTCCGGGAGTCGTTCTGCCGTTTGCCGCGTGGATTGGCCTAGCCGCCGCGGCGTGCTTCGCCCTGACCACCGCCTATTTTGGTCAGGCCTTCGTGACTGAGCGCACTGCAGTCGCGGCGCTCCGCGACCAGCAAACACTCGCCGATCTTGCTCTGCGCGGAGCGAACAATCAGCTCGAAGCTGAACGCCTGATCAGTCGTCGTGAACTCACCGCCGCCTCGGCTCAAGCCGCCAAATCCTCCAGCTTGGTTGCAGCACTCGAGTCGCGGCTGGTCGAAGCCTCACTCACCGCCGCTGACTCGGCCCGGCAGCTCGTTGGTTCCAGAGACCAGATTGCCTCCGCCCGCCGGGAGCTCACCGCCCGCGATCAACGCGTGAGTGATCTTACCCGCCAACTCGCCGCGCAAGGCACCCTAGCCGACTACAAAATCGCAGCCCTCGCCTCGCTCCTCGGCAACAGCCCGCAAGCCCTGGCCGTTGCGGTTTGGAATCCCGCCAATCAGGAGGGCGTGCTCACGGTCCAGCAGCTTCCGGCGCTTTCCGCCGATCAGGATTACCAGCTTTGGATCGTCGATCCCCAATATCCGATCCCGGTCGATGGTGGAGTGTTCCGGGTCGACCCTACAACGGGCGAAGCTCGCCTGAATTTTAGGCCTAATCTCCCGGTGAAGACCGTCGCAAAATTTGCCGTCAGCTTGGAGCGCAAGGGCGGCGTGCCGAAGGCCGAGGGCCCGATGGTGCTGATCGGTCCTTAACGTCGCCCGGGCATCTTGCCTAGGTGGTCGTTTTCCATTCTTGGCGCTGATTCATGGGTGCGTTTTTACTCACTTCATCGGGAGGTAAGCCGCACTTGAAACTTGCTCCACCCGCGCACGCGGGAAACGCTTTCACCCCTATGGTCATTAAACCTAAAGTCCGTGGCTTCGTTTGCATCACCGCCCACCCCGCCGGTTGTGCTGCGCACGTCCAGGAGTGGATCGCCCACGTCAAATCCCAGCCTCCGCTCACCCGCGGCCCGAAGAAGGTCCTCGTGCTCGGCGCTTCCACCGGATATGGTCTCGCATCCCGCGTGACTGCCGCTTTCGGCGCCGGTGCCGCCACGCTTGGCGTCTTCTTTGAACGTCCTTCCGAAGAGGACCGCCCAGCCAGCCCCGGCTGGTATAACACCATCGCTTTCACTCAAGCCGCCCGCGCCGCCGGCCTCTACGCCAAGAACCTCAACGGCGACGCTTTTTCCGCCGACATCAAACGCCAGACTCTCGACCTCATCCGCACCGATCTTGGCCAGGTCGATCTCGTCGTCTACTCCCTCGCCTCGCCCCGCCGTACCCATCCGACCACCGGCGCCGTCCACAAGTCCGTCCTCAAACCGGTTGGCCAATCTTACACCAATCAGACGGTCGATACCGACAAGGGAATCGTCAGCACCGTCACGATCGAGCCCGCCAATGACCAAGAGATCGCCGACACGACCGCGGTGATGGGCGGCGAAGATTGGGAGATGTGGATGCAAGCTCTCTCCGAAGCCAAGCTCCTCGCCCCCGGCGCGCAATCCGTGGCTTACTCCTACATCGGCCCCGAAGTCACTTGGGCGGTCTACAAAAACGGCACGATCGGTCTAGCCAAAAACGACCTCGAACGCGCCGCCCGCGGCATCGATTCCTTGCTTAAGCTCCAGCACGCCGGCGGTCGCGCCTGTATCGCCGTCAACAAGGCTCTGGTCACCCAAGCCAGCTCCGCCATTCCCGTCGTCCCGCTCTACATCGCCATTCTCTACAAGATCATGAAGGCAAAGGGCACTCACGAGGGCTGCATCGAACAGATGGCCCGCCTTTTCGCCACGCAGCTCTATGCGCCCACCGGCCCGAAATTCGACGCCGGCGGACGCATCCGCGTCGACGATTGGGAAATGCGCGAAGAGGTCCAAGCCGCGGTCAAAGAAATCTGGCCCAAGGTCACCACCGAGAATCTCACCGAACTCACCGACATCGCCGGCTACCGCAGCGAGTTCATGAAGCTCTTCGGCTTCGGCCTGCCCGGAATCAATTACGACGCCGACGCCGAACCGCACATCCCGATGCTCTGATCTCCGGGCAGGGCCGTCGCTGAAGGCTCGCACCGGTCAGCGCGAACAAGCTTGGAACCGGTGGTGAAACATCGACGAGCCCACGAGTTCTCACCGGTTTTCGCCGTTCAATCGAGGAACACCCGCAGACCGAAGCTCTGCCTCTGAAATCGGTCCACAAAAAAGCCTGCCGTGGCAGAGCCGCTGGAGGCCAAAAGCATCGAGTGGTGCTGATTACTTGTTTGGCGCGTAAGGGCGTGCCGACTTGCGTGCCGCTTCCGGGTCCGGCGTAAAATATTTTCCCTGAAGTTGCGATGCCTGGCCGCCTACCTTCGCGCCGGCGCACCCGATGCTCCGCTCAACGCGGCGACCTTGTCGTTTGCCATGGTTACAAGGTGGCCGGGCGGCAACGCTCGCACGACCGCGTTCAACACCTCGCGCGCACCTGCCGTGTTTCCGTTTCTGGCCAAGTGCTCGGCGGCCACGAGCGCAGCATGCGCAGTCGGGACGCGCAGGGCTAAGGGACCATTGGCCAAAATTTCCTGCAACATCTTGGCCGCAGCGGGCGTCGCGATCATTCCCAGCGATGCAATCGCGGCCTCGGCCACTCCCGCCTTTGAATCAAGCGCCAGTTTCTGCAAGGCCGGCACGGCCGCGGTGTCGCGTCGCACGCCCAAGGAGTTCACCGCGCCCGCCAAATAGCGGCCTTCGAGCGTGGGCAGAGCCGCCCGCAAGGCCGCGCCAGCCGAGGGATCCTTGATGCCTTCAAGTCCGCTGCGGGCATAGTCTGCGAGATATTCCTTGCCGAGAAGAGCGGCCAGAGTCGGAACCGACGCGGGCCCGCCGAAGTCACCGAGTTCCTGACACGCACGGGCCTTTTCCCGCAGCCCGGCGTCGGACGCGAGAACGGCGAGGGCGGCCGTTTCGACGGGACTGGGTGGAGATGTTGGCGCGGTGGCACAGCCGGCCAGCACCAACACGACGAGGACCGGAAGCAGAGAGCGGATAAATTTCATGGGATAATCTCGGGCTTGGGTTCAGGCGTGCCAAGGGGAGCGGCGCGCGCGGCTGCACATGCGGTTGGCGTCGGCATCGTTCACAAACGTCTCGGTGACGGGATCGAATTCCACTTTGCGGCCAAGCCGCCAACCGATGGAGGCAGCGTGGGAAATGATATGGCCTCGGCGCGTGATGTCGGCGTTGCCGGCCGGTTTGGCGCGGGATTTTACGCAATTGAGGAAATCGCGAACGTGCTTGGTCGGATCCGTGCCGGGCATCGTCGCCGGCGCGCCGCCTTCCAGGAGTTTCGGCGACGACACCGCAACCTTGCCGGTGTCGGCGGCCTCGATCCAACCCTCGTCGCCCTCGAAGCGAACCGGACACGTGCCAGGTGCGACCCAATTGCCCTCACCTTTAAATCCGGAAAGGCGCATGACGAGTTTCGTGCCGTTCGCATAGCGGCCGTAGATGGTCTGTCCGTCGGCCTCATAGGCGACCGGCGTCGTGTCGTCCGCGTTGGCCGCCCACTGGCAGAGATCGACCGTGTGCGCGCCCCACTCCGGCAGGGCCGCCCCGCCGTGGAAATCAAAGTAGCCGCGCCAACGCCCGTTCACGTAGTCCTTATTATACGGCCGCCATGGTGCGGGGCCGAGCCAACGATCCCAATCGACCACGTCCCGAGCCGGCTCCGGTTGCTCCGGTAACCATTTAAAACTCTCTTCCAACGGCAGTATTCCCGCGTGGACCGTGTGGATCTTGCCGAGCCGTCCGCTCAGGGCGAGTTGCGCCGCGAAACGGAAATTATCGACGTTGCGCCGCTGCGTGCCGGCTTGAAAAACCCGGCCGTAGCGGTTGATCGCGTCGGCGAGTTCTTGGCTTTCACGCACCGTCATGCTGCACGGTTTTTCGCAATAAATGTCCTTGCCCGCCTTCGCCGCGAGAATGCTCAACACCGCGTGCCACCGATCTCCAGTGGCGATCACGACCGCGTCGATATCGGGGCGGGCGAGCACCTCATACATGTCGCGGGTCTTGACGCAGTCTTGGTTGCCGTGATGCCGGTTGGCCATGACGCGAACGACTTCGCGCCGCGTCTCCTGCACGTCGGCGATCATCACGAACTGCACCTCGGGTTGACCGAGAAACGCTTTCAGGACCTCGCGGCCCCGCGGGCCGAGACCGATGCCGCCCACCACGATCCGATTACTGGGCGCCACGGTGCCGTCGCGGCCGAGAGCCGAAGCCGGGATAAACGTGGGGACGCCCAAAACCACTGCCGTCGTTTTCAAAAACTGCCGTCGGGTGAATTTCATAAAAAAGCAAAAGCGATCAACTGAGGGGTGCGGGGGAAGTGTCTCAACAAGCGATAACGAGCCCGAGTCGAGAACTAACCGGGAAAAATTCTCAGGAAAGCGAAAACTTTGAGCAAAGCGCGGATGGTGATTCGCGCCCGCGCCCAGTCCCGGCTGAAGCTAACGCCAATCCGCGCCGAAAGCTGCTCGTGGTTTGGCCGCCAAGCCACCCTGCTATCGCGTGCTGCGACCACTCGGCCCGCGCGTCAGACCCTAACACCGTGATCGACCGCTTCAGCCGCCGCCCGTCGTCGCAGTTGTCCGCAGGCCGCATCGATGTCCGGCCCGCGCGAACGTCGATGGTGCGCCACCAATCCCTGCCCGCGCAGAATCGAAGCAAACGTATCCGACGTCGCGTCATCCGAGGGTTCGTAGCTCCGGCCCAGCAGACTCAGGCCCGTGGGATTGTAGCGCAGCAGGTTCACGTGCATCCGTCGTTTCCCGAGCACCGCCGCCAGCGCGTGCGCGTGCTCCGGCGTGTCGTTTACTCCCCGCAGCAGGCAATACTGGATCGTCACCGGCCGTCCCCGGCTGGCTTGAAACCGGTCAGCCGCCGCGAGGATCTCCGCGATCGCAAATCGCCGCCCCATCGGGAGCAAGCGGGCCCGCGTCGCGTCATCGGGCGCGTGCAGCGATACCGCGAGGTGCACGTTAAGCCCCGCCGCCGTGAGCGCCTCAATCCCCGGTACAATCCCCACGGTGGAAACCGTAATCTGCCGCCAACCCAGCGCGCCGAGTCGGTTGTCCGCGATACGGTCGATCGCCGTGAGCACCGCGTCGAGATTGAGCATCGGCTCGCCCATGCCCATAAAGACCAACGTGCGCAGCGTCCGCCCGCCGGCGAGGGCCTCGCGTCGTAGCGCCAGAAACTGCTCCACGATTTCGCCGGCCGATAAATTGCGCTCGAATCCGGTTTTCGTCGTCGCGCAGAAATCGCAACCCATCGCGCAGCCGACCTGCGAAGAGATACAGCCCGCCGCGCGATCCGCGTGGTAGTCGGGCATCAAAACCGATTCGACCGTGCGCCCGTCGTGCAACCGCAAGAGCAGCTTCGTCGTGCCGTCGGCCGCCACTTGCCGGACGGCAAATGAGCTTGTCGCCGGCACTCCAGAAGGCAAAGCCAACGCCGTCTCAATCCGCTCCGTCAAACCGCCGGGCAACGTCAAGCCCGTCGCCGCGCCCACCTCGCCACCGGTCGCAAAAAACGCCCGCAAAATCCGCGACGCATGAGAAGGCTTGTAACCCCAGGCGGCGAAACGGAACTCCAATTCCGCGAGACTAAAATGGGCGAGTGTGGCGTTCAGGCCACGGAGTCACGCAGGCTGTCTTGGGGTTGCAAGCGCGGGCGATGCAACAGTTGCAGTTCAGCGCACCTGACATCCACAGTGTCGCGCCATACTTCACCCATTCCCTGCTCCCATTCGTTTCTCCATGCCACCCTTGAATTCCCCCTTCAGCCTCCTCGCCGCGATTGCCGCCGCGCTCAATCTGGCGACACTCGCCGTCGCCGCGGAAGTTCCGTTCTTCACTGACAACGGCTACGGCAATCCCGTCAGTTCCCTCCAACATCCCGCCGCCGAGCATCACCAAGGCGTGACCTACGTCGCTTACCAGGGTCCGCACGAAGATCCCTACGTGGCTGCCTACAATCACGCCACGGGCAGGTGGATCGGCCCCGTCCAAGCGGGCGTGAACCCCATGGGAAAATCACCGGACCAGATCGACCCCAGCGAACTCGACAACCACGGCAAGCCCGCGCTCGTCATCGATCGCAAGGGCTACATTCACCTCGTTTTCGGCTCGCATGGCGGCGACCCCAAATTCGGAAAAAATCCGCTTGGCGAATTCTTCATGGGCACCAAGGGCAAGATGACCCACGTCGTCTCGCAAAAGCCTGGTGACATCTCCGCGTGGCGCGTCGTCGACAACCTTCCGCCGTTCGGCACCTACAACCAGTGGGTCAAACTCCCGAGCGGTGATCTCTATCTTTTCTACCGCCACGGCGGCCATCGCAGCGACTGGGTCTATCAAAAATCCAACGACGACGGCCGGACATTTTCCGCGCCCGTCTCCGTCCTCAAGCACAAGGTCAGCACCGCTTCGCCCTCGATCAACGACGCCTGGTATGCGTGGTTCGAGCCCGGTCTCGGCGATACCATCACCGCCTCCTACGTCTATCACCCGTGCGCGAATCCGAAGCACAACGCCCATCGTCAAAACGTCTATTACATGCAGATGAACGCCCGCGACGGCGCTTGGACCAACGTGCAGGGCGAGCGCCTCACGCTGCCGGTCACCAAGGAGTCCGCCGACCGGTTCACCCTCGTCGAGGCCACCGGCACCGTGCGGTCGACTCACGGCACCTGCCACGTCGACGACAACGGCCACCCCCATCTCGCGGTCCCGGTTGGCCGCGACATCCGCTACTATCGCTGGGACGGCAAAGCCTGGCAAAAGCCCGTGAGCGTCGCCGCCGGCCATGGGCGCGTGGGCGACGGCGACTTTATCGTCGATTCCCCGCTCTCCGTGCGGATGGTCCTCTCGACTGAGCACGACGGCGCCAACGAGATCGGCTGGTGGAACACCAAGGACGGCGGCCTCACTTGGACCAAAGGCGACATTCTCATCGCCTCGAAGGCCCTTACCTTCGGCACGTCGGCGATCGCTCGCAACGCGCATCCGGACGGCGTGATGTTGCTCGGTTCGCGCGACGCGACGGAGCCGCACTTGTATCGGCGGATGTTTCTGGTCGGCGCCCGCGGCCCGCTCGGCCGCCCCGCGGCCGAGGCCAGCCAACTCGGTAACCGGCTCGAAGCGATCAAGTCCCTCCCTCCGCCGAACCGGGCCAAAGCTGAGGCCAAGAAAAAGAAAAAACTCGGCCTCGACGACGAAGATCCCTGAAGCGCCCGCCGCACCCC
Organism: Opitutus sp. GAS368; assembly: GCA_945882935.1. Lineage (GTDB taxonomy): Bacteria > Verrucomicrobiota > Verrucomicrobiia > Opitutales > Opitutaceae > Tous-C4FEB. The sequence continues at coordinate 19,712 of CAMCWW010000066.1, forward strand.
ACCCTTCCCGGCGCCTCCATTCGCCCCCACCCCCTTTTACCCCGATGAAAACTATCCTCGCCTGCCTCGCTCTCGCCGCGGCCCTCTCCGTCGCGTCCGCTGCGCCGCCCAACATCGTCTTCATCATGACCGACCAGCACTCGGCCGACGCGTTGAGCTGCCGCATGGGCGACCGCTATTTGAAGACGCCCGCGCTCGATCGGCTCGCCGCCCGCGGCACGTTTTTCTCACGCGCCTACACCCCCAACCCGCTCTGCATGCCGGCGCGCAACTCGATCTTCACCGGTTGCTATCCGCACGAAACCGGGATCACCGACAACACCAAGCTAACGCTCGATGCTGCTGAGTTCGTCACGATGGGCACCCATTTCCGCCAGGCCGGCTACCGAACCGCTTACTTCGGCAAATGGCATCTCGCCTACGACGAGAGCGCGACCAAGTCCCACGGCTTTGAAACGCTCGAAACCGGCCACATCGACGCCGAGAACGCCGCGCTCGCCACGAAATTCCTTGGGGAAAAAACCGAGCAACCGTTCCTCCTCGTCGTCAGTTTTCTCAATCCGCACAACGTCTGCGAAATCGCGCGCGGCCAAGAACTGAACAACGGTGCGATCGGCAAACCCCCAGCCCTCGCCGAACAACTCCCGCCCGCGCCGGCCAATCTCGCGCCGCCCCGGGACGAGCCCGACACCATGACCCGCATCCGCGCAGGTTATCACGCCAATCCCCAGTTCCCGGTTGGCAAATTCAACCCGAAGATGTGGCAGGCCCTCCGCTGGGGTTACTATCGGCTCATCGAAAAGGTCGACGCCGAGATCGGCAAAGTCCTCGATGCGCTCCAGGCCGCCGGACTCGAGGAGAACACGCTCATCGTCTTCACCGCTGACCACGGTGAGTGCGCCGGGGCGCATGGCTTCAACCAAAAGACCGTGTTCCTCGAAGAGTCGGCCCGCGTGCCGTTCATCATCAGCGTCCCGCGTCAGCGCACCGGCCGCGTGGTGGAGAATTTCACCAACACCGGGACTGACATCCTGCCGACCATGCTTGATTTTGCCGGCCTCGCCCGGCCCGCGAAACTATCCGGGGCCAGCCTCCGCCCCATCGCGTTGGGCCAGTCCGTCGCTGCATGGCGCGACGATGTCGTCGTGCAAAACAACATGTCCCAAACCCACGCCGTCAACGGCAACGTGCCGACGACCGAAGGCCGCATGATCCGCACCGAGCGCTACAAATACTGCGTCTACGTCCACGGCCGGAGCCGCGAATCGCTCGTCGATCTCGAACAAGATCCCGGCGAGACGATCAACCTCGCCCGCGATCCCGCCCATCGCGAAACCCTCCTCGCGATGCGCGAGCGGCTGCGAAAATGGGGCGAGGCCAACCGCGATCCGCTGGTCGCCGCGATGCTCGCCGACG
>CAMCWW010000067.1:0-20676 GCA_945882935.1 Opitutus sp. GAS368
CTGAGACCCGTTACATCGGCGACCAATACGGTCCCTACTGGGCCGCCGCGACCAACGCCGGCCGCCCTCGCTCCCAGATCCGCGAGTTCCGCGCCACCGGCCTCACCAACTACGATTTCACCTCCGGCCGCCTGAAGGATTTCAACATCGGCGGTGCGTTCCGCTGGGAAAGCAAAGCCTCCATCGGCTTCGGGGCCGCCGCGCCCGAGACCAGCGGGCCTTACCAAGGCACCGTTCTGTTCCTCGACAACAACAAGCCCTACTGGGACAAGGCCCGTTACTACTTCGATGTTTCTGCCGGCTACAAATTCAAACTCTGGGGCGACAAGATCCGCGCCAAGGCCCAACTCAACGTGCGCGACATTCTCGAGGACGGCCGCCTCCAAGCCGTCGGCGTCAACCCCGATGGCAAGCCTTTCGCTTACCGCATCATCAATCCACGTCAGTTCATTTTCAGCCTGACGTTCGATCTTTGACCCGTGCGGCGGTGCCCGACCGAACCTACGGCGGGCCACTTCGCCCCAACGGAGCGGGCAACGATTCACTTCCGCCGGCTGGCGTCAGCCCGGAACGCAAATCGGGGCCCGCTCCTTTTTTGTGCCCCGCGCCCGGCAAGCGGCGCATTTCCTTCCGGAAGCGAACCCGACAGCGCCTCGATTTCGCCAGTTATGCAACTCTTGCACGAACGCGGACCTGACATCCGGGTAACTCCGATTCATGTTCTTTGTGTCTTATCCCCGCAGCTCCTGCGCTCTGCAACCGCTGGCCGCCATCCCCAACCCTCTTATTCAGCCATGAACATCCCTCGCCCCACCCGAACAAACCCTGCCCTACTCGTCGCAGCTACTCTGCTGCTGATCTCACCGCTCCCAGGCCAAGTCGTCACCCCCGCCAAGCCGACGCCGACGAAATCGGTCTCTGATGAGGTCTCGTCTCCAAAAAAAGAAGATGAGGCCGTAGTCCTCTCGCCATTCCGCGTCATCTCAGATGACAGGGGCTACCAGGCCGCCAACACGATGTCGGGCACGCGCCTAAACACTAAGTTGGAAGATGTCTTCTCCTCCATCACGGTCGTCACGAAACAGCAGATGCTCGACACCGCTGTGCTCGATATCAACGACGTATTCAAATACGAGGCCAGCACCGAGGGTACCGCCAACTTCACCCTGATCTCCAAAGATCAAAACGCCGTTGTCTCCGACAAGACGTCTTCCGACCCGCAACGCGCCAATCGCATCCGCGGTCTCTCCGGCGGCCTCGGCAGCTCCATCGGTGCCAACAGCGGCGGCGCCAACACCGCGTTCGGTAATTTCCAAACCAACAGCAGCATTCCTTTCGACCTCTACAACATCGAGGCCGTTGAAATCTCCCGCGGACCCAACTCGAGCCTCTTCGGCGTTGGCCAAGCCATCGGCACCGTCAACGTTGTCCCGAGCCAAGCCAACCTCCGTCGGTTGTCCTACAACGCCACCCTCCGTGCTGATAGCTGGGGCGGTAGTCGCGAAAGCTTGAACGTCAACGTGCCGATCTTCCGAGACAAGCTCGCGATCCGCATCGCTGCAGTGACCGAGGACAAGGGCTTCACGCGCGACCCTGCCAGCGAGAAAATCCACCGCGAATTTGTCACTCTTCTAGCTCAGCCGTTTAAGAAGACCACCATCCGTATCGCCGCCGAAAACTATAATAACAAGAACCGCCGGCCTGGCGCTCTGACCCCGATCGAGACCATCTCGACGTGGAAAGCCAACGGCAGCCCCACTTGGGATCCACAAGCCAGCCGGGCGATTTATAAAGACGGCTCTCTCTCTCCGGTGATCACTTCAGGCCAAGAGGGCAACGCTCCCGGAATCGCCGCCGGCGGACTTCCAATCGGATTGACTACGGTCAACACCGGCAAGCCCTTCCTGTTTTTCGACAATAGCGGCTTCCAGTTTTTCACCGTCCAGCGCACCGGCCTGCCCACCACCGGCCTGCCTTCCCCCTACACGACCAACTCCGAGCTCCGCTACCAAGCGTCCGGAGGCTTCACCCAGCGTTACACCGGCCAAGTCGGCGCGCTCGCCCTCCCTCTCTATGCGCCGAGTCGCATCAGCGACAAATCGGTCTACGATTGGTCCGCCATCAACGTGGTCTCGGCCAACCACCAAGAGGACAAAGCTAAGACCATGAGCGCGGAGTTGGAACAGGTCATTTACAACAGCCCGACTCAGTTGATCGCCGCACGCGCCGGTTGGTTCCGACAGGACTATCGCAACGAGCGCGCTAATTGGCTGGACGGCAACAACACGATCTCTGTGGACGTCAACAACAAGCTGTTGGATGGCCGTCCCAATCCCTTCTATCTCCGTCCTTACGTCGAGGTGTCATCCCCTAATCCAGGCTTTCAACTCCAATTAAATGATATTCAAAACGCCGACTTTACCTACCAGTTGACCCCGGGAGTCCTCCCAAAGCTTCTGAAATGGATCGGCCAGCAGCGTGTCGCCGTCCATGCTGAGGCGGCTCGCGAGGATCGGACGAATTGGAACGAAGCCAATTATCTCACTGACTTGTCAAAAGTAAACTGGTTGAACCAGACGAGGGCCAATTACACCTCCCGCTCCGAAATCGCCGATCGCTTCTATCTCGGTGCCGCCAGCAACGATCCCCGCGCGGAATACGGCGCCTACCCGCTCAACAAATCCGAGGGCACCTACGCCTTCAATTATTTCGACAACAACCGCGGCGTTTGGGTCAACGACCCTATGAGGGTCGAACAGATCGAGCAGGCGGGCAATCATAGCCGTACTCGCACGGAATTGCGCTCGATGAGCTACAGTGAGCAGGGCTTCTTCTTCGGTGACCGTCTCGTCACCACCGTCGGCTACCGGTCAGACCGCCAACGTGCGCGCACCTCCGCCGGCACCGCGATCGATCCGACGACGGGCCGGGTCAACTACAGCAACAATGTGTTGTTTAGAAACCCGTGGTTCCTTGGTAAAGGCGAAACCAAGACCTACGGCGCCGTCGCGAAAGTCACCAAGTGGCTCAGCTTCAGCGGAGGGTATTCCGACAGCACCGTTCCTCGTGAGCTCCGCTACGATCTAAGAACCCTCATCCCGCAGGTAAATCCAAGCGGTCAAACCCGCGAATATGGTGCGAGCTTCACTCTTTTGGAGGGTAAGCTTTATTTTAAGATTAACCGCTACATCACCAAGGCTCTTAACGACCGCGGCTCCGGTGTTCTCACCCTTGGCAGTCGCACCCTCGATAACCTCACCGGTCGTAATCAGGGCAACGAACGGCCTAATCAATCCACCTTGCGCTACTTCGGCGAAGAGACCGTCGCCGCCCGCTTCCGCGCCCAAGGTATCACGCCTACCGCCCAGCAGTCCTTCGACGCCGTCGCCAAATTCCTGAATTGGTCGCCCACATTTCTCTCCGCTCTGACGCAGGACAACGCCAACCGTATCCAAGCCGCTGATTCGGTCGACTCCACCTCGCGCGGCTACGAACTGGAACTCACCTACAACCCCACCCGCAACTGGCGCATCAAAGTCACTGGTTCCAAGGCTAGGGCGCAGGATGATCGTATCGGGACCAACACCTACGACTTCTGGGTGGACAATGTGCCCTTCTGGTCGTCCCTCCGTTACGACAGCGTAGCGGGTAACGGCGACGGGAAAGGGCCCCTCTGGTGGTCGACCCAGATCAACACGGTATTCAATACCTACCTCCCCAATGCGTCCCTAGGTCAGAACAACGACGGCACGATTTGGGCAAATCGTCTTTACACGACCGAATTCATGGCCACCTACAAAAATCTCGCGGCGAATGTCGGTAAACGTCGTACCCAAGACCGTGAGTATCGTTTCGCCGCAGTGAGTAACTACGAATTCACCCGCGGCTTGCTTAAAAACCTCAGCATCGGAGGCGCTGCGCGATGGGAAAGTGAAGGTGCTATCGGTTACTTAGCCGGCAAGCCTGAAACTACCGGGGTTTTCACCGGTGCCGTTCTTGAACTCGACGTCAACAAACCCGTGTTCGACAAATCCCACGCTTACTTCGACTTCAGTGCCAGCTATCGCTTAAAACTGTTCCGCGAGAAACTCGCCACGAAGATCCAAATCAACGTTCTCGACGCGTTCGAGGGAGGCCGCCTCCAAGCAATCGCCGTCAATCCGGACGGCAAGGCCTACGCTTACCGCATCGTCGATCCGCGTCGTTTTGTTCTAAGTATGTCGTTCGATCTCTGATCCGGCAGACGCCGTCCGCGTCAGCTCATTCTTATCACCGAAGCGCGTCCTTTACCGGCGCGCTTCGTTTATTTAACACCCTCCCATGAATCGTCGCGATTTTCTCCTAACCTCCACCGTCACGGCCGCGTCCCTCGCCCTCGGCGCCCGCGCCGCCTCGCCTGCGCTCCCCGATTCCGCCAAAGACCTCCTGCGCGAAATCATCCGCGCCAACGATGCCCAGATCCCCGCCCTCCTCGCCCGCCAGGAGCGCCGCGCCGGCCACCGTTGGATCGGCGGCCTCACGAACACCTACGGTCTCCACACCGTTCAAGATACCTCCGGTTTTATCTCCGCGCTCAGCTGCGCCGCTTGCGCCCCCGACTCAAAATATTTTAACTCAGCCGAACTCGTCGAACCCCTCCGCCGCGCTTTCGCCTACCTGCTCGTCGCCCAACACGCCGACGGCACCGTCGACTACTACGCGACCAACTTCCACTCCAACCCCGATACGGCGTTCGTCATCGAGGTCGTAGGTCCCGCCTACGTTCTCCTGCGCGCCAGCAAGAATCCCGCCCTCGCCGCCGTCGCTATCGACCTCGGCACCTTTATCAAACGCGGCGGCGACGGCCTGGTCACCGGCGGCCTTCACACGCCTAACCACCGCTGGGTCGTCTGTGCCGCCCTCGCTTGGACCCATGCTTTCTTCCCGGACGCGCGCTACGTCGCCCGCGTCGATCAATGGCTGGCCGAAACCATCGACCTCGATCCCGACGGCCAATACACGGAAAAATCTACTGCGGGTTACTCCCCCATCGTGGATCGCGCGCTCATCACCGTCGCCCGACTCCTCAACCGCCCCGCACTCCTCGACCCCGTCCGCAAAAATCTCGAGATGACGCTCCACTACGTCCATCCCGACGGCGAGGTCGTCACGGAGGCCTCCCGACGGCAGGACCGCTACACGCGCGGCAGCATGGAGCGCTACTACTACTCCTACCGCACGCTCGCCTTGCTCGAAGGCAACGGCCGCTTCGCCGCCATGTGCCGCTGGATCGAGCGGATCGCCGCGCCGCGCCATCCCGGCGAACTCGCCGTGTGGCTCACCGAGCCGGAATTCACGCGCCCGCTCCCGCCCGATGCCCCGTTGCCCACCGACTACGCAAAACATTTCGCCTTCTCGAACCTCGCCCGCATCCGTCGCGGCGCCCGCAGCGGCACCATTCTCGCCAACAACACCACGCTCTTCTCCTTCCGCCACGGCGCCGCCGCCCTCGAGGCCGTGCGTTTCGCGAGCTCCTTTTTTGGCAAAGGCCAGTTCAACGCCGATCTGCTCGAAGTCCGTGACGGCCGCTACGTCCTCCGCCATAAACTCGAAGGCCCTTATTTTCAGCCCCTCACCGCCGCGCAAATCGCCACAGGCGATCACACCAAGATGGCGCCCAACGGCACCCTCGCCAACGACAGCCGCGCCGCCCGAGCCCGCAGCGAAGTTCAAATGCAGGAGTCCATCGTCACAATCACCGAGACCGGTGGAAAATTCTCGTTGGAAATCGCCGTCGGCGGCACCGACCACGTGCCGGTTTCCATCGAACTCGCCTTCCGCGCCGGCGGCAAACTCACCGGCGTCGAACCGATCGCCGGCGCGACCGATGCCTTCCTCCTGAAATCCGGCACCGGCCGCTACACGGTTGGCGACGACACGATCGAATTCGGTCCCGGCCGCGTTGAGCACACCTATACGCAGGTCCGCGGCGCGCTCCCGAAATGGGACGGCCTCAGCGTCTACCTCACCGGCCTCACGCCCTTCAAAACCACCCTCACCATCGGCTAACGATGAAGTCGCTGCTCCTCGCCGCCCTCGCCTGTTGCTTGGCCGTTCCCGCATTCTCCGCCGCGCCGACCGCGGCGCGCGCCCCCCTGCGCGAATATGATGTCCTCCGCGCCTTCCCGCCCGGCCGACTCGCAGCCCTGAGCGCCGGCGATATCCCCGACGCCAAAGGATTCACGGGGAACAACCGCGCCCACGGCCGCTGGATTGAGTCCGGCCCCCAGCGCGGCAGTTGCCGGGGCGTCATCGCCGCCGTCGTTGCCGGTGACCTCGTGGCCGCTGACAACGCGTGGCGCGGGATCGAGACCGCGTTCGCCCAGCAGCGCGCAGACGGTGGCTTCATCGCCAACCCGCAGGCCAACGGCAAAGCGTCCACCGCCTTCAACGCCAACGTCGAGACTGCCTACTTCTTTCTCCAAGAACTTGGCCGCGCCCTGCTCGTGATCCGCCAGTCGCCGCACGAGGCCCACTTCAAAGATCGGATCGCCGCGCTGATGCCCAAGCTCCGCCGCGCGGCCGATTACATCAACAGCGGTTACGACACGATTATCCCCAAGGTCGGCCACTCGGTGAACCGCGTCATCATTGCCGCCAAAGCGTTTGGCACGTGCGGCGTCGTGCTCGGCGACGAAAAGCTTATTGCCCGTTCGCGCCAGCTCATTGCGCACGCGATCACGCTGCGCGACAAAGAGGGTGTCTTCATCGAAAACGGCGGCCGCGACTCCAGCTACAACGTGGTCTCGATTCTCTTCGGTTCCACACTCGCGCTCCACGTGGCGCTGCCCGAATTCGAGGCCGTGTTGCCCGCCGCTGTCGCCTGGCAACTCACCCGCATCCTCCCGACCGGCGAAGTGGACGTAAAAGGCAACACCCGCACCGGGGTCGGCAAAGAGGCCAACGCCTTTGGCTCGGCCAAAACGGTCAACTACAAGGAAGTCATTTTTGCGCTCACACTTTACGGGGTAATTCATCGGGACCAAGCCGCCTTGGCCGCCGCCGAACGAGTCTTCGCTTATTCTGAAGGCACCGGCCAGACTGCCAAATGAGCCTACGCCTCGTTGTTCTGCTGCTGGTCTGCCTGAGCGCCTGCGCGGCGGTGCCGCCCAACATCATCTACATCCTCGCCGACGATCTCGGGCTTGGGGACGTCTCCACCTACAACCCCCAGAGTGCATGGAAGACGCCGCACCTCGACCGCCTCGCCCGCGAAGGCATGCGCTTTGATGCCGCCCACTCCGCCTCGTCCCTTTGCACCCCGAGTCGCTACGCGCTCATCACCGGTCGCTACGCCTGGCGCGGAAAACTCAAACAGGGCGTGCTCCAAGGCTACCACCCCGCGCTGATCGAGCCCGGCCGCGTCACCGTCGCCGCCTTTCTGAAAAAACACGGCTACACCACCGCCGTCTTCGGCAAGTGGCACCTCGGTCTCGATTGGGCCCGCAACGGTCCCGCCCTCGAAAATGTCGATTTTGCCCGCCCGTTTGCCGCCGGCCCCACCACCCGCGGCTTTGATCGTTTTTTCGGGATCAGCGCTTCCCTCGATATGCCGCCCTACGTCTGGCTCGACCAAGACCGCGCCACCTCGGTTCCCACCGCGACTATCGCCGACAGCCCCGTGCCTAAGCTCTGGCGCGGCGGCCCAATCGGCGCGGATTTCAAAATGGAAGAGGTCCAGCCGCGCCTGATCGAAAAGTCCGTTTCATTCATCGCCGAACGTGCCGCCGCCAAAGACGGACAGCCGTTTTTTATCTACCTTCCGCTCGCCTCACCGCACACCCCCATTTTGCCGAGCGACGAGTTCGCGGGTAAAACTGCCACCTCTTACGGAGACTTTGTCGTCCATATGGACGCCGACGTCGGCCGCATTCTCGCGGCCCTAGAAACTCACGGCCTCGCCAAAAACACGCTCGTGATTTTCACCTCCGACAACGGCTTCGCCCCCGCCGCCGACGTCCCAGCGCACGCCCGCAACGCTCACGACCCGAGCGCCGGCTACCGCGGCTTCAAGTCCGATCTGTTCGAGGGCGGGCACCGCGTGCCGTTCATCGCCCACTGGCCGGGCACCATTCCAGCCGGCACAACCACGAACGCCCTCGTCGGGCAACTCGACCTCTTCGCCACCTGCGCCGATCTCGTCGGCGCCCCCATCCCCGCCGGCGCGGCCGAAGACAGCGTGAGTTTTCTACCCCTGCTGCGCCACGCAAAGCCCACCTCCAAATCTCGCACCACGCTCATCAGCCACTCCGCCGAGGGCCGCTTTGCAATTCAATCGGATCAATGGAAACTGCTCCTTTGGCCCGGCTCCGGGGGCTGGAGTTCGCCCACCCCCGCGCCGAGCGTTTGGCTGAAAACCCACGCCACGGATCTCGCCACCTTGCCGCCGTTTCAACTCTACGATCTCAGCGTCGACCCAGCGGAGAAAAACAACCTTGCCGCCGACCACCCCGAGATCGTCCGCCGCCTCGGACTCCAACTACGCGCCCTCATCGAACGCGACGGCGACGCGAACATCGATTGGCCGCAGCTTGCCTGGCGACGCGAGTTCGTGCCCTAAGCCTGGCTCGGACTAAACCGGCTTAATTTCAAGCCGCGGAAAAACGCTCGACCATGACTTCGATCAATGGCCGGTTATGGCCAGAATTCTCCAATCCCCTCGTCCCCATGAAACACCTCCGCTTCGCCCTTGTCTTGCTCCTCGGCGCCGCTCTCCACGCTGCGCCCGCCAAAATCAAGGTCCTCATTCTTGACGGCCAAAACAATCATCAGTGGGCCGTCACCTCGCCCATGTTGAAACAAATTCTGGAGCAAACCGGGCGCTTTACCGTCGATGTTTCCACGTCGCCGGCCGCCAAACCCAAGCCACCGGGTCTCCCGAAGAACGCCACGCCCGAGCAGAAGGCCGCCCAACCCGAAAAACTGAAAGCTCACGCCGCTGCGCTCGTCGCCTATGAGACCACAGCCGCCGCGCAATGGGCAGCTTGGCGCCCCAAGTTTACCGACTACGCCGCGGTGGTCAGTAACTACAACGGCGAGACTTGGCCCGCCGAGGTGCGCACCGCGTTTGAAGCCTATGTTCGCAATGGCGGCGGCTTCGTCTCCTACCATGCCGCCGACAACGCCTTTCCGGAGTGGCCCGAATACAATGTCATGATCGGCGTCGGCGGCTGGGGCGGACGTAGCGAAAAATCCGGTCCCTACCTGCGCCTGCGCACGCAAGGTTGGATCAAAGATCTGACGGCCGGGCCCGGCGGTGGCCACGGTCCCCAGCACGAGTTCCTCGTCGAGGCCCGCGCCGATCATCCCATCGTGCGAGGTCTGCCCGCGAAATGGCTGCATGCCCAAGACGAACTCTACCACGGCCTGCGCGGTCCCGCCGAGAACGTCGCCGTGATTGCCTCAGCGATGTCTGACCGAACCAAGGAGCATGAGCCGATGCTCATGGTGATTCCCTACGGCAAGGGTCGCGTCTTCCACACCACGCTCGGCCATGGGGTCGAGGCGGTAAACGGGCTCGGCTTTCAGGTCACCTTCGCCCGCGGGGTCGAGTGGGTTGCAGCCGGCGACGTGACTCTGCCTACGCCCAAAGCCGGCGAGCTGACAGCCGAACGGGCCGCCGTCCGGCCGTCGAAGTAATCGTCGTGAGTAGGGCGGGGTCTTTTGCCCCGCCCTTTTCTTTATGGCCGCGCCAAACGGGCGGGTCAGAGACCCTGCCCTACTTCGGACTCAACACGGCTCCCGCCTCATGCCTTCGCCGCCGCCAGCGTGAAAAAGAAGGTCGAGCCCGAGCCCAACTTGCTTTCGACCCGCACTTCCCCGCCGTGCGCCTGCACGACGTGCTTGACGATCGAGAGCCCGAGGCCGGTACCACCTTGCTCCCGCGACCGCGCCTTGTCCGCCCGATAGAAACGCTCGAAAATCCGGGCACATGCTTCGTCAGAAATGCCCAGGCCATCGTCACAGACGGCAATCTCGATCCGACCCGTCTCCAAAACTCTGGCCGACACCGTCACCCGACCCTCGAGTCGACCATACTTCACTGCATTCTCGATGAGATTTGAAAGGACTTGGCGCAATCGATCCGGATCCGCATCGGCGATGAGGGCGGCCGCGACCAGATTCTCAACCACGACGCCCCGCAAACTCGCCCGTGACTTCAAATCGGAGATCACCTCGCTCACCCCGGCCCGCACCGAGACCGTCTGCAGGTTCAGCCGCATGTTGCCGGAATCCAGCGTTGATAGCATTAGCAGATCATCGATCAGCAGCGTCAATCGGTTGGCGTGTTTCTCGATGATCTGGAGAAAACGCGTCAGCGCCGCCGCATCTTCTTTGCCGCCGTCGAGCAAGGTTTCCGTGGCGCTCTTGATCAGTGAGAGCGGCGTCCGCAACTCGTGACTCACATTCGCAACGAACTCCTGGCGCACCGACTCTAGCTGGCGCAATTGGGTGAGGTCGTGAAAAACCAAAATCGCCCCAGCCCGCCCCCCAGCCTCGTCGCGCAAGGCAAGGGCGTTGACCTGAAGAAACTTTGAGTTCTCCACCGCTTCGAGCCTCAGTTCGTGACCGAGAATCTCGGGTTCACGGTCCAGCCGGGCGGCGAGAGCCGCGACTTCATGATGCCGCGTCGCCTCGAGAATCGTGCGCCCGATTGCCGGTGAGGGGAACCCGAACAGCTCGCCCGCCGCGCGATTCGCGAGACGGATCCGGCCGCTCGCATCGATCACGATCAATCCTTCGATCATTCGATCGAAGAGCGCGACCGTGCGCTCGGTCTGAGCCCGCAGGTCGCTTTCCCGGTGCGTGCGTTGCTCGTCGAGTTCCCGGCGGTGGGCGGCCTCGGTTCTTTGCCGCCGCGCCCGTTCAGCCGTCCATGCCGCGGCGAACCCGATCGCGAGGACCAACAGGAAAAGGAGCAAGAAATTCATGGTCGTCGGAATAACGTCGGCCCAGACGGGACCAGGCCCACGCCGCTTTGGTCATGAAAGGCACCTTTAAGGTCGGGGCGGCTCTCCGAGCCGTCCGGCGCGGGCTGTGGCGAACGATCACGAGGCGGACGACTCGGAGAGTCGTCCCTACCCCAACCCACTATCGCGACCACGTGCGTCCTCACTCGTCGGCGAGGCAGCGATAACCTACGCCGCGCACCGTTTCCAGGAAACGGGCGGTGTCGCCGAGCTTTTCCCGCAGTCGGCGCATGTGGGTGTCCACCGTGCGGCTGTCGATCGGATTGTCGTAGCCCCACACATCTTGCAGGAGGCGGTCACGCGATTGCACGCGACCGCGTCGGCGCAGCAGAATTTCGAGCAGTTTAAACTCCGTCGCGGTCAAAACCAGCGGCGCGCCACCCAAGGTGACGTGATGCCGCGGCACATCAATTTCCAGATTACCGAGCCGAAGCATGGCCCCGGAATCGTCCTTCGTCTGCGCCCGGGCCAGCAGTTTCTTGATCCGGAGCACCAGCTCACGGGGGCTAAAAGGTTTGGTGACGTAATCGTCGGCGCCCAACTCGAGCCCGAGCACGCGATCCATCTCTGCGGCGCGCGCGGTGAGCATCAGCACGGGAATGCCGGCGGTGGCAGCGTCGCGGCGCAGGATTTTGCACACCTCAAGGCCATCGACCTCGGGCAACATCAAATCGAGCACGATCAGCGCCGGATGTTCGTCCCGGGCGATGGTGAGGGCGCGGGCGCCGTCTTTGGCGAAGAGCGGGACAAACCCCGATTCGCGCAACTTGAACCCAAGCACCTCAAGGGCGTCGGGTTCGTCATCAACGAGCAGGATTTTCGGTTTCATTAGAATCATTGGCTTTGGCGCCGGTATGGCGGATGTCTTTCGCCTCGTAGAGATAGACAACCTCCTCGGCGATATTGGCGGCGTGGTCAGCGATGCGCTCGAGGGCTTTGGAGATCACCATCAAGTTGAGGCAGCGGCCGATGTTTGACGGACGCTCGACCATGTAGCTCGAGAGTTCTCGGTGGAGCTGGCGGTTGAGATTATCGACGTCCTTGTCGCGGGGCACGACGGCGCGGGCTTTCTCCGGGTCGCGATTGATAAACGCGGTGATGGCTTCGCGCAGCATCTCGATGGCCATCGTCGCCATGCGCGGCAGGTCGACGTAGGGCTTGAGCTGCGGCTCGGCGCCGAGATCGATCGCACGACGGGTGATCGTGACCGCCTCGTCGCCCACGCGCTCGAGATTCTGCGAGACTTTCATCGCGACGGTGATGAGTCGTAGTTCGGTGGCGAGCGGGGCCTTCGTGAGGAGATGAATGGCAATGTCGTCGATCTCCACCTCGTATTGATCGAGGATGTTGTCGTCTTCCTGCACCTGCCGGGCGAGCGCGTCGTCGCGATCCACGAGCGCGCGTATCGCGCGGGCGACGGCGGACTCGGCGTGGCTGGCCATCGCAAGGAGGCTCTCTTTGAGCCGGTTCATTTCTTCGGAATAATGGGTCATGGGGAACGGGAGACGGAACGCAGGACAGGCGCGCAGGGCGGACTCAGCCGAATCGGCCCGAGACGTAAGCCTCGGTCTGGGGGTTCGAAGGCTTCGTGAAGATGTTTCGCGTGTCGGCGTATTCGATGAGTTTCCCCATGTAGAAGAAGGCCGTCTTGTCGGAGCAACGGGCGGCCTGCTGCATGTTGTGCGTGACGATCACGATGGTATAGCGCTCGCGCAGAGATTGGATCAGTTCCTCGACCTTGACCGTGGCGATCGGATCGAGCGCCGCGCACGGCTCGTCCATCAAAATCACCTCGGGCTCGACGGCGATGGCGCGGGCAATGCAAAGGCGCTGCTGCTGGCCGCCGGAAAGACCAAGACCGGAGGAGTTCAGGCGGTCTTTAACTTCGTCCCAAAGGGCGGCACCGCGCAGGGATTTTTCAACCACGGCGTCTAGGTCAGCCTTATTGGAACGGCCCTGCAGCCGAAGGCCGTAGGTGATGTTTTCGTAAATGGATTTCGGGAACGGATTGGACTTCTGGAAGACCATCCCGACCCGCTTGCGCAGTTCGATGACATCGACGGTGGGGTCGTAGATATCGACGCCACGAATCTTGATCTTCCCGCCGGAGACCCGCGTGCCCTCGATGAGGTCGTTCATGCGGTTGAGACAGCGCAACAGAGTGGATTTCCCGCAGCCGGACGGCCCGATGAAGGCCGTGACCTTCTTCTCCTCGATTTGAAGATTGATCCCGTGCAGCGCCTGCGAGGCTCCGTAGAAGAAATTGAGGTGGTCGATGTCGATCAACGTGGCGCCGACGGGGACCGACGAACCGCCGGGACCGGACGTGGCGCGAGCAGGCACGGTGGTAAGAGGGCGGGCTTCGGACGCGGGAGGCTTGGAAGGGCTGATATCCATAGCGAAAGCAGGAACGTTGTGGGCGGTCATGGGCGGGCGAAAGGCGAGCTTACCAACGGTAGCGGTTGCGCAGGCGATTGCGGAGCAAAATAGACGTGGTCGCGATCAACGCGACGATCATTAGGAAGACAAAGGCGGTGCCGTATTGCACCCGCTCGGTGTATTCGTTCTGCGGGATTTTCGAGCTCACGACGTAGATGTGATAAGGCAGTGCCATCACGCCTTGGAAGACAAAGTCGGAGTAGTGCGTCAGGTCCTCCCACGGCAGCTTGTCCCGCATCGCGTAGGCGGCGGTGAACATGATCGGCGCCGTCTCCCCGGCGACCCGTGCGATGCCGAGAATCGACGAGGTCAAAATACCCGGCATGGCGTAGGGTAGCACGTTGGTTCGGATCGTCTGCCATTTAGTCGCACCGAGGGCGAGCGAGCCCTCCCTAAAGCCTTGCGGCACGGATTTGAGCGATTCTTCCGAAGCCGTGATCACCACCGGCAGCACCATCAGCGCGAGCGTGAACCAACCCGCGAGGAGCGACACGTTCCAATCGAAGAAGATCACGAACAGCCCCACGCCGAAGAGTCCGAAAACGATGGAGGGCACGCCGGCGAGGTTCAAAATCGAGATTCGAATCGCGGTCACCACCCGGCCTTGGGTCGCATACTCGCTCAGATAAATCGCCGCACTGACGCCGAGCATGAGGGCGATCGTCATCGAGCCGATGACGAGCAGTACGGTGCCGGCGATCGCCGGAAAGATTCCCCCGGCCGAGTAAACAAACGTCTCCGACTTCAAATCTTTGGCCGCCGGATTTGCCGCCTTCAGCGCCCGGAAGTCACGGTCGCCAAGCTCCATCTTTTTGCCCTCAAACTCGAAGACGTGGAGCGTCTCGGGCGATTCCGTGAAAAACGCCGTGTTGATGAAAGGAGCCTTAGGCGTGAAGACCGTTTGCGAGCCTTGAAAGACAATCTTTCCGAAAACGAGCGCACCGCAGAGCAGCACCGAATATGTGGCGCAGCGAAAAACCCACACCGCCGCCGCTTCCCATCGGCGGGCGTTGCTGGCCTGGGCTTGAAAGACGTGGCGGTCGGGGGCGCTCATGGGTTCAACCGATGGAAATACGGTATTTGCGCACGATTTTTTGCGCGAGGAAATTGATCGCCAGCGAAAGAAAGAAGAGCACGAGCCCGACCACAAAGAGCGCTCGGTAATGGATACTGCCCTGCACCACTTCGCCCATTTCCTGGGCGATGATGCCGGTCATCGTGTGCACCGGCTGCGTGATCACCGCGAGACCGGCCGTGAAATCGGGAATCGCGATGCGGTTGCCCGCACAAAGCAGCACCACCATCGTCTCGCCGATCACGCGGCCGAGCCCGAGGAGCACAGCCGAAATAATGCCGGAGAGCGAAGCCGGGACGACGATCCGGATAATCGTCTGGAGCCGCGTCGCGCCGAGAGCGAACGAGGCCTCCTTAAATGCCTTGGGCACGTTTTGCAGCGCATCCTCGGCCAAAGTGAAAATTGTCGGCACGGCAATCAGCGCGAGCAGGCAACCGGCGGTGAGAATGTTGAGCCGCTCGCTGAACGGGAACCCGGGCACCCATGCGAGCCACTCCTGCTGCGAGAGGAGGCGCAGGGCTTGACCCAGCACCGCAATGCCGAAGAAGCCGAGCACGACCGAGGGAAACGCTGAAATGAACTCGATGCAGGGCTTCACAATCCGCTGTTCGCGGGCCGACGCCATTTGATTGATGTAGATCGCCGCGCCCACCCCGAACGGCACCGCAATCAACAGTGCCACCAACGAAACCATGAGCGAGCCCATGAACAGCGGCACGATCCCATACCAGTCCTGCCAAAAACTCGCCGTGAGCCACTGCCGGCCGGTGATAAACGAAGTGGCCGACTGATACCACGGAACCGGGCGGGTGTAGTCCCAAGTCTCCAAGCTTCGCAAAGTATCGGGAAAGGTCGCGATATAGTCCGCCGTGAGCTCGCGCAGGCGAACGAGACGCGTCGCGAGCTCGGGATTGGGCAACGTCGGCGCTTTCGCCAAAGCCGCCGTGAGCTTGGCGGCAAACTCCGCGCTCGCCGCGCGGTAAAGGGGCAATGCGCCCGTGAGCGCCTTCAACTCGGCCGGGAAATCAATCTGATCGATTTTTACAGCGGCCGCTTCGACGGACTTTCCGGCGTCGACCAGCTGCTGGCGCTCGACTTTTTTGTCTTCGGCGACGAGGAACTTCGTCTTGATGGCCGTCGCCTGCTCTGTGAGATCGGAGAGTAGTCCCCGCAGCGGATCCACACCGTCACTGAATTGACCCGAAAATTCGTCGAACGCGGCCAACTGGGCGTTGGCAGCTTCTAGATCGAGCATCCGCACGGTCGTCAGTTCGTTGAACTGCCGCAGACGCAGATCGGAAATGTAACGGGTGAGCGCGGTATGACCGCTCTCCTGCGTCCGGATGAAATCCACATACTCCAGACCGGCCTGCCGATAGGTGAGCAAACTACGATGATTTTGACCGAAAAAACCGAAGCCCTCTTGAAAGAGGAAATAGGTGATCAGCGTCAGCACCAAGACCGAGATGAACGCGTTTCCGCCGAAGAAAAATTTGACGGCGTCGTCCAGCGAGAGGCCGAGCACCCGGACCCGGGTCTTATTAACTAGAAATTCCGGGTCTTGAGCCGGGCGAGGAGCGTCCATGTAAACGGGGCGAGTAGAGGATGCCGATTGTGTGGGCTGAGAGAAGATTGAGGGTGGGCCGCGTCAAGCGACCCAACGTCACAATCGCATGACGATCAAGGCACCGGCACGAAACCGACTTTATCGGCTATCTTCTTTCCTTCGACGCCGAGGGTGAAGGCCACAAATTTGCCGACGTCGCCCTTTGGCTCGCCGTTGGTGTAGTAGAACGTGGGCCGGGCGTAGGGATACTTCTTGGCAACGACTTCTTCCTTCGTCGGGAGGTGGCCGTCGATGGCGATCACTTTGATGCCCTCGGCCTGAATGTAGGCGAGACCGACATACCCGATGCCATTGGGGTTTTTGGCGACCTCAGAAGCGATCTGCTCGTTGCCGGCCATCTTTTGCGAGGACTTGGCGTAGTCGCGTTTCTTCATCGCGAGTTCCTTCCAATCCGAGTAGGTGCCCGACGCCGTATTGCGCGTATAGATCGAGAAACTTCCTTTCGGACCGCCGACCGCCGACCAGTCGGTGACGTCGCCGGCGAAGATTTGTTCAACCTGGCGCAACGTGAGTTTCGAGATGGGATTTTTGGCGTTCACGATCACCGCCAAGCCGTCGTAAGCGACGATCGTGGGTGTGAGAGTCACCCCTTTGGCTTGCGCGGCGGAAATCTCCGTCGCCTTCACTTCGCGCGAAGACATGCCAACATCCGCGGTGCCTTGGATAATCGCCGTGATGCCGGTCGTTGAACCCTCGGCCGCAATCTCGAACGAAGCGCCGGGATTTCGCACTTTATATTCTTCGGCAAGAGTTGGGACGAACTTCGCTCCGAGCGTGTCCGAGCCTTTGATCACCAATTTTTGAGCATAAGCGTGCGAGGCACACGCGAGACCGACCGCAAGCAGGAGGAGTTTTTTCATGGGAGAGAGTGACGGAACCGGTTGCGACGAGTGAAACCACGGACTTGCACCAACCGGCAAAAGTCTAAGGCCATGCGTGATTACTTGAGGGTGATAAAACCGACCTTCTCGACGATCTTCTGCCCTTCGGCGCCGAGGGCAAAGTCGATGAACTTGGCCGCTTCGCCGGTCGGTTCGCCGTTGGTGTAAAAAAAGGTCGGACGGGCGTAAGGATACTTCTTGCTCAAAATAGTCTCTTTGTTCGCGATCACGCCGTCGATCGGCACAATCTTGATTCCCTCGGCGTTGATGTAGGCGAGACCAAGGTAGCCGATGCCGTTGGCGTTCTTTGCCACTTCGGCGGCGATCTGCTCGTTACCGGCCATTTTTTGTGAAGAACCCGCATAGTCGCGCTTCTTCATCGCTAGGTCCTTCCAATCCGAATAGGTGCCGGAGGAGGTGTTACGGGTATAAATAGAAATCTTGCCCGCCTTGCCGCCCACTGCCGACCAATCGGTGATGTCGCCCGTAAAGATCTGTTCGACCTGCCGGCGGGTCAAACCCTTCACCGGATTGTTCGCGTTTAAGCAGACCGCCATGCCGTCGTAGCAGACGATGATCGGCTTCATGGTGACACCTTTGGCCTGGGCTGCGGAGACTTCGGTGGTTTTTGCGCGCCGGGACGACATCCCGATCTGCGCTGTGCCGTCGATCATCGCCGAGATGCCGGTGGTCGAACCTTCGGCAGCAATCTCAAAGGAGACTCCGGGATTCTTGACCTTATACTCCTCCGCCATGGTGGGGACGAGCTTGGCCCCGAGCGTATCGGAGCCCTTGATGACAAGTCGCTGCGCCGAGACCGTGGAAACCAAGGCGAGCGCGGCGAAAAGGAAGGAAATTTTTTTCATTGGATTGAGTTTATGATTCTTTGGACGAAAAAGGTCAGAACTTGAGCACGAGATCGACCAGCAACTCGTGAGAATGGTTCAAATTACCAAGCGCAAAGGTCATCTTTTCATCGATGATTTTGGTATCGAAGTAGGTGACGTTAAAATTGGTGAAATCGTTGACGTTATATGCGAGGGCGAGCTTCAGCCCCTTTTGGTTCGTCTTACCGAAACCCCAATCGGAGTCGTTGGTGTTCGGGTCGATCGCGCTGACGCCGACTTCCCGGTAGTCGAGGCGGGCGCTGTAGTCGCCCTGAACTTTACCCGTGCCATAGCTGTAGCCCACACCTACGAGCCACGCGTCCTTGCCTGCGTCAAAAGCCGCTCGGTTTAAATTGTAAACCCGGTAAGCGCGGGTGTCGCCGGTGAAATTATAGGAACCGTCCCAATAAAATTTCAGAGACGTGCCTTCGCCGTTGATCTTCGCCAGATTTACCTCACCCGCGAGAGTTCCGTAATTCTGGGCCCGGGTCGATCCTGCAAACGCTGAAGAATTCAGCAAACCGGTCATCGTGGATTGGCCGTAGGCGTTGTAGCCGACAGCGAAAATGAAGTTGCTCAAGTTTTCCGGCGCAAACCAACGGGTGTAGACGGCCTGTTGCTCAAACATCCAAGCGTCACGTCCCGCTGGCCCGATGAGTTGCTCGTTGTTTTCGAACATAAAATGCTGCATCGCCCGAAACTCGAGGTTGTCTTTCACGCCGAGCATCAACTTGTAACCCTGAAAAAAACCTTGGGGGTTGATATCAGAATCCCAGCGCAGGTCGGTGGTAAGAAAAGGGTTCTTCTGTTTTCCGACTGCAAACGTCCAGTTCAAGTTGGGCTGCCAGCCGATATAGGCGCGGGTCAGGAAAATCCCGTAGTCGTCGGCCCCACCGGTGAAGGTTTGGTTGCCCGAATCCGACGCTTGAGTGGTTTCGAGCGCAAACCCGGCGTTCCAACCCTTTTGCAGCAAGAAATCTCCGTTGAATCTAAACCGAAGACGTTGGCGGGAGGTCTCATTGCTCACCGGAGCCCCGCCGGTCGCCAACTCCGGCGTTTGACTGTTGGCCTCGTAACGCATCCGCAGGTCGCCGGACAGTTTGAATTCAGATAGCGACGAGCTTAGGTTCAATTTTCCGGCCGACGAATTGGCCGTAAAATCCTTTAGAAGTTCCACCCGGAGTTCTTCCGCCTCTTGGTCGGTGACGATACCCTTGCGGACCAACAAATCAATTAAGGGGCCGCTGTCTTGGGCGAAAGCCGCAGCAGCAGAAATCGCGAAGCCGAGAGCGACCGCGAAGCGTTTAAGAAAAGTTCGTTGGTTCATTTGGTGGGCTTTTGTGGTCAAGGATTACCGTTACACGATCAAAGTAGGCCCCGAATATTACGATTACGCGGCGTTTGTGTCACAAACCGGAAACAAATCGCTCGCTGGGCGAAAACGAACTCGGCGTCGCCCGGCTCAATATCATCCTGAAGCTTGCACGCAACAGCCCAGAAGCGTCGCGATCGACCGTCAAAACCCTGCTTTTTCATGCTCACCCGACTCCTTCTCGGCAGTGCCTTGCTTACTGCAAAAATGGCTCCTGCAGCCGAATCCTCATCCGCTCCGTTTTCTGTGGCCCGGAAAACCGCCGCCGAGATGCAGGCTTCACCGGAGAAAGATCAGTTAACCGCCGAGGTCGCCAGCGTTGCGATTCGCTTTGGGAAGTCCGAGGACGCTCAAAGTTTGGCCGATTCGCTTCCGCCTTTTCTCCACGCTTCGGTACTGCTCGAACTCGCCTCTGCCCTGCCAGCCGAACAAGCGGACCGCGCCCAGCTTTTGGTCGGGATTGCCCAGCGGGATAAAGATCTGACCCTCGACTGGCACAAGAGTCGCGTCATTCGGTTGCTCGCGGTGACTCAGGCAAGACTCGGCCTGCTCGAATCCGCCGCGAAGACCACCCGTGAAGTGCCCGATACCGAGGACCGCGCGTTTGCCCTGAGGGATGTCGTGCGCGAGCTGTCCCGTCGGGACGAAGTGGCCCTTGCCCGAGGGCTAGCCGATGCGATCGAGGAAAATCGCCGCTACGGCACCTACCGCCAAAAAGCGGGCGCTCTCTCGGCCATCGCCCTCGCGCTTCACCGACGTGGCGACCGGGCGGGGGCCGAGGCGTTACTCACCCAAGCCGCAGCGCTTTTGCCTAAAAAACCCGGCTGGAGCGACGGCGAGGCCCTGCGCGATGTCGCGGCGGCCCAGCTCGCATGTGGTCAAATTGACGCCGGCCGCGAGCTCCTCGGCCGGGCCGAGACGCTCGCCCGGGGCATCGCCGGCGCCTGGCGCGTTTCGGAGATGAGCGCGGTGGCAAAGGTTTGGCTCGCCAGCGGTGAGCCTGGGCGCGCCCGGTCTTTGATTCAGGACGCCGAGAAAGCACTCTCCTCAATTCCGCCCACGGAGCGCGCGCCCGAGTCGCTCACGCTCTCCCGCGTTCAACATACAGCGGGGAACCTCAACGCCGCCCGCGCGTTGATCCGAGCGGTGTTAAATGATAACGCTGGCGAGAGCGACGCCGAGGCCAAGCGGGCTCGTCAGGTGCGGTCACTCCTAGTGTGGGCGGAGTTGTTCGGCGATGAGGCCGTGGCGGAACTGAAGCCGTAAAACGACCGGTCGAGCCCGGACGCTCGCCCGCGCTGGCGGCTCCACCGGTTCACTCAGGTTGCCGTGTGTAGGAGCCCGCTTGCGGGCGATTTTACGCTTCAATCACGGGCCGATTTGAGG
>CAMCWW010000068.1:0-19700 GCA_945882935.1 Opitutus sp. GAS368
TCATGGCTGGCTTGGGTGACCTGGACTCGCGCACTCAAACCGGCATTCGGGCCCGTGCCGTGCCGCAGGGGATCAACTACCGTGCCTTCGCAAAGTACGCTCTCCAGTCCGACACGCTCAAGGGGCTGTACCTGGGTGGGGGCTTCGTCAAGAACCCCGCCCGGGCGCTAGACGGGGCGGACACGGCCACAATGCCGGCTTACAGCACTGCAGACGCTTTCGTCGGTTATGAGTGGGGTGGGCGCTGGCGCGCCCAACTCAATGTGACCAACGTCACCGACAAGGTGGCGCCGTGGATCGCCGTGGCGCGTCAGATCATCTATCCGGTGGAGCCGCGGCGTGCCGCGGTTTCCCTGAACTATGTTTTCTGAACCCATGCAGATGGATCGACGGCGTTCGATCGTGGGCGCACGTTTCCGGCGGCGCTGCGTTTCGCGCGCGAGGCGGCGAGCTTGGTTTCGTCGCCCTTCGGTGTGCTCGGCCTGCGCCCGCCGACTCTGCGCCGATAGGCCGTTTTTCGCTCTTTATCAATCGTCTCTGTCTATCACGAATCCAAGAATCGTGCTCGTTTGAGTCGGCCGCACGGGCTCCAACACGGCCCGACGCCGAGGCCATGTGATTCGCGGAGATGCGGCACTGTAGTTCCTCGATGTCGCCGGCGAGCACCACCACGGCCGCAGTCACCTCGGGCATTTTCACGTGCTCGAACTCGCGGTGATGGTGGCGAAAGAGCCCACTATTTATTAAACATAATATTTATTGTGCGAATAAATATTGAACGATTGCCCGTGATCGAGACACAAAAAAGCCGCCCGAGCTTTCCCGGGCGGCTATAACTCTGTGGCTAACGCACTAAGTGCGATCGCAAGATGCTGACTTACTACTTCTTCGACGCCTCATCTAAGATGTCGCCGAGGTTCATCATGTCATTACCTGCACTGCGATTCAGCGCCTCGTAAGTCGCACTCTCAGCGGCCAATTCCTCGGCGCTGTAGTTGGCGGCCTTAATGGAAAGGCCCAAACGACGTTCGTCGCGGTCGATCTTGACCACCCGTGCGCCGACCACCTGCCCGGCTTTGAGGATGTCTTTGATCTTCTCGATTCGCTCCTCGCTGATCTGCGAGATATGCACGAGGCCATCGATTCCATCTTTCAATTCCACGAAGGCGCCGAAGGAAGTGATCTTGGTGACCGTGCCTTGGACGACGTCGCCGATCTTGAAGAACGAATCGATGTCTGACCATGGATCAACCGCAAGTTGCTTCATTCCTAGGCTGATACGTTGTTGTGATGGATCAATATCCAGCACGATTGCATCTACATCATCGCCCTTCTTGAGGACTTCAGAAGGATGATTTACTTTCCGGGTCCAGCTCATGTCGGAAACGTGCACCATACCGTCGATACCTTCCTCGAGTTCGATAAAGGCGCCGTAGGTTGTCATATTTCGGACCTTGCCCCGAACGCGCGCCCCAATCGGGTAATTGTGGCGAACCATGTCCCATGGATTTGGATCAAGCTGGCGCAGGCCAAGCGAAATCTTCTGGTCATCCTTCTGGATACCAAGAACGACCGCATCTAGCTCTTGCCCAACTTTAAGCAACTCCGATGGCTTGGTAATGCGCTTGGTCCAAGACATCTCCGTGATATGCACCAAACCTTCAACGCCCGGCTCGATCTCAATAAACGCACCGTATGGCACGAGATTTACGACCTTACCGTGAACCTTGGAGCCGACCGGGAACTTACGTTCAATCTCGTCCCAAGGATTCTTGGTGGTCTGTTTGAGGCCCAATGAAACCCGCTCTTTTTCGCGGTTCACTTCGATGATCATTACCTGAATCTCTTCGCCTTGCTTCACCATCTCGCTCGGGTGCGATATCCGTCCCCAGCTCATGTCGGTGATGTGCAACAGGCCGTCCATGCCGTCGAGGTCGATGAAAGCACCGAAATCGGTGATGTTCTTGACGACACCTTTGCGAACTTGGCCAGGCTGGATGCTCTCCAAGAGATTGCGGCGTTTGGAAGCGCGCTGCTCTTCGATGAGCTCGCGGCGCGACAATACGACATTCTGGCGGATAAGATCGATCTTGAGAACCTTGAAATCGTAGGTTTGGCCGACGTATTGATCGAGGTTCTTCGGCGGCTGCACGTCGATGTGTGACGCAGGCATAAAGGCATCAACGCCGATCGATACGATCAGACCGCCTTTAACCTTGGCCTTCACTCGACCGGCAGCGATGGAGCCTTCGGGGAACTTCGTGAGGATATTATCCCAGTTCTTCTTTTGTTCAGCCTTGTCGAACGAAAGGATGGGATTGCCGTTCTTGTCTTCAAGTTTTTCGACCAGCACTTCGATACTGGAGCCGATTTGGAGCTCGCCGATGTCGAGGAACTCATTGGCCGGGATTAGGCCTTCGGATTTGCCGCCGATATCGACGACAACTTCATTTTGGCGGATCTCGGTGATCGTGCCGGGGATGATCGCGCCGACCTTCAATTTATCGAAGGATGATTGCGCGAGCAGGTCATTCATTAGCGAACTCATATGCGTAAATCCGGTTTTTAAAGTCGGCTGGCTCCAGGCCTCCTTCGCACCGGTTGGGACCCGGCCATGAGGCGGGGTCTTGGGTTGATGGTTGAACTTGCGTGAGAGTATTGGCGGGAGCACATCGCGGGAACGCCAATTTGATCTGATTCTAAGCCGCGAAGGTTGAGAATCCCCAGCTGAAGGGCTCGTGAGCAAGCCCTAATTTGACCTCGAATCGTCGCTGAACCGGGATCGATCGGATCACAAACTAGGCTTAACTGGCGAGATCCCGTCACGCATCGCCCGATCAAGTTGCTCGAAGAACGACTCATAAAGCCCGTGGACGCGAAGAGGTCGAGTGGTAGCTCCCGCTTTAAAATCTCCCTCCAAAATTTCGATGAGCTGAACATCCACCTCGGTGTTTCTTGGTTCGACGCTTCTCAATCGAATTTCGAAGGTAAACTGACGTCCGGCTCCAAAGACCGCCGTATCGCGAATTCCGCTCCGAGCATTGATCACGCCTTGCGCCGCTGCTCTGCGCGTCGTCACAAAGTCCATCCGCTTTAGGGCTCGTTGGGCGGCGAGGAAGACCGTCGCTTTATCACCATCGAAAGATTTAGTCTTCGCCGGAACCAAATCGAAGCGGTCGGAGATTCGTTCCGAAACCGACTCGCATCCGGCGAGCATCAAAACGAAACCGGCAAAAACCAGAAATCGGGCCAACTTCATTTTGGTTGCTGCTGCGAGATACAATGCAGAGTGCCCAAGCCCCAAACGAGCTCCAAACAGTCCACGGGAATAATTTCCCTACCTGGAAAGCAAGCGGCCAGCACCTCCCCGGCGGACTCATCCCGCGCCGGTTGACGGAATGTAGGCATGAGCACGGCGCCGTTGATCACGAGAAAATTGGCGTAGCTCGCCGGCAATTGTTGTCCCTTGTAGAGACAGGGCTTTGGCATCGGCAAATTTACGATGTCGAATTTTCTGCCCGTCGGTGTCCGCAGGGCGTGAAGCCGCTCTAAATTTTCGGCAAGGATCGAGTAATTCTTGTCCCGTTTGTTTGTCTCGAGGACGGTCACGATTCCATTGGTCGAATAAAAGCGCGTCAGGTCGTCGATATGCCCGTCGGTGTCATCGCCGATGATTCCATCGCCCAACCAGAGAACAGTGTGCACGCCGAGATAATCCCTCAGTGCCTGTTCAATCTCGGCCCGGGTCATCGTGGGATTGCGATTCTTATTCAACAAACACGACTCACTCGTCAGCAGAAATCCGGCGCCGTTTACATCGATTGAACCGCCTTCCATCACCATTTTCTTTTCGAATCTGCGGAGGCCCAGGGCGGACGCGATCTTCGGCGGAATCGTGTTATCGAGATCATAAGGCGGATACTTTCCACCCCACGCGTTGTGCTCCCAATCAGTGACAGCCACCTCGCCGGTCTGATCGTTTTTCACGAAGATGGGCCCGTGATCTCGGCACCATGCGTCATTAGTCGGATGATCGAACAGGGTGACGTGCTTTGTATCCGCGCCTGCTTTTTCAATCAAAGCCCAAGCCCTCTTGTGCAGGGCTTGGGCAGCGTTGATGCGCACCTCCTGAAAGCGACTGATGTGCGCGACAATCTCCGCGAATTTGGCCGGGATCGGCCTGAAATTGCCCGGCCACGTCTTTAGATTATGCGGCCAAGATAGCCAAACTGCCACCTGCGGCTCCCATTCGGCCGGCATACGGAAGCCCAGCGCGGCGGGCGTCTTCTTTGCAGCCATCATCCTTCAGTCGCTAAATCGTTTGGTGAGGTCTCCGTAGGCGTCGATCCTGCGGTCGCGCAAGAAGGGCCAATGGGTTCGGGTGACATCAACCTTATCGAGCTCGATCGGGACTAGCATGGTCTCCTCGCGGTCAACGCTAGCCTTCGCGAGAATCTGCCCGCTTGTGCCCGCGACAAAACTTTGGCCCCAGAATTCGATCCCAGGCCCGCCGATCGGCGTCTCCACCCCGATACGATTGATCGCCGCGACATAACAACCGTTGGCGACCGCGTGGCTGCGCTGGATTGTTTCCCAAGCGCCGTGTTGGTTTACGCCGTATTCGGCTTTTTCCTGAGGATGCCAGCCTATCGCCGTGGGGTAAAAGAGAATCTCCGCTCCTTGCATCGCGGTCAGCCGCGCTCCTTCGGGATACCATTGGTCCCAACAGATGAGCACCCCGATTTTACCGAATTTGGTGTTCCAGGCGCGGAACCCGGTGTCACCGGGCGTAAAATAGAACTTCTCATAGTAAAGCGGATCATCGGGAATGTGCATTTTCCGGTAGATGCCGAGCAGGCTGCCGTCGGCGTCGATAATCACGGCCGTATTATGATAAAGTCCCGAAGCCCTCTTTTCAAAAAGTGAAGCGACGATTACGACGCCGTATTTTTTGGCGATTTTCTGGAATGCTTGCGTGCTCGGTCCGGGGATTGGCTCGGCGAGCTTGAAGTTTTCGTGGTCTTCATTCTGGCAGAAATACTGCGAGCGGAAGAGTTCCTGGGTGCAGATGATGTTCGCCCCCTGCTTCGCCGCTCGTTCAGTGAGCGCGAGGGTTTTCTTGAGGTTGGCGGCTGGATCGGCCGAACAAGCATGTTGGAGCAAACCGAGAGTGACTTTGGCCATGACGAGATGTGGTTCAGGTAAATTTAATAGATGACCTTGTTGAGGGGATATTCGACGATCCCCTCGGCGCCCAACTCCTTTAACTGAGGAATGATTTCCCGGACGACACTTTCGTCGATGATCGTCTCAAGCGCCACCCAATCGGAATTGCTCAGAGGCGAGATCGTGGGATTTCTCAGCGAGGGCAGGGCGCGAACAATGAGTTCTAGCGCTTTCTTCGGGACATTTAATTTCAGTCCCACCTTGCTTTCCGCCTCGAGCGCACCGCGCAGGAGCAGGGCAAGGGTCTCGATTTTTTTTCGTTTGGCCGGATTCGCCCAACTCGCCTTGTTGGCGATGAATTTGGTGTTGGTCTCAAGCAGGGTGTCGATGATTCGGAGTTTGTTCGCGCGGATCGAGCTACCGGTTTCGGTGATGTCCACAATCGCATCAACCAAGTCAGGAACCTTTACCTCCGTCGCTCCCCAGGAAAACTCAATCTCCGCCGCGACCCCTTTCGCCTCAAAAAAGCGTTTCGTGGTGTTCACGAGCTCGGTCGCCACTCGCTTGCCGGCCAGATCCGCAATCGACTTCACCGACGAATCTTCGGGCACGCAGAGGACCCAACGCGATTTTAGCACCGAGGCGCGGCTGTAGACCAAGTCCATCACCTCAACGACGTCGGATCCATTCTCTTGGACCCAGTCAAAACCCGTCAGCCCACAATCGAAGAATCCGTGCTCGACATAACGACTGACCTCCTGTGCTCGGACGAAACGTCCATCAAGCTCCGGGTCGTTGATCGTCGGCTTATAGGAACGCGAACTCGTCGCGATCTTCCACCCGGCCTTGGCGAACAGATTCTTCGTTGATTCTTCAAGGCTGCCTTTGGGCAGACCCAGCATAAGTAGCGGTTTAGCGGACACGCGGCCAAGGGACACTCCGCTCCCCTGCCCTTCAAGCCTATTTCCGACACCTTATCACCCTAGCATTCGTTGCGCTTGGATTAGCCCTGAGAGCGAACCGGCTCCCTAAAAAACTCAAAGTGCGTCTACCAAACGCTTCCCGCGCCGCGCCCAAGCCGCTTATTCCTCGATCCGAAAACGTCTCCAAGGAAAGCCACTGATTGGTCCGTAGTTCGGGTCGGCTAGAACAATTCAGGTTGTCCGTAACGCTGCCGAGCCTCGGCCAATGCCGACCGCATCTCCAAGGTTTCGAGCAAACGGTAGAGTTCTTCCGGTGCCGGCGTTGGCGCGCTCAAAACGAGGCTGGGAAGGGACACGTTAAGCGTCGTTAGCTTCAGATTTCGCCTGAGCTTGTCCGCCTCTGCGGACACGGCTGTTCGAAAGCGCTCCGGTTGAAGTTCGGCGGCGTGGGCGATCACTCCTTCAAGGTTACCATATTCGCTGAGCCACTTGGCCGCAGTCTTCGGTCCGACCCCGTTGATCCCGGGGATATTGTCCGAAGTGTCTCCCACGAGTGCGAGGAAGTCGGCAATCTGGGTCGGCGGAACCCCAAATTTTTCCCGCACGCCGGCTTCGTCGCGCACTTGCCAGCCGAGCTTGGGATTGGCCGTGGGCGGTGGCAGGAGAATTTTGATCTGCTGGTTTACGATCTGAGCGAAGTCTTTGTCCGAGCTGACGATGAGGACGTCATGTCCTTGGCGCGCGAGCGAGACCGCTTCGGCGGCCAATAGATCGTCGCTTTCAATCCCCTCTTGCTCGATGCCGACGCACCCCATCGCGCGGGTTAGGGCCTTAACATACGGCAACTGTTTTTCCAAAGCCTCAGGCATCTCTTCGCGTTGCGCTTTGTATTCGGGATGCAGAGCCAATCGGTCCTGCGCGCCGCCGAGGTCAAAAAAGACCAGGGTGCCTACGGGCTTTTCTTGATCGGCCAGTTTCCAGAGCGACTTTACCCAGCCATGAAGCGCGTTCGTGGGAAAACCGTCAGCGCGGGACAATTCCGGAATCGCAAAAAAGCACCGATATGCCAGATTGAATCCATCGACGAGAAGCCATTTTGCCATGGAGAAAGCTCACCGTCCGCTCCGCCCGAGGCAAACCCGCGTTACTTTTTTTTGGGGTCCAATCGGCCAACAGATTCACGGCCTTGCAGGTTGCCCCGGTTTGAGGAACGAATCCTTTCTCTGCTAACTAACCTCCAACCGGCCCAACGCGTGTCCGTTTTATCCCGGGAAGCACCTTCAGCTCTTGGGTAATGTCGCCGGTTGTCCCCGCGCTCCCGTCACCGCTTCCGCGATGTTTTCGGCCGTTTTCTCCGGGACGATCCGGTCATTATTGAAGTGCATCGAAACCGTTTTCGATACGCCGCGCTCTTCCATGGTCACGCCGTAAATCGCGTTCGAAGCCGAGACGGTCCGCTTGTTGTGCGTGATGATAATGAACTGCGATTCGCCCACGAATTTCTTCAACAGATCCGTGAAGCGACCGATATTCGATTCGTCGAGGGGCGCGTCCAACTCGTCGAGCACGCAGAACGGCGATGGTTTCACCATGTAGAGGGCGAAGAGCAGGGCCACAGCCGTGAGGGTCTTTTGCCCGCCCGAAAGCAACGAAATGCTCTTTAACTTCGTTCCCGGGGGCTGGGCTACGATCTCGATCCCGCTCTCCAGCACATCATCCGTCGCGATCAACTCCAACGCGGCGCGCCCGCCGCCGAAAAGCGTCAGGAACGTATATTCGAAGTTCTTCTTGATCTGCTCAAACGTGATCGAGAACTGGCGCTGCGAGGTCAGGTTGATCTCGTCGATCGCTTTGATGAGCTCGGCTTTTGCATTCGTCAGGTCATCGGTCTGCGTCCGCAGAAAATCGTGGCGCTGCTTGAGCTCGGCGTATTCTTCGATCGCCACCAGATTGACCGCGCCAAGGCCGTTCAACCGGGTGCGCAGCGCGTCGATCTCGGCTTTGGTTTCCTCCCAGTTGGTCTGGTCCAAAGCGGCCAAATCTTCGGCGGTTGGATCCGGTTTCGGCCCCTTCGATTTCCGGCGGCGCTTGGTCGCTTCGCCGACCGGGTCGCCCTCGGCCTTCGGCGAGCCTTCATCCGCTTCATCTTCTTCGTCCAAATCCAGCGGTTTCATGCCCTCCGGTTCTCCGTCGGCGTGCCAGTAGAAATGCCGCCAATCCAACTGGGATATATTGGCTTGGAACTCGCGCGACACTTCCTCGGCGATGAACTGAGTTCGCTGGCGATCACCGGCGAGTTTGATGTCGTGCTTCGCCAACGCGGCGATCGCACCTTCGGCATCGCTGCGGAGCGCCTGTTGCGCCGATTCCAAGCCGCTGATCTCTTGCTCCACCGCCATCAATTCAACGCGGATTTTCTCTACCTGCTCCTGCGTCACCACGAGCGTCTCCGCAAGCTGCACCGAGCGCGCGCGCTGGGCATCGGATTCGGTGGCGAGCGAGGCAACTTGGTCGGTCCAGGTCTCGATCTCTTGCTGGCGCTGCGCCAAAAGCTCGCCGAGTTGCTGGCTGCGTCGCGCCATCTCGCCGAGTCCGCGGTCGAGCACCTCCACTTTCTGACGGCGCTCGGCGAGTTCGAGCCGCGCCTGCGCCAACGAATCTCGCTTCACGTCGCGGTCCACCCGAAGCTCCGTGATCCGGGTTTCCATTTGGATGATCTGTTCCCGTTGCGACGCTCCAGCGCTCTCGGCCGTGGTCAGACCGATTTGGGCCTTCTCCCAACGGGTATGGGCCTCGTTGCGAGCCTGTTCGAGGCCGGTGAGTTCGTTCTCCATCCGGCGGAGCTTTGCGCCGACGTCTTCGGCGTTGCGCTGGGCGTTACGCTGTTCCGCCTGCACCGAGGCGAGGGTCTGCGTGATCGCCAGGATATCGGCGCGCCGTTGTTCCAACATTTGCTCGGCCTCGGCGAGCCGGGTATTGATCGCGTCGATCGTTAGCTTCTGCTCGTCGTGCAGTTTTTGTTCCTCGGCTAACGCCTTCGCCGTCTCCCGCAGATCGATTTCCCGTTGGACGATACTGTTGGATGATTTTTTTGAGCCTTGAAATCCGCCGTAGACTAAGCCCCGTCGGTCTACCAAATCACCTTTGCGCGTGGCGACGGCAAGAAAGGCAAAACCGGGATTCGCCCGCCAAAATTCCAAGAATGCCGTGAGGTCTTCCGCGATGTAACAACTGCCGAACAACGCCAGCGCCGGATGGCCTTCGACCTGCGAGCTGACGGCGATCGACGCCGGCACCAGCCAGGCGGGCAGTTCGTAGGCAGCTTCCTGCCGAACGCCGCACTCGGTAATGCGCAAAATAGCCGAGCCGATTTGTTCGTTCTCCAACTGGGCGAGGATCCGCTGGGCCGTCCCGAGATCGCTGACGCTGATCGCCTCAGCGGCTGACCCCAGGATCGCTTCGATCGCTTTGCCAAACTCGGGCTGCACGTCGAGTCCTTGCGAAATGGGGGAAGCTTTGGCGCCATTGAGCGCCGTTTCCAGCCGGCCTTGCAACACGGCCTTGGCCCCTTCGCCAAATCCTTCCCAGCGCTCCTGCAATTGCTGGAGCAATTTCAAACGCGCCATGCGTTGGGCTAGTTGGCGATCAATCTCCGAGAGCTTGCGCTGCGCTTCGCGAAATTCGCGGGTGAGGTCCGTGATCGCTTGTTGCGCGGTGACCGACTCGCCGTGGGCGCGCGATTTCTCGCCGAGAGCTTCCTCCGTGCGGGCATCAAGCTCGGCGACTTGCTGCGCCGCCGCCGATTGCTGTTGCCGCATCGATTCGATCTCTTGGGCCAGCAAGTCGTGCCGGTGCGCGCTGGTCTTCTGGTCAACTTCGTAGCCCGAACAATCCGTGCGGAGCCGTGCGACGGTGCTATCAAATTGGAGGAGCTGAAACTTGGCCTGCTGCAGGTCTTGTTCGAGTTTGGTGAGTTCGCCTTCGGCGATCCCTTGCTCGCGGTTGCGTTGTTGGAAAACTGAGTCGCTGCTGCCGAGGAGTCCCAGTTGGAGTTGTTTGTCTTGCGCCGCGCTGTCGCCCTGCGCGGTAACTTCTCGGAGTTGCATTTCCAGTTCACCGAGGTTGTCCCGCGATGAACCGAGCCGGTCTTCAATTCCGGCTCGCCGGATATGCGCGAGGTTCGCCGCGTTTTCGGCGGCTTCCTTTTGCGACCGCACATCGAAAACCGCCTGCTGGGCGTCCTGCACCCGCTGGTTCAGCCGGCCACGCAGAGATTTTTTCCCCTCCAGCGAGATCTCCTGCTCCTCGCGATTCGCGCGGCGGCTGTTGGCTTCGGCCCGAAGCGTGGCCACGTCGGCCTCGAGCGCGCCGAGGGTCGCCGTCAGCTGCGAATAATGAAAACCGTTCCACGCGAGGCTCAGGTGCCGCAGGCGATGGTTCAGGCGCTTGTAGCGCATGGCCTTCGCCGCCTGCCGGCGGAGGCTCCCGATCTGCCGGCCGACCTCGCCGACGACATCCGCGACGCGCGCCAGATTTTGATCGGTCAACGCGAGCTTGCTCATCGCCTCGCGCCGTTGGCTTTTATATTTCGTGATGCCGGCGGCTTCTTCAAACACTGCCCGGCGCTCTTCCGGCTTGGAGGAAAGAATCTGGTCGATCTGACCTTGCGCCATAATCGAATAACTCGTCCGGCCGATACCGGTATCCATGAAAAGCTTTTGGATGTCCTTCAGGCGGCAAGCTTGGCCGTTAAAGGCATACTCGCTTTGCCCGTCGCGGAACACCCGGCGCGTGATCTCGATTTCGTGGAATTCGCTCCCGAGTTGCTTCTCGCAATCGGTGAGCAACAGGGAGACTTCGCAAAGCTGTGCCGGTTTGCGGGTGTCGGCACCTTCAAAGATGACGTCCTGCATCTTACCACCGCGGAGGGCCTTGGCGCTTTGCTCGCCGAGCACCCAGCGGATCGAATCGGCAATGTTGGATTTGCCGCAGCCGTTGGGCCCCACGACCGCCGTTACCCCGGGCTCAAAACGGAGCGTTGTCGGGTCGGCGAAGGACTTGAAACCGTGCAATTTTAGGGCCTTGAGATACATTAAAAGGATGAGTGTGTGCCGCTGCCGCGAGCGCGGGCAAACGGAAAAAAATCAGTCTACAGACCGCGATTTCCTGAGCCCCTCGACCAAAAAGTAGCGGCTGGTCCAGCTATTATAGACATGGAGCGAGCAACCGGGGACATCGGAGAAAATGCTGGGAACAGTCGCCAGCGGCTTCACCTTAAACTGTTGGGTGAGAAGTGGTCTAAACTGCGCGCACCACTCGTCATGGTAGTCGATCTCACGCAACAGCAAGGCTCCTCCGCCCTGCGAAAAATGTTCGGCCAAGGCCTCTGCGGGGCCCAGATTGAGCAAAGCCTCAACGTGCCACTTTAAGCCTGGGTGAGCCGCCCGAATCGCTTCGTCAACCTCCGCGACCGTCGCTGCGTACCGGCCTGAAAACTCGAGCCAGACCAAGCGGCTGCTCAGTTCTGCCGGCCGATACAAAACCAGCGCCAGAAGCCCAGCAGTCAGGTAAACCGCCTTTACGCCCGTGCGTCGCGCCAACCAGTTACCCGCCTCAATGAGACCCACGGCGGTGAGCGCGCAGAAAAGCGGCACCACATGACTTAAGTTACGTTCGAAAAACACCGTTCGGGTTGAGAAATAGACGACGAACAGCACGACGGGCCCTGCCAACATCGTTAACTCCAGCCAACGTTTCCGCGCCGCCAAGCCGACGCTTCCGACCAAACCGGCGGCAATCATGCCCGCACCCAAAACCGACCAAAAGTAGCCCCCCAACACCGGAGCGACGAATCCACCTTCAAACCGGCTATGCGGAGGGTGCAGCCCCGCGTATTGCGCCGTCAGGTATTCAATCCCGCGCCAGAACGCCCCGGGGTTTGCCACCGCCCCCGGCGCCCCCATCGCGAAACCCGCGCAAACTCCCACCGCCCCTAAACCGAGCGAAACTCCGAGGCGGCGGAACGCCCATTTTCGTTCTGAAATGACTGCGGCTATCACCGGCACCAACGGCAGCCAAACGAGCGCCAACATCGACACCTTGCTCGCAATCGCCAATCCCAGCGCCACGGACGCCGCCAAGAGCCTCAAATTTGCCCAGCCCTTCGTCGCCAACGGCAGGCTCAACATCACCGCCGCCATCGTCAAAACGGTCACGAACGCCTCCGGCCGGATGTAATGGGCGTCCTGCACCAACAAGGGCACGACCGCGACCAATGCGCCCGCCGCCAATCCCGCTCGGGCCCCCGCGAGACGGCGCGCCAACCACCAAGCCTGCGCGACCACGACCGTTGCCAAAAGGGCCGAGAACATCCGGTAAACCCAAAACCCTTGGTCCCTCGAGCGCCACGCCTCCAGCCCCGGCACCCACTTCGCCGCCCGATAAAAAAAGAACGTCCCGTAAATGTAGGACGAGAAATTGTATTGGTCGTAGCGAAACGAAGATTCCAGCATCGGCGCCTTCGCCCAGTTCGTATCCCAATCGCCCGAACTGCGCATGTGCCCGACCACTTCGACGGTGATGGTCTCATCCGGGTGACCGTAATTCTTGTCCACGTGCGCCACTCGCAAAATGAGTCCCACGAGCACGACCAAAATCGGCGCGAGCCAACGGTACCGTTGCCATATCACAGTGGACCTCAAGCTCTCGGCCCGACGCACCGCAGCGGCGTCGATCTCCAGCGGTTTCCCCATGGTCACCACCGCGTCCACCGAAAACCCCAGGCGTTCGTAGAATCCCGTCGCCGCCGCGTCCTCCGTGGGCACTTGCAAATTGATCTTCGGGCAACCTGCGGCCTTTAAAACGCTCTCCGCCTCGACCATCAGCGCCCGACCGATTCCGCCGCCGCGCGACTTCGGCTCCACCGCCAGGTAGTTGATCCAGCCTCGGTGACCATCGTAACCGGCCATCACCGTGCCGACGACCCGCTTGGCCGCCCCCAGCCCGCTCGATGCTTCGGCCACGAGCAGCCACTTTCCGCCCGCCAGCCGCTTCATCGCGATTTCCAGCGCCGGATCGTTGGCCGGACGCACCAAACCGCACGACGTCCAAAGCGCGATCACGGCATCTTGGTCGGCGGCGCGATACGGGCGGATCCTCATGGGTCCACGCGATAGAGCGATGCCCGTTCGTCTCAGCAAGTGCAAAGGGGCGTCCCGTTCTTCCCTATTTTCCGCTTTCCCCCCGCCGCTTCATCCCAACGCTTCGCCCTCATGCGCCTCTCTCCCACTGCCCTCGGGTTAACTCTCGTCTGGGCCGCTCTCGCCGCCTCCGCCCTGCACGCCGCTACCCCGGCCAAGAAAGTTGTCGAAAAAGCCGACGACCTCCCCCGCCACACCTACACGTTGCCGAAGCCGCCGTCCGAGGTCCTCCGCGACGATGACGCGTTCACCACCCTCGCCGCCGCCGTTAAGAAGGATATTCTCTCCGATCTCGCCACGCATGACGTCCAAGACCGCACCGCGTTGCAGCGGTACAAATCCACCTTGCTCAATCTCGCCGTCTTGGAGCGCGACTTCGCCAGCGTGCGCACGCTCATCGCCGAACTCCGCGCTCTTGAAGAGAAGTCCGGTCAAAAACTTACCACCGGCCTCGTCGCCGAGGCGTGGACCTCCGCCAGCATCAAGCGCCCCGACCCCGCCGCCTTCACCCAACTATTTCAAGCCGACTTCGCCGCCCTCGTCACCCCGCTCCCCTGGGAAACGGTGCAGGACAACCTCAAGGAATTGAAATCCGGCTACGAGATCCGCAGCGATTCGTTGATCCTCGGCCTCACCAAAGAACAGATCGACCCTGCGGCCGCCAAAGCCGGCAACATCTCCGGCGACGTCGCCGGCCAGCTCATTTCGTTTCGCAATCAGCTCGTCAATTACCTCCCGCTCAAGTCCGCCATCGTTGCGGCCCTCGCCGATAAAATCGCCGCCCACAAAACCGAAAAGCCCGATCGCTGGACGCCCACCCTCGTCAACCTCGCCGCCAATTCCACCGGCACACCCGTGAAAATTGGCGTCTGGGACAGCGGCGTCGACACCGCCCTCTTCAAGGCGAATCTTCACACCGATTCCGCCGGACGCCACGGCTTTGGTTACGATCTCCACGCCAATCCCGTACCCGAGCTCGTTTTCCCGCTTGGCGCCGCCGAGGTCCGGACCCCGCAAGCCGTCGCCCGCCTGAAAGGCTTTCTCGATCTCCAAGCGTCGATCGACAGCGAGGAGGCCTCCGACCTGAAACGGTTCATGAGCGCCCTGCAACCCGATCAGGTAAAACCCATGGTCGAGGAGCTCGGCCTCTTCGGCAATTGGTCCCACGGGACCCATGTCGCCGGCATCGCGCTCGCCGGGAATCCGTTCGCCCGCCTCGTCGTCGGCCGCATCACCTTCGACCACCGGATGATTCCCGACAAACCCACCGTGGAGCAGGCCCGTAAAGATGCGGCGGCCTATCTCGCCGCCGTGGCTTACTTCCGCTCGGCCGGGGTGCGCGTCATCAACATGAGCTGGGGCGGTTCCGTCCGCGACATCGAGGGCGCCCTCGAGGCCAACGGCATGGGTGACGCCGAAGCCCGCAAAAAATCAGCCCGCGAAATCTTCGAGATCGGCCGCGAAGCGCTCTTCGCCGCCTTCAAAAGCGCCCCCGAAATCCTCTTCGTCGCGGCCGCCGGCAACAGCGACAACAACGTCAAATTCGACGAGTTTATCCCGTCCTCCTTCCAACTCCCGCACATGATCACCGTCGGTGCCGTCGATCAGGCCGGCGAGGAGACGTCGTTCTCCAGCTTCGGCCCGATGGTCAACGTCCACGCCAACGGCTTCGAGGTGGACAGCTACATCCCCGGCGGCCAGCGCCTCAAGTTTAGCGGCACCTCCATGGCCGCGCCTCAGGTCGCCAACCTCGCCGGCAAACTCTTCGCGCTCGACCCGACGCTCACGCCCGAGAAAGCTAAAGCCCTCATCCTCGCCGGCGCCGAACTCAAAGGCCGCGTCAACCTCATCAACCCCGCCAAGACGCTCGCGCTGCTCAAGGCGCCGAAGTCACCATAGCCTCGGCACCGGCGGTTACCCCACCGTCGGCCTCCCACGCGCGTCTTGCTCCACGAGAAAAACGGCGTGCTGCTCCCGGCGGACCAACCCCTTGCCCGCCGCCGCGAACTCCGCCTGCGCGATCTCGCGGCCACGCCGTTCGTCCTTTTCCCCGTCTCAAATCGAACCTTTATGTAACGCTTGATTGCTGCCCGCCCC
Organism: Opitutus sp. GAS368; assembly: GCA_945882935.1. Lineage (GTDB taxonomy): Bacteria > Verrucomicrobiota > Verrucomicrobiia > Opitutales > Opitutaceae > Tous-C4FEB. Next base: position 15,386 of record CAMCWW010000068.1, read on the forward strand.
TCCTCGGGAATGGGAAAATTTCAGCCGCCGGACGGCCTCGCGCTTTTCCTCCTCCGCCCGCTGGGAGAAGGCCGGGATGAGGGTTTGGGCAACGCGACATTGCTCCCCGACCTTTCCGCCTTAGTTCAGCGGAGCGGAACGAAGGAGGACCCACTCCAGCGCGCGTCTTCGACGATGGATTCGTTGAGGCTCATCGTTACTTCAGCGACTCAAACCCCTTCCGGATGATCGCAGCCATCAGCTTTCGACGTTCGATCAGAAACGTATCATAGGCCATCGCGTGCCAGGCTTCGGGTAGGGCATGGTGCTCGTGCATTCGGCTCCATTCCTCCGCCGGAAACCGCGGCTGGATCTTTGGCACATACTCCGTGGGCGAGTCGTCGCTGATGTCGATGTTGTCGGGCCATTCAAGAAGCGCAAAATTGGCTACCTGGTTGATGCGCTTCAAATCATCCACGCCTGATCGCTCCAGCCAAGCCCGCGGGAAGAGGTGATGCCTCTCCAGTGCCTTCTTCTTCGTCTTGATCGACGGGTCGAGCAGGTCGGACACCTTCTTGTGCGAGAAGAGCACCGGAGCGCCCAGGCGATTTTGCGCGGCAGTGTAGGCGAATAACTCCGGATTGCGGGCGGAGGAGCTGTCCAGATTGGACGGCAACGTCACGGTCCAAAAATCGTTGGTGAGCTCGTTGGCCATGATACCTTCGAGCGTGGCCACGAAGCCGTCTGCGTCCTTCACTTCCTTCAGTCGGTTCAAGTCACCGTCCATGACAGTTTCCGGAGAACTGGTGTAGCGCCCGGTGAGGCTAGCCGCGAAGAACCAGCGTCCGATCAACCGCTGGAGTTGGTGCTCTACTAGACCGAAGCGTTTCCGGCCGACGAGATAGAACGCATACGCATATAGCATCGCATTCTGCGATGAGATCATTTCCCCACTCCGGAACCCGGCCCCGATCAGGCAGGAGAAAAATTGGTGCCAGTGGGTCAGGTCGAGCACTTCGTCCTGGGCCGCACGCAGTGCTGCGAACTGGTTGTCTCGGCGGTCCGGAGAATACTCACCGGTGTCCATGTCCTTACCGCGGAGCACTTGATAAACGCTCTTGAGGCGACCGCGCTGGAAGCCATACGCCACCGCCACCCGCAAAAGTTGGTCCGGGTCGGGTTGGATGAAATGGTTGAAGGGTGAAGCCGGAGATCCGGGCGAAGGTGCCTGCCGCGAGTGGCGGCAAAATGTTTCGAGCGCCATCCGGCCCTCGTCCCAGAAAACCGACATCAGCGTGAGGATGAAATCCGCCTGATTGAGACGAACGCCTTCGCTGTTAATCCGCACGAAAATGTCCGCGACCTGCTCTTCATCGACTGACGAGGCGATTTCCAGCGCCGTAAACGGATATTTTTGGAGGTCGATCAGTCGGTCGAGATTGTGGGCGATAACCTCCTCGTCTTCGGGGCTCAGAGGGGCCTTTTCGACCAATTTCTCGATGAAGTCATTGACGAGTTTTCGACTGGAGCTGCGCGATGCCCACAGATCGGAAATATTGGCGATCCACTCCGGATCACGGCGAATGGCGGCATCCGCCACTTCGAACTTTCCCGTGCGGGGTCGGAAAGCTACCTCGATTTGCCGCTCCTTGTAGTCCTCATCGAGCACCTTGCGGCCGCGGAAGACGGCAAAGAGCGAGGTCAGGCGTTGTTGGCCATCCACGATCAGCAGTCGCGCGATCGTGTGCTGCTTGCTGCCGACGCCGATCTGCTTGGTGGCGCCACCGGTGACATTTTCCCAAAAGAGAAAATAGCCCACAGGGAAGCCGCGATACATAGAGTCGAACAGGTCGCGCACTTTTGCGTTTGACCAGACGAACGGTCGTTGGATGTCAGGCAACGCGATGTCGCCAATTTCGATGTAATGGAGCAACCCGCTGAGGTCGTAGTCCACCTTCTTAAAGCAGGTCTTGAGTTCGCTCATAAATTAGAAAAACGCCGGAGCCAGCCGCCGAATGGCCACGCGCAGCCGCCCGACCAGCACCACGTCGTCAAATCCATCCCGCTCCGCCGCCGGTTCGCCGGGCGCGAGCTGCGGCCCGTGCCCGACCGCATAGCCCAGCTCCCCGAACCATTCGAGGGCCGCGTCTTCGACGATGGATTCGTTGAGGCTCATTTCTTCGGCGGCTTGGGTTTCTTCGGCTTTGGCAGCTTCTTCAATTCTTTCGTGGCCTGCTCGAAGTCTGCGTCCACTGGGCGGGGCGCACTGGCTCCGAGCGCTTTGAATTTGTCGTATTCCAACTCGGCCTTGGCTTGCGCCATCTCGTGCGAGATCCGCCCGGCATGGGTGAGGATGTCGCGGTCGTTCAAGGTCAGAAACCCGTTCAGCTTCTCGATCCAGTCCGCCATGTGCATGGGCACACGCCGCATCGCCTGGCCCTGGGCAAAGATTAGGTATTGCTCCACGAGGTTGTTTAGCGCCGCCAGCTCCGGCTCGCTGAGGTAGTTCTTGGCGATGGAGACATCCTGCTTGCGGATCACCGCCCCCCGCCAGTTGGTCAGGCCGAGGTTGGGCTTCGCCGCATCCACTCGCCCGTGGACGATCTCGGCCGCCGTCTGGCCAGTGATCGCCCAATGCACCTTGTTCTGCACTGTTTTGAAAAATAGCAGGCTTACCTCCTGCGTGGGGTCGTAATCAATGCTCGTCGCGTAGATGTCCGTGATCTTCTGGTAGAACCGCCGCTCCGAAGTGCGGATGTCCTGAATCCGCCGCATCAACTCCTCGAAATAGTCGAAGGGCTCATCCGGATTCTTCAGCCGCTCGTCATCGAGGAGGAAACCCTTCACGATGTATTCCCGCAGTTGCTGGGTGGCCCAGATGCGGAAGCGGGTCGCTACCGCGCTTTTCACCCGGTAGCCCACCGAAATGATGGCATCGAGATTGTAGAAACGGGTCAGGTAGTTCTTCCCGTCAGCGGCAGTGGTAAAGGAATCCTTTACTACTGAATCCTGCACCAATTCCCCCTCAGCAAAAATGCTTTTCAGATGCTGCCCGACGTTCTGCTTGGTCGTCTGAAACAGCTCGGCCATGTGCTGCTGCGTCAGCCAAACGGTCTCTCCTTCAAACCGCACGTCGATCTGCAGCTTCCCGTCCTCCGTCTGGTAAACGAGGAACTGGCCGCCCGGCGGCGGTGGGGTCTCGGAATCTTTACTCATGAGTTCATCCTCCTTTCGAATCGACGTCTTAAGTAACGCTTAATAACTGGCGGAGAGGTTGTAGTGCTGGGTTTCGTAGGTTTTGCCGTCGGCGGCAGTTATCCGAAAAAATTGGATAACTGAATTTTCCTCCAACTCGTGGTCGGAAAAGACGTTCTTGAGGTGGTAGCTGATCGTCCTGACATCCACATCGTAGAGAACCGCCATCATTTTCGGGCTGAGCCAGACATTTTCATCCGCGTAAACGGCCTCGACGCCGCCCTGGCCGCTGGCCGCGACAAAAGTGAGGTATTCCGCCGCCGATGAGCGGACGAGGGAGATTTCGGCCTTCTGCTTGGCGGGCCCGCCGGGCTTGGGCTTCTTTTTGCTCATGGGTTGGCGAGGGCGTAGTCGGCGCGGAGGTCGGGGTGCTAGACGCTGCGCAAGGTGTATTCCGCCGCGTTCATGTTGTTGCGGAGCTTGTCGGCGGTGAGCCAGAGCTTGGCCTCGAAGCCGATGGTGGCGGATGACTGGGAGGAGGAAGCGGGAGAATACGCGCGGGCCATACGATCACCGGAGTCAGCGCGGGCCGAAACGGAACGTCGAGCGAAAGCTCGTTCGAATTGTCGGCTAAATCTCAAGACCCGACCTAGTTCCAATTCCTAGACCGATCGTTGCATTTGCCAACCCGCCGGACCCGATTGAACGCGCCTTCTTCCGTGTATTCTGTGTGTTCCGTGGGCCCAACTCCGAGTCCCTCACGCCAATTCACCAGCCGAGTCCGAGCCCTCATCCCTCATCTCTCGACTCTCAACCTGCCACCTCACCCATTCCGCCCAAACAGCAGTCGCAGCGAATTCAAACACACCACCACCGTGCTGCCTTCGTGGGCAGCGACGCCCACGGCCAAGGGCACCACGCCGACCACCGTCGCGATCACCATCACGACGACCACGCCGAGCGAGATCGCTAAATTTTGCCGGATAATCGTCCGCGCGCGCCTGCTCAGGCGATGCGCCGAGAGAAAATTCTCGATCTTGTCCTGCATCAAAATCACCTCGGCCTGCTCCAGCGCCGCGTCGCTCCCGCGCGCGCCCATTGCCACGCCCACATCCGAGGCCGCGAGACAAGGCGCGTCGTT
>CAMCWW010000069.1:0-18708 GCA_945882935.1 Opitutus sp. GAS368
TTCGAAAAGCGCTGTAAGAGGACGCGGTTGGTCACGACGGTCGTCCCGTTCGAGTACGTTTCCGAGAAACTACCTTTTTTATCAAAAGCGAAGCTGAGCAATTCGGCACCGGCGGGCGGGGTCTGGCTGACGCGAATACTGCCGACGGCAGCGGGCGCGGCGCCGGCGGCACCGCCGGTCAACCCCTGCACCCGATAATCGCTGCTATTGACCAAATAACCCTCGGCGTCTAAGTGGAAATCACCGGCACGTGTGACGTACTGGGAGTTGTCATCGGTCTTCAATACCCTGAAAAAACCCTCGCCCGAAACCGCGAGATCGGTCTTTACGCCAGTAACGCTCAGCGAGCCCTGGGAGTTTTTGATCGAATCGTCCATCATCGTGGAAAACGAGACGGTCTTAGATTTAAAGCCCGTGGTGTTAGCATTAGCGATATTGGAGCTGATGGTTTCGACCCCCTTGGAGAAGGCCTTCATGGCCGTGACGCCAGACTGGATTGAGGCTGAGATAGGCATAAGTTTAAAATTCCGAGTTTGAGTTTGAGTTTAAAAATCAAGTTTAGGTCCGAACGGTCGCGGGAGGAGTTTTTACTGAAGTGGGCGCGACGCGGGTCACGGAATCGAACGAGAAAAGTGCCTCGCCCATTCGCAGTTGCAGGCCTTTGGCAGAATTTTCCACGGCATCAACAATGCCCGTGGTTTCCGCACCGGTATAATCTCTGACGGTGACTTCGCGGCCGATCATGCTGCTCGCCGCGATCATCTTGTTGGCATCACCCATGCCCTTCAAGGAAGTGATCATCTGGCTCGATTGCTCGAGGCTGGTAAATTGGGCCATGGTTGTAACAAACGAGTTGTCATCCATCGGCTTCATCGGGTCCTGATTTTTTAACTGCATGGTGAGCAGCTTCAAAAAATCCTGTTGGCTCATGGTCTGCTTAGCGGTGCGGGTAGCAGTAGGAGCGGCGACCGGAGCGGCCGCCGCGAGTGCGGGCGTGGTAGAGAGGATAGGCATAGTCAGGCGAAGATTTGCAAACGGTGATTAGCGGCTAGAACGGGAGCCCCGACGGGAGCGACCGGGCTACTCGAAAGTGATGGGGCGCGCCCCAACCGCGCGGCGGGCTCGGCTCTGGAATACATGTTTTGCCGAGCATCCGCATCGGCTTGCGCCCCATTTTGGCCTCGGCCGGACGTATCCGGTGAACCCTGCCACTGAAACGAGGAAGAAAAACTACTCGGGCGATCCGATCGATCAAACGCCGCCTGCAACGATTCGCGCAAGAAAGCCGAATCCGTGCTCAAAACCGTTTCCACTTGGTCGGCACGACGCACCACTTCGACCCGGAGCTTACCGTGACCGCCGACATCGAGATCGACCACGCAGCGTTGCTGACCGGAAATCCGCACCGTCTCAGTGATCGCCGCCAATTCGTCAACGACTTGCACCAAATTCACGCGCGTCACCGCTTCGGTTGCCGGTACATCCGAGGCGCTTCCGGCCGAGAAATCTAGAAGAGGACTGAACATGTTCGCCTCAACTTTAGCACTAACTGAGCCAACTACATTATTAGCTTTAGCAACTAATTGATTGGTAGATTTTTCTACACTATTAAAAATACTTAGTTCGGCGCTGTCACCCCCTTTAGCGCTGGCGGCAGAGGACTGAGCGGCAGTTTTTTCTGCCCGAAAAGAGCGTGGCAATTCAGCCGCAGCTAAGACCGAAGCCGGCTGCGCGGCGACCGCGTTCGAACCCGCTGCGGCTAAGACCGGAGCCGGTTGCGCCGCGGCCGGGTTCAAACCAGCCGGAAGCTTGAAAGTTCCCGCCGCATCTTGGTCTGGCGGCACCGTGCGTTTCTCGTCCGCGTTTGCTCCGGCTCCATTCCCTGAAGTCAACTGCGCGCCTTCGATTTGGCGCGTCGGTGTGGTTGGAGTTTTTGTGGCCGGCGATTGCTCGGCTGCACGTGCTGCCGGCAGCGCTGCTTCACGCCCCGCCTCGCTTCGACTCACTACCTCAGGCATCGCCTCGAGTGAGGTCCCTGCAATTTCACCGCCCGAGGTCGAGCTCGCTTCAGCGGTAATCGCGAGTGCCATCGCTTCCGCTTCAACCGGCGCGGACTCGCTCTGCATCTCGCCTACTCCAAAATTAATTGGCGCCGCTTCCTCGATCGGCAACGGCTGCCCAATCCATGCCGGGACGATGCCCACGGCATCGTCGGTGTTCGGCGAAACCTCGGCGGATTCAACCCGCCGATCAGCGGCCAGATCACTCGATTGCTCTGGCTCGTCGGTATTGTCCACGCGCCCCTCAGAATCGCGGGCCGCCTTTGCGTAAGTTTCAATCGCGGTCGAACGGGCAGGATGGGGAGGCTTTGATTTCACGCCCTCGGCCACCTGCTGCACCCGAGGGTGAGGAGCGGCGCCCGGAGGAGACTTAACTCCAGCGGAGTCAATCGACGCAGGTGCGGCTTCGCGTTTAACCGGCCCAAGCATACTCGCGAACGAACGTTTCAGCTTTGCCGAATTACGCGCCGCCTTGGCGCCCACCTCCGCCGTAAATGCTTCAGCCGGCAGATCTCTAGGAGCCGATAACACGGCTCCTGAAATTTTTGCTTCAAAGGGAGACATCATTTTGGGGCCCGATAATTTTTAACACCCTCGGCTAATTTAGCCGCCCGCTTCGCCATCAGCGGATCGCTGGCGGCTTGCTTGCCCAGCTCTTCAAAAATTCCCGCGACGACATCCACCTTCATCAGCGCGAGAATTTTGACCGCGCTGGCGTCCTCCATCTCGAGCATGATCGTCACCGCGGATTTCGGCGACATATTTGAGTAGGTTTGCACCAGCGTTTTCAGATTTTTGAGTTCACTCACGGCGTCTTCAGCCCGCGTTTTTGCGTTTAGGCCTTTCGCCTCCGTCAAATAACCCTCGACCTGTTTGCGCATCAGATCGATATCAGCTCGCGTCCGGGCAAGCTCCAGCCGCTCGGATTCCACGCGCTTCTGTTGGTCGACCAGTGCAGCCTCACGCACCGCCAATTGATCCCTGGCTAACTTTAACTCACTGACCGCGCGGCTCGTGACATCCACCGGCGGTGGACGATCCGGCAAGTGCGAGGGAATGACCTTTGGCTTCGGGCGCATCGCCGCGGCCATCGCCGCATATTCAGGAATACGTTTCAGCACGAGGTAGCTGGAAAGCCCGACGCCCAACAAAGTCGCCACCAGAATAATTACTAGAGGGGAGGTGATAAATTTCATGACAGAAGGGAATAAGAGGCACCTGCGATCCGACGAGCGGCCTCGTCCATCTCCGCCTGCTCGCGACGAGCCGCATCTTGGAAATGACGATCTTCCGCCCGGCCCCGAAGATTTTTTACCGCCTTGAGTTCTTTCCCGGCTTCGGCCCAAGCCTGTCGGGTTTCTTCCAAAATCTTGGTGTGGGCCAGTAAGGCTTTTTCCGCACCGCGCTCCTGCGCGACCGTGCGATCAAAATCAGCCAAGGCCGCAGCATGATCCTGCGGCGCGAAGCGCTTGCATTCGGTTTGGAGTAAGTTCGCCCGCGCCACCTCGGAACGAGCCTGCGCCTGAGCCAATTCATGGTCCAAGCGCCGTTGTTGCTCGAGTTTTTGCGCCAGCACCGTCGCCGCCTGCGTCTCGCGCAATTCACGCAGGAGCAGCAGACTCTGCAGCCTAAAACAGAAACGCTTCATCCGAGTGCGCCCTTCAAACCAGCCGCCATCGCCTCGCTCGAGACCACCTCATCAATGCCCTGACGCAGGTAAGTCTGTAACGGCCCGTGCACGCGGATCGCGTGATCGAGCGCGGGATTCGAACCTTTGTTGTACGCGCCGATGTTGATTAAATCTTCGTTCCGCCGATACAGCGCGACATGTTCCCGCGCCGCGGCCGACCATTGCAAAACCGCGGCCGGAGCCACTTCGCGCCCCAAGCGGCTGATACTTTCCAAAATATCGACGGCCGGGTAATGGTTTGCGTGCGCCAACGCCCGCGACAGCACCAAGTGCCCATCCAAAATGCCACGCACCGTATCGGCCACCGGCTCGTTCATGTCGTCGCCTTCGACTAAGACGGTGTACAACGCCGTGATCGCGCCGGTTTCACCCGCGCCTGATCGCTCGAGCAAACGCGGCAGCAAGGCAAACACCGAGGGCGTGTAACCGCGCGTCGCCGGCGGTTCACCGACCGCGAGCCCGATCTCACGCTGCGCCATCGCGAAACGCGTCACTGAATCCATCAACAACAAAACATTGCGGCCCTGATCGCGGTAACTCTCCGCCAACGCCGTCGCGGTAAACGCGGCCCGTAAGCGCATCGGCGCCGGCGCATCCGAAGTCGCCACCACCACGACGGATTTCTTCAAGCCGTCGGGTCCTAGATCACGCTCAATAAATTCCCGCACCTCCCGACCGCGTTCGCCCACTAGGCCGATCACGACGACATCCGCCGAGGAACCGCGCGCAATCATTCCGAGCAACGTCGATTTACCGACGCCGGAACCGGCGAAAATACCCATCCGCTGACCACGGCCCAAAGGCGTAAACGCATCGATCGCCTTAACGCCGGTTAAAAAAGGTTCAGAGATCCGCTGCCGGCGCAAAGGATGTGGCGGCGGGGTCTGCGCCGCCCAAGCCTGACGCTGGCGCGACAATGCCGCCCCTTCATCCATTGGCCGTCCAAGCGCATCGAGCACCCGGCCCAACAAGAGATCATTGGCCACGGGCAACGACAGCGACTCCAGTGCGACCGTCTCGCAACCGACGTGCAAGCCGCCGACATCGCCCAACGCCATCAATAAAATTTTCTCCGACCGAAACCCCACCACTTCGGCCAGCACTTCGAAAGCGTTGCGCTGGCTGCGCAACACGCAGAGTTCGCCGAGGCCGACATTCGGCCCCTCGGATTCCACAATGAGCCCGGAGATCGAGGCCACGCGGCCGTAGCGGCTAAACGTCGCTGCCTGCTGCACCTGGCCGCGCACCAAAGAGACGATGTCTGCCACACCGGAGTTCATTTACGCGAGAGCTCCCGCCGCAAGGCTTCCACCTTCGCGTTATGGCGCGCATCGATCACCCCGAAACGACTGCGCACCTGACATTCGCCGGAAGCAAACGCCGGATCGATCGTAACCGAGATGCCGGGATACGTCACTCTCCACTCCGGCACCAAACTGGCGATGATCTCATGATCGCGTTCGCCAACGACCAACTCGAGATTCTGGACTTCGGGAAAAAGCGCGACCAAGGCTTCCTGACACAGTTGCGCGACCACTTCAGGTGGCGGCGTGAAACCCGCGAGCACGCGCTTGGCGACGTCGACCGCAAGCTCGGGCAGAACCACCCGAATTTGATCAGCGATCATCTTCTCCGCCTCGCCGAGGCGGGAAAAAATTCCCGTCTGCACCGCACTCACCTCCGAGCGAAATTCCACGAACCGACGGTCCACGCCCGAATCAGCCTGGAGCGCACCTTCGCGGCGACCCCGCTCGAACTCGGCCGCAAGTTCTGCCGCCGAGAACGGCCGCACGGACTCAACCGCTTCGGCACCCAGCACGAACGGTCCAGTGAACGAAATCGAATGACGTGAGACAGCCATGGGATTAAGCCGCGCCCTCCACGTCGTCTTCGTCGAGGATGATATCGCCCGATTCCTCGAGCTTGCGGAGCATATCGACGACGGCGGCCTGCGCCGTCTCGACCTCCTTGGGGCGCACGTTGCTGAGCATTGCGATATCGTCGCGCAAGCCTTGTCCGGCCCGCTTCGAAAGTGCGCCGAAGATTTTTTCCTGCATGCCTTCTGAGGCACCTTTGAGTGCGAGCGCCAATTGGGCTGAATCCACATCGCGCATGAGGCGTTGCATGTCGCTGGGACGCAGCCGGGAGAGATCTTCGAATGAGAATAATTTCCGCCGCACCGCGGTCGCAAGCCGGGGATTCTTCTCCTCTAGCTGGGCCATCACCGCACGGGTGGCGTCTTTCGAAACACCTTTGAGCATGTTGGCCACCGTTTCGGCGCCGCCGCTGCGATGGAACGCCGGCACCTCGGTCTGCGAGATGTGAGCGCCGAGCTGGTTGGCAATCTTTTCGATGTATTTTAGCGAAGTACTATCAATCAGACCGATCCGCATCGAGATATCCGCCTGCAGCTCAGGGGAAAATAATTTAAAGGCGTCACGGGCCTTAACCTTGTCAATGTACGAAAGCACGAAGGCGATGGTTTGCGATTGCTCCCGTTTCAACAGGAGGAACACATCACGGCCTTCCATCTCGGAGATGCGTTCCAGCACTTTGGCGGAAGCGAGGCTTACACTCGCGCCGATCCGGCTTAGCATCGCACCGGTTTTAAATTCTCCGCGCGAAAGATCGAGGGCTTTTTTGGCGAAATCGAAGCCGCCTTCGATCGATTTCAAACCCCCGATAATGAGCGGCTCAAATTCCGCGATGAGAAAATCTTTCAGCTCCTGGGACACGACTTCAAACTCGCCCATCAAACGGCAGATTTCCTCCACCTCGCGATCAGGAAAGGTGCGCAGAATGTCTGCCGCGGCGTCCGGCCCGGCCACGATCAGCAGGGCAGCGAGTTTTTGCGGTCGGCTAAGTTTGCCGTATTCGTTGGAGGTCACGGGCGATCAAGGTTAGGTCTTAGACTCGGCGGACCAATCCCGCAGCGCGGCGCCGATGTTGCCGGGTTTGCGGCGGAGCAATTCGTTCAGCGAGGCTGCGGTCACTACGGCGGGCAGCTCTGATTCTGCTTCTACGCGCGGTGGATTGATGACCTCCATCGGCACGGTCTCGGGCCGTTGGGTGCGCAGGAGACGGAAGAAAAAGCCAAAAGCGAGCACGGCGATCAGCACGGGGGTGTAGTTAGCGCCAAGCTCGATCCAGGTGCGCACCTTCGCCGGCACGGTCGCTTCCTCGACGGCGGTAGGGAAGGATGATTGAAACGCGGCTTCTTGGATCGTCACCAGATCCTCAACGTTAGCATTGGCGTTGGCCCCAGCAAAAGCTTTAAGGCCAATCGCGTTGATCACGAGCTTGCGCAATCCCTCGAGTTCTTCCGCGGTGCGGGGTTGCGGCTTAGCTTCGGCGCCGGTGCCTACTAGGCGTTGGGCGACGAAGACCGAGGCCGAAAGTCCGCGGATCGTGCCCGGTGTGCGGGACGAATTGGTCAGGACGCGATTGATTTCGTAACTGGTGGTCCGGTTTTTGGTGTTCTGGTCGTTGGCCACGAGCGGCGCTTCTTCTTTGCCCGCGGCATCCGGGGTGTTGGCGGTCACGCCGGCGATGCCGGACTTCTTCTTTTCCACCGCGGTGGAGGTTTCTTCAATATTAGTTTGCGAGCGGATGACTTGGCTTTCGGGGTCAAAACGCTCCTCGCTCCGATTGCCGGTCTCGCTGTCGATGTCGGCGGAGACTCGCACGACGGCGTTGCCGGGTCCGATCACCGGGGTCAGCAAGGATTCTACTTTGCGCGCAAAATAATCTTCGACCTGTTGGCGGTAGCGCATCTGGCTGGTTGCAGCGCCCAAGGTCGGGTCGTCCTTCAGGTCCGCGGAAAGCACGTGGCCTTTCTGGTCAACAACCGCTACCTCGTCGACGACAAGGCCTTGGACAGAATTGGCGACAAGATTACGGATCGCGTTCACCGCCTCAACGGGCAGACGGTTGCCGCGGAGCTCCACGAAGACTGAGGCCGTGGGCTTAATGCTCTGACCGATGAGGAGCAGTCGGTTTTCGGGTTGCACGATCATGACGCGCGCCGCGGCAACGCCGTCGAGCTGCGCGATCGTACGGGATAATTCACCCTGGAGCGCGCGGGCGTAATTGGTGCGCTGCGCAAAATCACTCAGCCCAAACTGGCCTTTATCAAAAATTTCAAAGCCCACGCCTTCACCGCTCGGGAGCCCTTTGCTGGCCAAATCCATGCGCAAGCGGTGAATGTTTGCCGCCGGCACGAAGATCGAACTGCCGTCCGTGCTGGTCCGATACTTGATGTTCTGCGCCTGCAGGGAGCTGATGATGATCGCGGCGTCCTTCTGCGCGAGTCGGCCGTAAAGGAGCTGGTAATCGGGCTGACTGGACCAGACGGCCGCAGCGACGAGCCCACCCAGCACCAGAAAAGCCGCGAGGAAGATCGAGGTTTTTTGACCGACGGTGAACTCGCGCCAAACACGCAGAAAGGAATCAATAAAAGGTTTCATTTATTCGAACTTCGGGGAAAATTATACGGGCATGCGCATGAGCTCTTGGAAGCCCTCGACGACCTTATTGCGTACCTCAACCATGAGGCTAAATGCCACCGATGCTTCCTGCATCGCAATCACACTTTGGTGGAGCGGAGCGCCTTGGCCGAGGAGCACAGATTTGGTTAAAGCGGCAGCTTCACTTTGCTTGTCGATCAGCGGGGAGGCCAGTTGCGAGAGCACGCCGGCGAAATCCGATGGCCCCGTAGCAGCCTTGTCGACCGCGCCGCCAGGGTTGAGACCTTTGAGATCCAGCGCAGGCAGCCGCGTGACAGCCTGAGGACTAATTCCGCTCGCGGTGATGGCTCCAATGATAGACATGGGGAAGGGAAAATATTACCGGCCGATATCGATCGTTTTCTGCGCCATCTGGCGGGCGGCTTTGACGACGGAGAGGTTGGCTTCGTAGGTGCGGGAGGCCGTGATCAGATCGACCATTTCGGTCGAAACGTTGACGTTGGGCATCGCCACCATGCCTTGAACATCGGCATCGGGGTGACGTGGGTCGTAGATTTTTTGTCCGGGGGTCGGATCGCTACTGATGGAGGCAACTTTAACGCCGGTGGGGCCAGCGCCTTGACCACCTCGGGCTAGGCGGTTGGCGAGTTGGGCTTCGAACGTGACGACCTGACGCTTATAAGGACCGCCGTCGGCCGAGCGCGTCGTCTGGGCATTGGCGATATTTTGGGCGATGAGATCGAGCCGGGTTTTTTGAGCGTTTAACGCGCTGCCGGTGGCACCTACGCCAGTGATGAGTTCCATGGTTTGGCGAAGGCGAATTAGAAGCTGCTCCGGCCAGTGATAGCCATTTTCAGCGACTTGAAGTTGGAGCCGATCAGGGTCGTCAGGTACTCGTGGTCGACCTGATTTTTATTCATCTGCAGCAATTCATTTTCGAGATCGATCGTGTTACCGTCCACCCGCAGGGCGCGGGCTTGGCTGTCTTCCATCAGGCGCGGAGCCGGGAGCGCATTTTTGGCGCCGCCGCGTTGCACCGCAGTCTTGAGGCGGTCGGCAAAATCCTTGGCGACATCCATCCGCTTGTAACCAGGGGTTTCTACGTTAGCGATGTTGGATGCCAGTGCCTCTTGGCGGAGAACGCAGGCATCCAAGGATCTTTGCGCAATGCGCATGTTGAGGCTGGGCTCGATTCCTTGGATCATGCCACCGATTAAGCAAATGCAGTTCCAGTCTGCACTATGATTACATAAATACATGACATAGAATTTATTAAAATACACAAAACTTTATTTAGACCTTGGCTATCACCCCAAAACGGCAGGCAATTTTTGCCGCGAAACGAACGATGATTTTGGGCTCTTCGCTGTTTCCAGTGGGTGCCGGGGGGCAGCAGCCCAACCCTGGTAATTTTTTTAACCGCGAATGGACCCGAATGGACCCGAATACCAAACAGAGGGGAGCAGCGAACGACTCATACCAATAGCTTCACTCAGGTTGCCGTGCGTAGGAGCCCGCTTGCGGGCGATTCGAGGCCTGCGACGTTCACCACACCCCCGTCATATCGCCCGCGAGCGGGCTCCTACGCCAGAAGCCTCCAAGCCGCCGCAGCCCCCACCGAAAACAGCGAGGAACCTATTTTTTACTTAAGTTTGAGACCAAACGGGTCGTTTACCATTTACCTTCATTGGGCCTAAACGTGTCCCCTCAAACTCAGCTCGCTCCACGGGATCCGATCGCGATCCCCGAAGCGCCGCATGTCCGCGGCCTTAGGGAGGATCGTGCCGGCCCACTGGTGCTTGTGGTGAACACGGAGGCGGTGACGCTCGAGGCATTGCAACTTACTTTAGAATTCGAGGGCTTCACGGTGCATCAAGCACCCGCGCCGGCCCCAGCGCTCGCTTTGCTCGAACGCGAGGATTTCGCCGTCGTTCTCGCTGACCACGAATTACTCGCGCGGGATCAGGGCGATTTACTGAGCCGCACCGCCATCCGGCAGCCCTACGCCTCGATCGTCGCCCTCTCCAGCGTTTTCGCCGTCAACCAAGCCATGGCGCAAGTCAGTGCCGGCCGCATCTTCGGCTTCGTCACCAAACCGTGGCTACGCGAGGAATTGATCGCCACGATCGCCGCCGGGGCCGCCACCGCTCACACGCGCAAAGAAAACGCCGGCCTCCAGCAGGAACTGCGCGACCTCAACCAACATGCCGCCCAACTCCAACTGCGCATTGTGGGCCTTGACGCCGAATTGAGCGCCAAGCTTCAGACGCTCCAAACTCAAGGGCAGCTTCGGCAACGCGGGCTCGAGGAAGCCCAACATTTTTGCCATCACTTGCTCGCGTCCCGCCACCCCGCCCTCGCCGCCCGCAGCCAACATCTACTGACAATCGTGCGCAAATTCGCGCGCCTCGATGGGTTTAACCCAGAAGCCGCCCGCCGGCTTGTACTCGCCGCTGCCGTCTGCGATCTCGGCCTGATTGGATTCGAACCCGCGTTGCTCGAGCGCGTCCTCGGCAATTCCGCATCCCTTACGGATGCCGATGCCGAGACCTACGAGACGCACCCCATCCTCAGCCACAACCTTGCCTGCCACTTTGACCCCGATCCGGTCGTGGCAGAAGTCGTCCGCAACCACCACGAACACTTCGATGGCAGCGGTTTTCCCGCCGGCAGCAAAGGCGATGCGATTCCGTGGCTAGCCCGCTGTCTCGCGGTGGCCGTGCATCTCGTCGAGAAACCCGTGCCCCACCCCGCCGCGCTCGAGCACCTGCTAGCGCAAGCCGGCCGCACCCTCGATCCCGCCGCGGTAAATCTTTTTTTCCGCATCCCGAATCTCGTCGGCGATGCCGCGCTCTTCCGCGCACCGCAGCCCGGCCGGCCTGGCATCGGTCAATCTCCGGCCGCGCCGGTCTTTAGCTTGGAAGGCGGCGCGTTTAACCTCGATACCAGCCTCACGACTCAAGACCTCGTGAAAAAACTCGCGCCTCCCGTCGACCGCAGCACGCAACTGGGCCAACGCCTGCAAACCTTGGGCTGAGCCCGCTCGGGCTATTGCTGCGGTCGTCGCGTTGCGTACAATTGAGCGGCCGCCGAGAGCGATTGAGCCACCACCGGCTGCCGCGTGCCCAAGCTGTGTCGCAGCAAGAGCTGCTCATTTTCCCGATCCAGCCGCAAAATCTGCATCGAGCGCTCACGCGCCAAAGCCAACCGCGGGCCTCCGCCCGCCGCTTTATCCGCCGCCTTTAGTGCCGCCACACTCTCGTTGAGGCGCTGCAACAACCCCTCCTTGCGCGTGCTAATCTCCGCTCCGGGGAGTCGCTGCTCTTCCCGCAAGATTCGATTCTCCTCCATCACCAACGCGTGCAGCTCTTCGCAGATTTTGAGGTGAATTTCGACAGCTTCAATGCGCTTCATGCAGGGATGCGAGCAAAGACACTTAAGCGCCCGGCTTCAAGCTATTGAGCTCCTTATCCATGCGCTCGGCCCATTTCAGGTGCTCAAGTCGCCACTGGGCCAATTTGGGTAATTCCGCGACATCCGCGCTCACGCCCTCGGCTTTCGCTGCCGCCAACTCGGTGTAGCTGATCTTCGCCTTCGCAAAATCTTTCATCTGCTCAGCGACTAAGCCCACTTGATACAACAACGGCCACCGCCAACGCGCGTCGCCTGAAAGCTGCAACAATTTCCCATAAAGCTCCGCCGCCTCCGATAGATTGCCTGCACTATAAAACATATTGGCCAGCTGATTGCCCGCGCGTCGCTGCCAATACAGCCACGTTTCATCGGAACTGCCGGAGTTCTTCTGTCGTTCAAACAAGGCCAACACTTCCCTCACGGCGTCATCGCGCCGGCCTAATTCGGCGTAGACGATCGCCAACTCGAAACGCGCCTCAGACGCCAGCGGGCTGTCCGAAAACGACTGCAAGAGAGCCTGATATTCCTCCACCGCACCGGGCTTGTCTCCAGCGAGGTTGAGCGCCTGCGCGCCTGATAAATGGATACTCGCGCGATCCCCATCGATGAGCGGCAACCTTCGCATGCCGAGGAAAAGTCGCGCCGCTTGCGCGTACCGCCCAAGCGCCAGTTGCGTCCGCGCGATTTCATACTGGGCCGAAAACGCTATTTCCCGCCCCGGAGTGAGCCCGGCACCTTCCTGATTAACCGCCAGATCAAGCACAGAATAAAACCGAGACAACGCCGCGTCATAGGCCCCCACCTGCGCATACATCCGCCCGAGTTCGAGTAACGTCAGGGGCAAGTCTGGCGAATTCGGATTCTCTAAAATATACGCTTCGTACAAGGGGATTGCCTGACCCCATTCCAAATTTTTCCGGAAAGAGCGAGCCAACTTGAGATTGGCGAGCGCTTCCGCCGCCTTCGACGTTGCCCCCGGAGAGTCCGCTTTGACTCCCGCGGTCTCCGCAGACTCCAGCCCCGTCATAGCCGGGGACTTATCCGGACCGCTGGCCGGGGCCGCCCCCGGTGCCGCTGCGGGGGGTGACTCGGTCTTCGCCGCCAACGGACGATCGGCGCCCAGTGCCGGGGCGGGGTCCGCCGCAGGTGGGACCGCCGCCTGAGCGACGGCCTCCGGCGCCGATGCCGTGATCGGTTCGGCCTTCATTACCACCGCCGCCGGTGTCGCCCCGGGCGCAGGCCCGTCGGGCCGCACGTCCGCAGCGGATGCAGCCAAGACCCCGACGAACCAAAATCCGGCGGCCAGCGCCCACCCTTGCTTACTTTGTTTCATAGGTCGCGGAACTCTTCGGCGTTTCCGCCGGATTGGATAACCTCGGAGGAGGCGGATCGAAAAAGACGCTCACTTCGCGGAAGCGTTCGCGCTGTTTCGCGTCGTTCGGAATGAGTCTTACTTCATCTGAACGCCGAGTTTTTTTACCGACTATTCCATCCCCGCCGATACCACCCCCGCCCTTAGCTTGCACCAAGGCGGCCGCCTCGAGCGTGAGAACCGTTTCTTCAACGCCCGCGACCGTCGGCGCGGCAGCCAGACTCACCCCGCTGATCACATCGGAGCCCGACACCGGTTCGAGTTCGGGACCGAGGCGCTCGATTCTTTGATCGATATCCAAGCGCAACTGCCGAGGGATATTGGGCGCGCGGCTCCGCCGCGCCTCCGCCCGCAAACTTGGCAGAGCTCCGGCTACCAGCGCCGGTACGCTAGCCGCGGTTTCCCGTTTGCGTTTGAGCCAATTGAAACGCGTGGAAGAAACGGCCACCTCAGATCCCACCTGCGGCGCACCGACGGGAAGCGTGACCGCCGGCTTCGCCGCGAGCGCCGCAGCCGGCGCGGGGACTGCCGCCGCAGCGGCCGAAAGAGTCGGCGTCGGCGTGGCCACGGGCATGGGCGCAGGCGCAGTCAACTCGCTCACTTGCGCAGGCAGAGCACTGGTTCTTTCGGCTACGACTGGCGGAGTAGATTGAACGATCGGCGGAGTTTCCCCGGCGTTAATATCGCTGCGCTTGAAAGTAAACAGGCGACGAATCGCAGGGACAATCCTCGCGACGAAGCCTGGCTTGGCGGCTTTGGATTCCGGCGCGACCGGCGCGACGACGGGTGAGAACTCCGCCCCAGGAGGCGTAGCGCCAGAGACCGGGCTCGGCGTGAGCGGATTGATTTCAGGAAAATCTGCGGCGCCGAAACGATTCCTCTCGGCCGCGACCATCGTCGCCGCCGGGCCCACCGCTAGGAGGCACGTCGCCAGAAACAAGACACGGAGGAAGTGAAGACAAGACATGACGATGGCCGTAAAATTATTGCGGATACCGTATCAACGGCTCCCAGAGCTGAAAGCTAAAGCAAAATTCCAGAAATCCTTCCGACTTACGCCACTGACCCCGCGCTTCCTTCGAAGAAGCGCGGGGCAGTTCGCGTTGGTAGCGGACCGAAGTCCGCTAAATTTTTTTTGCGCGTCGTAAGCGACCGTCCGCTTCTTTCTAAACGGAGCCGGGACCGAAACCTTAAGTGCAATCTCTACGGGTGACGAAAATAGTTCGTCGCGGCCCACGGAGCCGGACGGTTACTCGTCCGAAAAATCGCCACTCTCTCGGTACTCCTGCAATTTATTGCGCAAGGTCCGAATAGAAATTCCAAGCAGCTCGACGACTTGCGCGCGGTTGCCGTCTTTGGCCTTCATGGCCGCCAAGATCGCCTGTTTTTCCATCTCCGCGAGCGACTGCAAGACCGGGGCCGATCCTGAGGCCGCGGCGGCGGATGGCGGAGGTGCCGGCGCAACGCGCGGCGGCAGGAGTTCCGCGCCTGAGCCGGTCTCCCGCGGCACCGGAGGTTGCCAATCGGATTCCACGACATCCTCGACGGCACCAGCGGGCAGCTCGATACCGAGCGCTGCTCCGGAGATCGGACGGTCGTTTTCGGAGAGAATCACGGCGCGCTCAATCGTGTTTTGGAGTTCACGCACGTTGCCCGGCCAGCGGTACGAGCGCAGCGCGTGCATTGCCTGCGGCGAGAAGCCCAAAATGCGGATACCGCTACGGCGCGCACTCAGGCGCAGAAACGACTCGGCCAACATCGGAATCTCCTCCCCGCGCTCCCGGAGCGGCGGCACGTGGATCGGAAACACGTTAAGGCGGTAATACAAATCCGCGCGAAAGCTGCCTTGCTCGACGTAGCGCAGGAGTTCGCGATTGGAGGTGGCGAGGATGCGCACGTTGACTTTGATGGGCTTGCTACCGCCGACGCGTTCAAACTCGCGCTCTTGCAGCACGCGCAGAAGTTTTGCCTGCAGGTTGGGCGGGATCTCGCTCACTTCGTCGAGCAGAAGCGTGCCGCGATTGGCGAGTTCGAAGCGGCCTTCGCGTTTTTCGGTCGCGCCGGTGAAGGCGCCGCGTTCGTGACCGAATAATTCACTTTCTATCAGGGTTTCAGAGAGCGCCGCACAGTTGACCTTGATGAAAGGTTCCCGGCGGCGCGAGGAGAGGCGGAAGATCTCGCGGGCGACCATTTCCTTGCCAGAGCCGTGTTCGCCGGTGATGAGAACGGTGGCCTCGGTGGGCGCGACGCGCTCGACGTGCGAGCGCAGTCGGCGCATCGCGAGACTTCCGCCGACCACGAATTCATCGCCGCCAGCGCCGCGGTCGTTGAGGTAGCGGTTTACTTTGACGAGTTGGTTGTAAGCGTCGGCTTTCTTAAGCAGGACTTCAATGCGCGACGCGTTGAAGGGCTTGACGACATAGTCAAAGGCCCCCGCGCGCATGCAGGCAACGGCACTCTCGATCGTGCCGGCACCGGTCACCAGCACGACGATCGGCCGGTCGGGTAACGTCATCAGGCGCTCCAAAAATTGGTGGCCATCGCCATCCGGCAGCCGCACGTCGAGGAATACGAGGTCGTAGGTTTCCCGCAGAATCAGGCCGTTGGCCGTTGCGAGATCGGGCGCGCACTCAAACCCCAGATTCGCCCGCGTGCAGATCTCTTGCATCGCCTTGGCGATAATCGGGTCGTCATCGACGATAAGTATTCGATCCAAGGGCACGCGAGATCAGGGTTTTGGACGTTCGGCCGAGGGCGAAGGTTGAAGCTTAGAAGACCGCACTTACCCCACTATAGGCATTTTACTTTGTTGTGAGGCAAGGATTATGGAGACCAAAGTGCGTTTCGTGAGCCCGACTCTTTCGGCCGCGGCTTGGGTTGGATCGGCCGGGAGGATAGACGTTTTCAGGTTTGAGGAAATCGGCTTTCAATCTGAAAATAACGCCCCAACGGGGCACCATTTTAAGACCGAAAAAACCCGCGCCTTCGATGGCGCGGGTTTTTACTTTCAAAGAATCAAGCTAAGTCCCGCTCAGCCAAACAGCTCGTTCGGCTTGAAGAACCGCGCGAGTTCGATCGCTGCATTCTCATCAGTATCGGAGGCGTGGCAGACGTTCTTCATCATCTCGGTGCCATAGTCACCCCGGATCGTCCCTTTCGCCGCCTTACGCGAATCGGTCGGTCCCAGCAAATCGCGCACTTTGGCGACGATGCCCGGCCCTTTGAGCGCGAGCATAATTACCGGTTTCGAGCTCATGAAGGCCTCGATCTCGGGGTAAAACGGCTTGGTCGCGACATGCGCGTAATGCTCGCGCAACACCGCCGGGTCGAGTCGGGTCATCTTGCATCCGATGATCTCGAAGCCGGCGCGCTCAAAGCGGTCGATCACATTTCCAACATGCTTTTGGTCCATGCAGTCGGGCTTACAAATGATGAAGGTTTTATCCATAAACCTCCAACAAATCGCCGCCCCCTCCCGATGGGAAGCCTGTTTTTAAACCCGCCCCGACGGACGCCCCTTCTCGCGCAAAATCGCCTCCGCCACGTTCTCCCCGCTTTCCATGGCTCCTTGGATCGACGCCGAATTCAAAAAATCCCCCGCCTGCCACACCCCCGGCCTCACCGCTACGGCGCTCAGCCGAGCCAAAGGCCACCGCACCGGCAAAGCCCGTTTCAACCGATAACTGCGCAAATGCCTCCAGTCCTTAACCTCCGCTCCGAACCACGCGGCCAATTCCCCGCTTATCTCCGCCGCCAAGGGCGCCTCGTCCATCGCCTGATCGCCCAACACCGACACCGATACCAGCGCCTCACCCGCGGGCGCGTAGCCCGGCGCCACCTCGCTCAGCACCGCAACGTTGTTCACCCGCCCCCGGCCCGTTCCATTCAGCACCAGCGTCGGCTCTCTCAGCGGACTTTTCTTCGCCGCGAAATACACCGCCGTCACCTCCCGCCACGTCGGCGCCTCGACCTCTGGTAGCAGCTCCGCTGCGCCCGCTCCCTCCGTCGCGACCACGACCTGTCGACCTTCAATCCTCTCGCCGCCCACCAGCCGCACCGCGCCCGTTTCCAACGCCGCCACTCGCGCGTTCAGTCGCACCGTGCCCGGGATCAATCCTGCCGCCAGTTGCTCGGGGATCGCCTGCATACCCCACGCCGGCACCGCCGTATCGCCCTCGGCAAACATCCTGAAAACAAACTCCAGCATCCGGCTCGAGGTCTCCAGTTTCGTATCCAAAAATACGCCCCCGAGCCACGGCCGCATAAAGCGCTCGATCATCCGCTCACTAAAGCCGTGCGCCCGCAAAGCGCTCAACGCCGTCGTCTCCGGCCGGGCGAACAGCTCGGCCATCGTCCCTCGCCGCGCCGCCGCCCGCAGCGTCGCGATTCTCAACTTGTCCGCCAGCGAACCCACCGGCGCCCGCAACGTAGCCCACAGCGCCCCCGGCTCCCGCCATGGATCACTCACCCGGTGCATCCGCCCCTCGCACCACACCCGCGCCCCCGCCGAAAATCTCTTCAACTCCAGCCGCTCGTAATCCAACCACCGCTTCGCCGCCGGATACGCGGTGAGCAGCACCTGAAACCCGCGGTCCAAACGAAATCCCTCCACCTCGTCCGTGCGCACCCGACCGCCCACGCCGTCACTCGCTTCGAGCACCGTGCAGTCCACTCCGTCCGCCTGTAATCGCCGCGCACAGGTCAGACCCGCCAACCCACCGCCCACGATTACCACGTCCTTCATGTGTGCGCCTTCACCGCCATTCGCTCCGCCATGGCCCAGCCGGAAAGCGCCGCGCCTTCCACCCGCGGCCCGCCAAAGGCGTCACCCGCCAAGCCCAGCCCCAAGTCAGGCAACCACACACAGGGCTGAGCAAACGTCGCCGCCGGCTCGCTAAACTTCCAGCGCTGCAGCGCCACGTTCACGACCGGCGCTCCGAGCTGCTCCGCGATTCCCGGCACCACCAGCGCCGCCAGTTCCGCCTCCGTCTTCGCGTAGTGCTCCGCGGCAAAGGCCGAGCTCAGATGCACGGTCACCGCCGCGTGGCCCTCCGGCGAGATTCCCTTTTTCGAATTGTCCGAGATCCACCGCACCGGTCCATCAGCGAACGCGATGCCTTCGGCCGGAACCGCACTCGGTCCGTCCAGCGTCAGCAACAACGCCAAACAGGGATGATAGGTCAGCGCCGCCAACTCGGCCGCCAGCAGCCGCGGCAATTCCACGCCTCCCGCCTTCAGCAAAGCCAGCGCTTGCGGCAACGGCGCCGTCAACACCAGCCGCCCTACCCGCCAAGCCGGCCGATTCTCGATCGCCAGCTCCCACACGCCAAATTCGCGCTGCACGTTCACCAACTTGGACTCGCGTTGGATCTCCAAACCTTCGGCCAGAAACTTCCCGAGAGCGTTCATGCTCGGTTTTGCCATCCACCGGTGCGCCGAAGCCCCCGGCCACGGCGCGACCACCCCGGCGGCCGCCCATTGCGACACCTGCGCCACGAACCGCTCCGACTTCGCCGTGAAATACTGCGCGCCCGTGTCGAAGACCGCTTCGCCCACCCGCTTCGTCGCCATCCGCCCGCCCAAGCCGCGGCTCTTCTCAAACACCACCACTTCGGCGCCCCGCGCCTTCAGCTCACGCGCCAGCAACAAACCGGCAACTCCCGCTCCCACCACCGCGATCGTTTCGTTCATAGATTAAAACCTCAG
>CAMCWW010000070.1:0-18233 GCA_945882935.1 Opitutus sp. GAS368
GGCGAGGTCGCCCATGTTTCGAAGAAGGCCGCCTTGATCCAACCAAAGTAATAATAGATCGAAATCACCACGCCGACAACGGCCACCGCAATCAGGCCGTAGAGACCGGCCTGGAAGGCCGAGATAAAGATGAAGAGCTTGCCCATGAAGCCGACCAACGGAGGGATGCCCGCCAGCGAGCCGAGACCGACTGCCAGCACGAGGGCGAGGAACGGGTTGGCTTTTGCGAGACCGGCGTAGTGGTCGAGTTCTTGATCGGTATCGTTGGCGCCGGCGAGGTGGGTCATCACGCCAAACACCGCAAACGAGGCGAGCAAGTAGGCGAAGAGATAAAAGTAAATCGAGCCCACGGCCATCGGCGCACGGCTCGCGGCGGCGACGCCAAGGAGCAAGAAGCCGGCGTGGGAAACACCGGAAAGGCCGATGAGACGTTTGACGTTATGCTGCGTGAGCGCCGCGATGTTGCCGAAGAGCAAGGTGGCTCCGGCGAAAAATGTGAGCACCGGCATCAGCAGCCAGCCGTAGCTGGCAAACACGGTGAGGCTCAGGCTGAGCAAAACCGCAAAGCCGACGGCCTTTGAGGAAACCGCCAGAAATGCGGTCACGGGAGTAGGCGCACCCTGATAAACATCGGGCACCCAAATCTGGAACGGGAACGCACCGATTTTGAAGGCGACGCCGGAGAGGACGAGGACGATGCCGATGCTCGCGAGAAAGTTGTGGGGATTGGCGGCGAGGAAGGAGGCGAGTTGGCCGTAGTGCATCGCTTGGGCGGTGTGCCCGGGAAGCGCGGCATTGCCGGCGACGCCGTAAAGGAGCACGATCCCGAACAGCAGGAGCGAAGAACTGAGTGCGCCCATCACGAGGTATTTGAGACCGGCCTCGAGGGTCAGCGAATTGTTGCGGTAATAGCTGACGAGAATGTAGAGCCCGATCGTGACGGTCTCGAGGGCGACGAAGAGCAGAAGGAGGTTGTTGGACTGCGCCAGCAGCATCATGCCGGCGGTGACGACGAGCACGATATGGTAAAACTCGACGCGCGGCATGGCCTGCTTGGCGAGACTCACGCGGGCGAGCAGGCAGACCATCACGGCGGCGAGCAGGAAGAAAATCCGCATGATCTGGCCGTCACGCGTGTGGCGCAGAAGGCCGTTGAAGGTCTCGGTACCAACATACGGATTGTGAAACGTGGCGAGGACGTTGCCGAGGACGCAGAGCAGACCGACGAGGGCGGCGACCGGGACCATCTGGTGTTGCCGCTTAGGAAAGAGCAATTCGATCACCAGCAGCGCGAGCGCCAAGACGCCCAACATGATCTCAGGAGTGATGGCGCTCCAGAGGTTGTTAGCGGCGAGGTTTTGAAGAACCGTGATGTCCATGACAAAAGGGCGTTACTTTGCGGCGGCGACCTGCGCGGCGGGCGCGGGCGCGAGCGTGGCGTCGAGAGCGGTGGAAAGAGACTTAGGCCAAAAGCCGACGAACATCAGCGCAGCGAGCAAAATCAGGGCGGGCAGACGCTCGCTCCACCGGAGATCGGTGACCGGATTCACGGCCGCGACTTTGGCGAACTCCGGGGTGACCGGACCGAAGAAAACGGCGGCCGCCGCGCGAAGCCCGTAGACAGCCGAGATGACGACGCCGGCGACGGCGAGCGCCGTGATGAGCGGGGAGAATTTCCAGAGCGCGACGAAGATCGTGAGTTCGCCCCAGAAGTTGGCGAATCCGGGAAGACCGATTCCGGCAAAGGTCGCGGCAACGAAGAGAGCGGCGAGAACGGGCGCCTTCTGCGCGAGTCCGCCCATTTCATCGAGGGCAAAAGTGTGGGTGCGGTGATAAACACTGGTCGAGAGCAGGAACATCAGCGCGACCGAAAGACCGTGGGCGACCATCAGCAGCACGACGCCGCCGACGCCGAGCGTCGAACCCGCCGCAATGCCAAGGAAGGCATAGCCCATATGCATCACCGAGCTGTAACCGACCATCTGCTTGAGGTCCCGTTGGGCGATGGTGACAAACCCGATCACGAGAACGTTCCCGATCACCGCCAGCCAAGCGATGGGGTGCGACCAGTGCACGAGCCCGGCGGGCAACAGCGGGAGCGCGATTTGGATCAGACCGTAGAGGCCGAACTTCTTGAGCACGCCGGCGTGGAGCATCGCGGCGGAACTGGGCGCCGCGCCGTAGCCAAGCGGTGCCCAGGTGTGCAGGGGCCAGATCGAAACCAGAATACCGAAGCCCAGCGCCAGCAGGCCAAAAATATTCTGCTGAACGGTAACGCCCAGCGGTTGGGCGGCGAGCACCCGGCGCAGTTCGATCAGATCAAAGCTGTTGGCTCCGCTCTTCACGTAGAGCGCAATCAAGCCGACCAGAGACAACATGGCGCCCGCAGTGAGGTAGATCGTGAGCTTCATCGCCGCGTAGTTGCGGTCGCGGCCACCCCAGATCCCGACCATGATAAACGTCGGAATGAGCGCGAGCTCATGGAAAAAGTAGAAGAAGAAAATATCGACGCTGGCGAACACGCCCATGAGACCGCCCTGCATCACCAGCAGCAGCATCAGGTAAATCTTGAGCCGCTCGGCCCCGGACTGGATGGCATAGAGTCCGGCGGCGAACCCAACGATGCCAGCGAGCACGAAGAGCGGAAGCGAGATGCCGTTGAGACCGAGTTTGAGACCGATCCCGAGGGCGTCGAGGCCGGTCGAGTAGGACGTGAGGAACGCGTAACCACTCGTCTGGGGAACGGCCGCGAAGTAAAACCACACGTGCAGGGCGAGGAGCAACGGCAAGCCGAAACCGACGTATGCCAGCTTGACCGACAACCGCTTGGGCAGGCCACACGCAATCGCGAGCGCGACGGCGAGCGGCGCGAGGATGGCGACGAGGAGAGGATCGAAAGGCAGATTGATCATCGAGGGATCAGAAAATCTCGTTGGCGTAGATCCAGAGGATCACGAGGCCCAGCAGGAACCAGTAGAGGTAGACGTTGAGCCGGCCCACATGCAGACCGCGCGCCCCAAGCCCAACGAGACCGACAATCCCGGCGAGGCCGCGGACGATGAGGCCGGCGAGGAAAATCTGCTCGAGGAAATTGAGGAATAGGGCAAAGCGCTGCTGGACCTTGGCGACGTAGTAATCGTAGCCGCGATCGAAAGAAAACTGCAGGGCCGTGAGCGCGCCGAAAAGGCCGGGGGATTTGGCGCCGAGCGAGTCGGTGGTGGCGGACTTGTAGAAAACGAGGGCCGAAGCCGCTCCGATCACGGTGACGGCGACGCTGGTAATCAAAATGACCATGTGGTCGGTGCCGTGGGCGATGGGGATGAGCACAAACACTTCGGAGAAAACCTTAGGATAAAGCGCCGTGTAGCCGCCGAAAACGGACAAAATCGCGAGGACCACGAGCGGCAGAGTGAGCGTGAGCCCGCCCTCGTGAGCGTGGGCGGCGGCGTCCGAGCGGGCCGCGCCGAGGAAAGTAATCTTCCAGAGGCGCACCATGTAGAACGAGGTAAGGACGGCGGTCAGCGCCAAGAGGGCGAAGACCGGGGTGTTTTTGGCGTAAGCCAGGTAAAGAATCGCGTCCTTCGAGAAAAATCCGGCGAGGAAAGGAAAGCCGATAATGGCGAGGACGCCGAGAGTGAACGTCGCGAAGGTGAGCGGCATCTTCGTTTTCAATCCGCCCATCTTGAAAATATCTTGTTCGTGATGGCAGCCGTGGATCACCGATCCCGAACCGAGGAACATGAGGGCCTTAAAGAAGGCGTGGGTCATGAGGTGGAACATCGCGGCGCCGACCCCGGCGGCGACCATATGCGAGTGATCGCCATGTGCCACGGCGAGCGAACCGAGACCAAAGGCGGCAACCATGTAGCCGAGTTGGGAGAGCGTGGAGTAAGCCAGGATTTTCTTGATGTCGCTCTGCACGATGGCGCAGAGCGCGGCGTAAAGCGCGGTGGCGGTGCCGGTCCACATGATGACGGTGAGCGCGTCGGGCACCATGAGAACGTTGATCCGGCAAAGCATGTATATGCCGGCGGCCACCATCGTGGCGGCGTGAATCAAGGCCGAAACGGGGGTCGGGCCTTCCATCGCGTCGGGCAACCAGACCTGAAGCGGGAGCTGGGCGGATTTACCGACCGCGCCGCAAAAGAGCAGCAGCGGGATCAGCGCACTGAAGACCAAGCCGTCTTTCGCGGCAAGCGCGTCGAGCTCGCTCAAGTTTACCGTGTGGTTGGTCCAGTAGCACATCACGATGCCGAGCAGAAAACCAAAGTCACCGACGCGATTCGCGATAAATGCTTTTTTCGAAGCGGCCGCAGGCGCAGGTCGCTCGTGCCAATGATTGATGAGCAGATAGGAGCTGAAACCGACCAGCTCCCAAAAGATAAACATCATGAAAAGATTGTCGGCGAAAACGATGCCGAGCATCGAAAACATAAAGATTGAAAGACCGCCGAAGTAGCGGGCCTTGGCCTCGTCGTCATGCATGTAGCCGAGGGAAAACACATGCACGCACACGCCGACGATGCCGACGATGCTCAGCATCAGCGCCGCGAGGTCGTCGAACTTGAAGCCGAGCGAGAGCGAGAAGCTGCCGAGCTTCAGCCACTCGGCCGAGGCGTTGAAACGATAGGCGTCGCCACCCAAGGCGAGCCCGAGGCCGGCGACTGCGATCGCGAGGGCCGCGGCCAAGGACACGGCGGAAGCGAGTGTGCCTTGCCGACGAAGAAAGAGAGCGATGACTGCGGCAGAGCCGAGTGGCGCGAGCAAAACGGTGAGGGCGAGAGCAACGGGCGTCATGGCGGGCGGCGTCAGTTCTTCAGCGAATCAAGCTGGTCAATTTGCACGGTCTGGCGCTTGCGGAAGAGCGCGACGATGATCGCAAGACCGACGGCCACCTCGGCCGCCGCCACGGTCAAAATGAAGAACACAAAGATGTTGCCGTCCATCGTGGCGTTAAAGCGGGAGAACGCGACGAGCGCCAAGGTCGACGCGATCAGCATGAGCTCAAGGCACATGAAGACCACGAGCGTATTGCGTCGCAGGAGCACGCCGAAAAAGCCGATCACAAACAGCAGCGAGCTGATGATCACGTATTCGTTGAGACTGGCGGTCATCATTTGGCGGGCTCCTCCGTCGCGTGTTTCTTGCTGAGCACGATCACCCCGAGCATCGCGATCAGCAGCAGAAAGCCGATGATCTGCACCGGTAGCAGATAAGTGGTGAAGAGCTGCTGCGCGTAGGACTTGAGGTTTGCGCCTTCGACCGCGAGCCGGTTGAGGCGCGGTGCGTCGAGGTGGCCTTTGATTGCGATGCTGCCGAGGCCGGTGAGGAGAAGGGCGAGGGCCATCAGACCGGCAAACGTGGTGATACCGCTAAAACCGAACGACTGCCGGCCCTGCACATCGAGCAACATGATGATAAAGAGAAACAGCGCGACGACCGCGCCCGCGTAGACGAGGAGCAAAATGAAAGCCAAGAGGTAGGCGTCGAGTTGGACAAAGAGCCCGGCGACGCCGACGAGACACAGCAGAAGGCAACCGGCGGCATTGACGGCGTTCTTGTTCACGACGACGCCCACGGCGCAGAGCACCGTGAGGGTAGAAAAGAGCAAAAAGAGGATGGAGGCCATGGCGGGTCAGTCGGCAGCGGGAAACGATCAGTGGGCGTTGCCGTGTTCCTCGGCGGCTTTCTTTTTATCCCATTTAAAATGCGCATCGGGCAACGTGCCGCCGAGCTCGTAGAGGCGATCCTTATGGTTGACCATCTCCTCGCGGGAGTAGCCCGACATGGAAAATTGATTCTGCAAGAAAATCGCCTCCTCGGGACACACCTCCTGGCAAAGGCCGCAATAAATACAGCGGAGCATGTCGATATCGAAGGCCTTCGGACCCTTTTCCACGTGCGCACGGTCGGGCTGATCGGCGGGGATTTCCCCGGGAGTAATCCGGATCGCCTTGGGCGGGCAGACGAATTCGCAGAGCTGGCAGGACACGCATTTCTCGCGGCCGTTGGGGTCCATGACCAGCGTCGGCACGCCGCGATAACCGGTCGGGATCGCCGGGCGCTGCTCGGGATACTCGAGCGTCTTCTTCGGCGCGACCAGATGCTTGAGGGTCGTCGTCAACCCGCCCACGATCTGCGGCAGGTAGGTGCGCTCAAGAAAAGTGAGCGGCTTGCGTTCTACGGTGATGACGGCCATGGCGCGGGGCGATTCGAGATTACTTTTGAATGAACGCGATGGCGATCGCGTAGAAGAGAAGGTTGGCGATCGAGAGCGGCAACAAACGCTGCCAGCCGATCTTCATCACTTGATCGTAGCGGAAACGCGGAAGCGTCCAACGCACCCACATGAAAAAGAAAATCATCGCGAGTACCTTCCCGAGGAAGATCGAGATCGAGAGCACGCCCACGAAAAGCGGATGCGAGGCCAAAGGAGTGATTTGGGTCAGCCAGCCGACCAAATCCGCGAGCGGCACCCAGGGCAGCGGATTCCAACCGCCGCCGAACAGCAGCATGAACACGCCGGAGCCAACGATCATGTGCGAATACTCGGCGACAAAGAAAAGGCCCCACTTGAACGCGCCGTATTCGGTATGGAAACTGCCGACGAGGTCGGATTCGGATTCCACCGTGTCAAATGGCTGCCGGTTCGTCTCGGCGAAGAGCGCGACGAGAAAAATGAAGGCCGAGAGCGGCATCAGGAAACCGAACCACATTCCGCCGAAGAAGCCGGGGTGGCTCTGGAACTCAACGACGCGACCAAAACCCATCGTCGCTTCCATGCCCGGCGCATTGACCCAGAGAAAAATCGGGAGCACGGAGAGCGCCATCGAAAGCTCGTAGGAAATGAGCTGGGCGGAAGCGCGCACGCTGCCGAGAAACGGGTATTTCGAATTCGAGGCCCAGCCGGCGAGAATCATCGAATACACGCCGAGCGAGGAGACGGCGAACACCGCGAGAATGCCGATGTCGAGCGGCGCAAGACCGATCGGGATGATCTTGCCAGCGGCATCAAGATAAGCGCCAAACGGCACCACGACCACGGTCGTGAGCGCCGGGATCATCGCGACGATCGGCGCGAGTACGAAATAGAACTTGTTCACGTGGCCCGGCAACGAGTCTTCCTTGAACAGCATCTTCCCGCCGTCGGCCATGACGTGGAAAATGCCGAGGCGTTGCAGAAAGGTCCCTAGGAAAGGGATCCAAGCGACCCACGGCACGACGGCGCGGTTGGGGCCGGGCCGGTCCTGAATCCAAGCCGCGACCTTGCGCTCGGCCATCGAGCACGCGCCGGCGATCGGAAAGATGACCATAATCACCGCCAGCCCTTGCAAAAACAGCCGAATTACCAGCGGGATCTCAAAATAGAAGTCGAACATGGCGGCGCGTAAAATCAGGCGTTCGCGGCAGCAACCACGGGTTGCGCTGGCTTGTAGTGCAGGGTCTCACCCTCGACGAAGGGCAGCGCCAAAAACGGAGTCGCGTCGAGCAACTGGCCCGTCTCCGGCAAATTAGCGAAGGTCGTGGTCGCCAGCGCAGGCACCGCCGCCGCGATACTCTTCCACAGCGCGTAAACCTCGGTCGGGAGCATCGCGCCGCCGGCGGCGCCGACAAGTTTCGCGAGCACGATCAGATCATCCGTGGCGCCGGCAATGGGCGGGACGGCTTTGAGAAATTTTTGAAGGCGGAACTGCTGATTCACAAACGTGCCGCTCTTTTCAAAAGCGGTGAGCGTCGGGAACACGACCTTGGCTCCGCCAACCATCGAATTCGCATGGGTGCCCAGCACGATGAGGGAAATCTTTGCAAGCTGGCCGGCATTGAGGCCGGCGGCGGCGAGGTCTTCTCCCAGGGTCACGACCACCTTTATTTTCCCGGCGTCAATTTGAGCGCCAAGGTCGACCAATTTCGCGCTCGGCAACGTCCGAATCAGGCCGGTGACGAGTGCGCCGCGCACGTTGGGATTGCGGTCGGCGGAAACGAGGAGCTTGTCGCCCTCCCCGACCCGACTCACGAGGTAGGTCGGAGCCTTGAGCGCCGTCGCGAGCTGCTTGGCCAGGAATTGCTCCTCCACGGTGCTGCGGCCCGAGCCGACCACGGCGATGGCTCCGGCATTGGCTTTGAAGAGCTCAGCGGCGGCGTTGATCGCGATGTCGAACGCGCTGTCAGTGCCGTTGATCTTGACGGCTGAGAGGCGGTCGGGCGCTTGCACCGCCTTGAACAGGACCCGGCCGGAGTCGGCCATCCAAGTGTCGTTCACCTCGTCGTTACGGCGCGGCGTGATGCGGTAAATCGTGCCCTCGCGCGACCACACAACCGTGTTGGCGCCGACGGAAGATTCGGGGTCGATCGCATTGGTCTGTTTGAGAAACCAGACGCGCATCTTGAAACGGAAATCGGTGCTCGTGAGCGCGCCCACCGGGCAGATGTCCACCGTATTCAGGGAGTAGTTGTTTTCGAGTTTCTTACCCGGAAAACAGGTGAGCGTCGAATAACTGCCGCGGTCCACGAAGCCGAGGACGTCGTCCTTCACGATTTCCTTGGAAAAACGAATGCAACGCGAACAAAGGATGCAGCGCTCATCGTCGAGCGTAACCCGCGGCCCGAGCTGGGTGCGCTTGGGCTTGACGTTTTTGTCCTCAATGAAGCGCGAATAGCCGCGGCCGTAGCCGGTGGCCTGCTCCTGCAACTTGCATTCGCCGGCCTGGTCGCAGATCGGGCAATCCAACGGATGATTGATGAGGAGGAACTCCATCACGCCCTCGCGCGCATCTTTCACCATCGGCGTGGTCGTCCGCACGTGCAGGCCGGGCGAGACGTTGGTGCCGCAGCCGATCTGGGGGCGCGGGATCCAGTTGATCTTCTGCTTGCCCGTGGCCGGATCCATGACCGGCGCCTTGGTCGCGGGATCGACCGCCGGCATGCCCATTTCGATCAGACACATCCGGCAATTGCCGACGATCGTGAGCTTCGGGTGGTAGCAGTAATGCGGCACATCGACGTTCACGAGACGCGCAGCCTCGATCACGTTGGTGCCTTTGGGCACGGCGATCTCTTTGCCGTCGATGTTGACGGTTACGAGGTCGGGTTTGGCGGTGGCGATCATCGGTGCGGGGAAAATTAAATCAGCGCGACGGCGTCGGCCGGCTTCGCGGTTTTCTTGGTCTCAGAATACTGCTTAAATTCATCGCCGAATTTTGCGATGAAGCTTTGGGTCGGCCATGAGCAAGCCTCGCCAAAGGCGCAGATCGTCCGGCCGGGGATCTGATCTGCGACGCTCTTGAGGAGCGCGGCGTCTTCCGGCCGGGCCTGACCGTGGACCATCCGCGAGGAAATTTTCTTCATCCACAACGAGCCTTCGCGGCACGGCGTGCACTGGCCGCAGCTCTCATGAGAGTAGAACGCGTTGATGTTGGCGAGGGCTTCGACCATATTGACGGTGTCGTCCATCACGATCACTCCGCCCGAGCCGCCCATCGTGCCGATCATGCCAAGCGAGTCGAAATCCATCGGCACATCCTCGACGCCCCAATCGTAGTCGACCATCTCGGTGCCGACCTTGCGCTTGCCTTTGTAGCGCTCGCCGAAGCGCATGATTTTAGCCGAAGAACCGCCGGGAATCACGGCCTTGAAGGTGCGTCCAGGTAACGGACCGCCGCAAACATCGTTGAGTAATTGGCCCATCGTGATCGTCCCGGCGGGGAACTCGTAGTAACCGGGACGCTGCACATGGCCCGAGACGCAGAAGATGCGGGTGCCGGTGTTGCCGGGCGTGCCGATCTTCGCGTACTCGGCGCCGCCGTGTTCAGCGATATACCTCACGTGGCAGAGCGTCTCGACGTTGTTCACGATCGTCGGGCATTGGTAGAGCCCGAGGACGGCGGGGAAATACGGCGGCTTGATCCGCGGATTGGCGCGCTTGCCTTCGAGCGACTCGATCAGACCGGTTTCTTCTCCGCAGATATAGGCGCCGGCGCCGCGGTGGACGAATATCTCACAGCTGTAATTCGTGCCGAGAATATTGGGGCCGACGAAATTCGCCGCGCGCGCTTCAGCGATCGCCTTTTCCAAAATCCGCGCGCCGTGCGGCATCTCGCCGCGAATATAGATATAGGCCTGCCGCACGTTGTTCGCGAAGCACGAGATCATCGTGCCCTCGATCAGCTGGTGCGGATCCTGATGCATGATGTAGCGATCCTTAAACGTGCCGGGCTCGGACTCGTCGGCGTTGACGATGAGATAGATCGGTTTGCCGCTCTTGCGGTCGACCAATCCCCACTTCACGCCGCAGGGAAAACCGGCGCCGCCGCGACCGCGCAGACCGGATTTCTTCACCTCGTCGATGAGCTCTTCGGGCTTACGCGTGACCGCTTGCTTCAGGACTTCGTAGCCGCCGTGCCGCACGTAACAACCGATGTCATTCGTGTAGCCGAGCTCATCGATATGCTGAAAAATGATGCGACGTTGGGCGGGTGCGGGCATGGCGGAGAGGTTCAGCGTTTCTTGGCTTCAGCTTTGATCTGATCGCTCAATTGCTTGGCCTTCGCGGCGTCGACCTTCTCATGCAGTTCGTCGTCGATCAGCACGACGGGCGCGGTGCCACAGCTGGCGAGACACTCGACGAAATCCACCGTGACTTCACCGTCGGGCGACACTTCGCCGAGGTGCGTTTTGAACTCCGCTTCAAACGTCGCGCACGTCTTGTAGCCGCCGACCAGCGCGCAAGAAAGCGTGCGGCAAACTTTGATGTGTCGCCGGCCAATCGGCTTCTGCCGAAACATCGGATAAAACGTGATCACTTCCAGCACGTTGATCGGCTCAAGCTCCAGCTTGGCCGCCACCCACTCGCTCGTTTCCGGCGGGAGATGGCCGATGTCTTCTTGGATGAGATGCAGCAACGGCAACGTGGCGCTCCGTTTCACCGGGTAATGGGTGATCACCTCGTCGATTTTGGAAAGAGTTTCAGCCTTGAGATTCATCGAACTGGATTCGCGGGAAATTTTAGCGGTCGCACTCGCCCATCACGAAGTCGAGCGAGCCGAGCAACGTGACCACATCGGAGATCATGGTGCCGGCGCAGACCTTGGGCAAAATCGACAGGTTGCAGAACGAGGGCGAGCGGATCTTCAGGCGCCACGGCACCCCGCCGCCTTTGCTCACGATGTAAAAACCGAGCGCGCCTTTGGGATTCTCCGCTTCAAAGTAAACTTCACCGGCCGGAATCTGCGGCCCCTCGGTCACGATCATGAAGTTGTTAATCAACTCCTCCATCGAGGTGAGAATCTTGTCCTTCGGCGGCGCAAAAATCTTCCGCCCGTCCTTCGCATACCAATCGCCACTGGGAAACTTCGCGATCACTTGGCGGATAATCCGCACCGACTGGCGCATCTCTTCGCCGCGGCAAAGATAGCGGTCATAGCAATCGCCCTTCGAGCCGATCGGCACATCAAACTCATACTGTTCGTAGCCGGAGTAGGGCTTGTCCTTGCGCAAATCGAGCGACACGCCGGAGCCTCTCAAATTCGGACCCGTAAGGCCGTAGGCGATGGCATCTTCCTTCGAAATGACGCCCACGCCCACCGTGCGATCTTGGAAAATCTTGTTCCGCGTGAGCAACGCGAGGGTTTCTTCGAGCGCCGGTTCAAACTGATCGCAGAATTCGATCACCCGGCCCAACCAACCTTCAGGCACATCGCGCGTCACCCCGCCGATCCGAGTGTAACTCGTGGTAAAACGTGCACCCGTCAGCTCCTCGAAAAGCTTGTAGAGATGTTCGCGCTGGTTGAGCGAGTGCACGAGCACCGTCCACGCGCCGACATCGAGGCCGAATGCGCCTAGCCCCATCAGGTGCGCCGAGACGCGGGCCATCTCCGCCGTGAGCACGCGGATCGCCTGACAACGTGCCGGCACCTCGAGCCCGGCGAGCCGCTCCACTGCGATGGCGAACGCCATGTTGTTAGCCAGCGGTGCGAGGTAGTCCAACCGGTCCGTGTAGGGCACGAACTGGTTGTAGGTCATATTCTCGGCGATCTTCTCGTCGCCACGGTGCAAGTAACCGAGCACCGGGTCGCACTTCACCAGAATCTCGCCGTCGAGTTCCATCTGCAGCCGCAACACTCCATGGGTCGACGGATGCGACGGCCCCATCGAGAGGGACATCTTTTCCGGCGCGAAATCCTGATCGGCGCCGGCGGCTTTGGCCGCGCTGTCTGGAAAAGCAAATTCTGTGGCCATAGCGTCGGTGAAATCAGGCGTCGGGTTTGGCGGAGCGTTCGTTCCAGCTCTCGTCTTTTGCGCGCGGTTCGGCCTCGGTGAGATTCATCTCGCCCGCCGACGCGACAAAGGGCCCGCCCATCATCGGCGCCGCGATGACCTTGGCTTTGGTTTCCTCGGCCACCTCAAGATCGGGCAGCGCCGTCTCAATGCCCGCCAAGGGGAATTCTTTGCGCAACGGATGATACGGATAACCATCCCACATCAAAATTCGGCGCAGGTCCGGATGGGCCTCAAACTTGATTCCAAACATGTCGAACGCCTCGCGTTCGTGCCAATTAGCCGCCGGCCAAAGCGTCACGACACTCGGCACCGTCGGGGCCGAATCCTCGCCGATGCACGGCGTTGCCACACGAATCGCGGCGTGCGAAACCGTCGAAAAAAGGTGGTAAACCGCCGTGAACCGAGGCGACGCGCCCTCCGCCCAATCGATCGCGGTCAAATCGGAGAGGAGATCAAACCCGCCCTCATCCCGCAGTGCCCGGAGCACGGTCACGATGTCCGCATTTGGCACGTCGATCGCCGGACAATCCCGGCTGGGGCGATCGGTGATTTGAGAAAATTTCACCTTGATGGCGCTGATGGCGTCGACGGAAGCAGACATCACAAAAAAGGATAACGCTGGGATCAGGCCGAGAAGAGGTGGGCGGCGGAATGCTCTTTCTTGATCTTACTTTGCAGCTTGATCAAGGCGTCGAGCAATGCCTCCGGGCGCGGAGGGCACCCACTCACGTAAACGTCCACCGGGATGATGCGATCCACTCCCTGCAACGTCGCGTAGCTACGATACATTCCGCCGGAGCTCGCACAGGCCCCCATTGCGATCACCCACTTTGGCGAAGTCATCTGATCATAGATGCGGCGAACCACCGGAGCCATTTTGTAGGTCACCGTGCCGGCCACGATCATGCAATCGGCTTGGCGGGGAGAAAAACGCATCACCTCAGCGCCGAAACGCGCGATATCAAACCGCCCGTTGCCGACCGCCATCAATTCAATCGCACAGCACGCCAAACCCATCGGCATGGGCCACACGGAGTTGGTTCGGATCCAGTTGATGACCGCGTCGGCCCGTGAGACGATTACTTCGCCTTCAACCTTGCCGTTGTAGCCCAATTCGGAGTTTGCCGAGACCATGAGTGGATAGAAATTTGATAGACGCTAGTCCGCGGACCGTAGCAGCCGAGAAGAGTCGCGCAAGTTGCTTTTCCTAAAATTTCCGAACCATAAGCGCGAGCCCACCGAGCCGACAGAAAAATTGGCGGATGCAGGACTGTTTCGGTGCGGGCCGCCCCTCACAACATCGCTTCAAACCTCGATCGGCCCTGCGAACGACCGCTCTCCGCGTTGGCTGGGCCGACTAACGTTTACCGGTTGGTGAGAAGCCGCCGGAGTCAGGTCCGGCGCGAGTTGGTGAACGTCTTCACCAAACTTTTTTTGGCTTAGCGTTGAGCTTGTCGCAAATAAATTTCCCCTCCTGCCTGATCCCCGGTCCGAGTTTTTTGCACTACCCACCTTCACAGACGAAATCCATGAACCCACCCCGCCCGCACCTCACTCAACCCCGCTCGCTCCGCCTCATCGCCAGCGCGGTCATCTGTCTGCTTCTTGCCGGCCCGACCCTTAAAGCGCAACGCGCCCCGGCCCCGGGCGATGCGCCTGCGTCCACGGCGGCCGGCGCCACCCCGATTTCCACCGCTCCGATCCCGGAATCTGAAGTGGTCGAACTCAGCCCGTTCGTCATCCGCTCCGAACGCGACCTCGGCTACCGCGCCACCAGCACGCTCGCCGGCACGCGCCTCAACACCGATATCAAGGACATCGGCGCCGCTGTCTCGATCTACACCGAGGAATTTCTAGAGGATATCGGCGTCGCCAAGCTCCAGGACATCCTCACCTACACCGCCTCTACGGAAGTCGCCGGCCAAGGGGGGAATTTCTCAGGCATCGCTGGAGAAAATTCCGCCGAGGTGCGCGACGATCCGGCCGCCATCAACCGCGTGCGCGCCCTCGCCCAAGCCACGCGCACCCGTGACTTCTTCGCGACCGATATCCCCGGCGACACCTTCAACTTCGAAACCCTCACCATCAGCCGCGGCCCCAACGCCATTTTGGCCGGCGTCGGCAACGCCGGCGGCATCATGGACTCCGCGATGCGCAAGGCGTCGTTCACCGACAGCTACCGCGTCGTCTCACGCTTCAGTTCCTACGAATCGCACCGCGAGGAGTTCCACATCAACAAAGTCATCGTGCCCGGCCGTCTCGCCGCCCGCCTTGCCTTGCTCAACGACCGGAGAAATTACCGGCAAGAGCCCTCTTTCGACAAAGACCAACGCCTCTACGCGGCGATCAACCTGCGCGCGCTCGATCCCAAGCGCGGTTCGTTTCTCGGCCGCGGCACCCTGCGCGCCAATTTCGAGAAGGGTAAAATCGAGGGCGTTCCGCCCGATCCCCTCACGCCGACCTTCACGGTCGCCAATTGGTTTAACGAGCTCAACCCGAAGTGGCGCTGGAACGGCGCGCTGGCCCAACTACAAACATCGGCCGGCACTCCCCTCGTCGGCACTCAGGCCCAGACCGGCGTCATCCGCGGCTTCCCGCTCTACACCCAGTGGGCGCTCGTCTACGCCAACCCGACCTCCAGCGAGGCCAGCGTCGGCTTCACTGACCCCGCGTTGGCCAACGTCCAGGGCTTCCAAGGCGGCATTCCCGCCACGCTCCCCGGCAGTCCTGGCGGCTCGCTGAGTTCGTCGGGCGACGGTAATCGCCTCCGCACCGGTTATGTCCGCTCCCACCTCAGCAATCCGAAGGTCTTCAACTTCTACGACGAGCTCATCACGGGCGCATTCGACTTCCGCGAGCAGGACTTCGATGCAACCGATGTCCGCTACGACCAGTTGCTGCTTGGCGGCAAAGCGGGCTTCGAGCTCGCTTTCAACGACCAGACATTCACCCGCAAGCGCGACTTCTCGATTCCGACCGGCGGCAACGACGAAGGCATTTTGGTCGATGTGAACTCGGTGCTCAGCGTCCGCTCCGCCGCGTTCCCGTTGGGCATTCCCAACCCCAACTTTGGCCGCCCCTTCATCACCACGACCGATGTGTTCCGTGACCAAATGAACCGCACCAAGCGCGAATCCCAACAGTTCTCCGCCTTCTTTAAACACGACTTCGCTCAAAGTAAATCGAGGGCCGCCCGCTGGTTCGGCCGGCACACCTTCTCCTCTCTCTTCTTCAACACCGAGATTGAGCGTTTCAACCGCACCTACTCCAGCACGTGGGACCCCAACGGCCAACTCAATCCCCAGAGCAGCTTGAACGGCGCCCAACCCGCCACTTTCGGTACTCAGGTGAGCGGCTGGTTCTATCTCGGCCCGTCTCTGCTCAACACTGCCACGCTCGACGACGTCCGGCTCCAAGCGATCAGCGCCGCGCGCCCGGCCGCCGGCCAGACTTACACGTTGCGGGTGTATGATCCCGTCACCCGCTCCTTCGTGTCCGGCACTTCCAAGCCGCTGCGCGTGCTCCAGCGCATCGTCGACCAACGTGAGGAATTAGACTCGATGGCCTTCGCCCTGCAAAGCCACTGGTTCAAGAACCACCTCGTGACCGTCGTCGGCTGGCGCGAGGATAAGGACCAAGCCTATACCTCCCTGCCGCCAAATCGCCTCGCCAACGGCAGCTTCGACGACTCGAATATCACCTTTCAAAAATCGGCCGCGCAGCTCAAACGCAGTTGGACCAAGAGCGTCGTCGGTCGTTTGCCGTTCAAACTGCCCCTCGGGTCGGAACTTCGCGCCCATTGGAACAAATCGGGCAACTTCAACCCCGTCGGCCAACGCCGAAACATTTGGAACGAGGAAATCGGCTCGCCCACCGCCGAGACCGAAGAGGTGGGTATCTCGCTCGCGACCTTCCGCGACACGTTCGAGCTCCGCGTCAACCAATACAAAACGACGATTCAGGGAGACTTCATCAGCGTCGGAAATCCCTACAATTATATAAGCGGTCAGATCTCGCGCCTCATCGCCTCCCGCGACGCCGGCCTGAGTCCCGCCGATTTCAACTACGTCTATCCGGGTTGGAACAGTTTCAGTGACGTCGCTCTTGCGCTCTACGAAACCATCCCTGCCCGCCTGCGGTCCAACATCGGACCGGACAAAAACTTCAACCCCCGCTTCACGGGCAGTGGCAATACGCTGCAATGGACACCCGATTCGATCGTCAACCTCGCTTCGACCAGCAACACCGAATCCACTGGCACCGAATTCGAAGCGATCATAAATCCCACCAAGAATTGGCGCATTTCGCTCAGCGTGACGAAAAATGAAGCGGTGAAGGCCAACGTCGCCGCCGAGGAACTCGCCTACGCCGACCAGTGGAAGAAAAACTTGGACACGATGTTCGCCGGGAAACTCCTGCCCGGCTCCCGTGCGCCCACCAACGCCACGTTGCTCACTTTTTACGACCAGTATGTGGCCGAGTCGCTGCCCTCAATCCGCACGGCCGCACGGCTGTCGGGTTCGGCCGCTCCGGAAATCCGCAAGTGGCGTGCGAACTTGGTCACCCGCTACGAATTCACCCGCGGCTTCATCCGCGGCCTGAGTGTTGGTGGCGCAGTGCGCTGGCAGGATAAAATCGGCATCGGCTATCCCTACGTCACCGTCGGCGGCATCACGGCGGCCGACATCACCCGCCCCTACTTCGGGCCCGCCGAAACGGCGTTCGACGCGACTGTCGCCTACCGGCGGAAGCTGAAGATCATGGGCAGCGCGGTGAATTGGGTCGTTTCGCTCAACGTCCGAAACCTCAACGCCAAGGACGAGTTAATCCCGATCGCCTCCAATCCCGACGGTTCGTGGGGCACGTTCCGCATCCCGCCTGAGCGCACGTGGAGCGTAAACAACACGTTGTCGTTTTGATTTCGTCCAGCCGGCGAACCGTCGCGGCGTCCCGCCGCCCCGACCCTTCGGCGGTTAAATTTGTCTGATGAAAATCCGGATCGTCCGCCTCACCTGCGTCCTCCGTTTGCTCATCGGGACGCTCCGCGCGGAAACCCTTTCGCTCGCCGGCTAATGGGTTCCACTCTTGGTCTCCAGCAGGCGCGGCGAAGCCTCGAGCTGGCCCAATTTGAAACCGATCGAGGGCACAAAGCCGCTGACTGACCGGGACCTCGTCACCGTGCCATCGATCTATTCCGACGGCGATCCGCGCCACGAGCGAGGTGGTTGGGGGGGCAGGCCCGGGGCTCGATCTGGTCTTTGACCCGATTACGAATAGCTATTGATCTTTAGATTGAGGGTCTCGAGGTGGCACGGGCCGTTGGAAATCTAGCGGGTCTCACATTCGACAAAAAAAATCCGCTCACAGTTAAGTGAGCGGATATAAAACCTAGCAATAACCTACTCTCGCGGGACCTATAGTCCTACTACCATTGGCTAGTTCAAGATTAACGGCCGTGTTCGGGATGGGAACGGGTGGGGCCTGAACTATATAATCACTAGGAAAAATCAGGAAATTTAAACGCCTAAAAAAAATTAGAATAATTGATAAGGAAATTAGTACTATTAAGCTCAACACATTACTGTGATTACACTTATAGCCTATCAACCGAATGGTCTATTCGGACCTTATAATATCTTGCGATATATTGTGATCTTATCTTGGGATAGGCTTGGCGCTTAGATGCTTTCAGCGCTTATCCTTGCCGAACATAGCTACCCGGCGCTGCCGCTGACGCGACAACCGGAACACCAGAGGTTCGTCATTCTCGGTCCTCTCGTACTAGAGAATGAACCCCTCAAATCACAGACGCCCACAGCGGATAGAGGACCGAACTGTCTCACGACGTTCTGAACCCAGCTCGCGTACCACTTTAATCGGCGAACAGCCGAACCCTTGGGACCTTCTCCAGCCCCAGGATGTGATGAGCCGACATCGAGGTGCCAAACCGCGCCGTC
>CAMCWW010000071.1:0-18004 GCA_945882935.1 Opitutus sp. GAS368
TTGCTCCAACCGTTTGGAGTGAAACGGTTATCACGCTTCCGGATGTTTTCGGTCGGAATGAGATTTTGACTCGTTTCGTGGTTCCTCGCTGCTTCCGGTGGGCTGATCGAATGGTCGGGATTTTCATGACCCCATTTTCCGACCCACGCCTGACCTGAAACGGCCCGGGAAAGTCAGAAAGATAGAGTCAAAAAGCTGGGAGCCCGGAGACTCTGGCACGCCTTGATGCTTCCGGGTCGCGGCGGGGCCCGTGAGCCCGGCGCGGGCAAGAACTCGACCGATGAACCTAAAAACGGCCGTTGAACCACGGATAGACCCGGATGGACCCGGATAACAAACCGATGGGAGCAGCGAACGATCCATTGTAGGGCCTCACCTTGCGTGAGGCCGGTTCCCCAAGATGCCGTGCGTAGGAGCCCGCTTGCGGGCGATTTGAGGCTGAGGCGTTCACCCCCGTCATATCGCCCGCGAGCGGGCTCCTACCTCGGAGGCCGTTTCGTCTTTGGCGCCCGACACCCTGAACGGCTCGACCCGAGGTCGAGCCCTACAAAGATGTGAAAGGAGCGGGCGATTGGTATGATTGTAGGGCCTCACCTTGCGTGAGGCCGTTTCCCCGGCTTTATCCGGATTAATTCGTGTCCATTCGTGTCCATTCGCGGTCAAAAACTCGGAGGGTTGGGCGGCGGCGGATTCAAGGCCTGATGCGAAAAACCGTACCTCCAGAAGTGTGGAAAGTCCCCGGGGCGCCATCCCCATCAACCCCCGCGATCAATTTGAACCCTCATGCTGAAAGGCCGAGGGGCTCGGGGGCGGATCACCAACTTTTGATTGCGAGTGCCTGCTCCATGGCGCTGAGTCGCGGGCTCACATGAAGACCGATATGTTCGACACGGTGGAGGAGGCCATTGCGGCGATTGCGGCGGGGCAATTGGTCGTCGTATCCGACGATGCCGACCGGGAAAACGAGGGCGACCTGATCATGGCGGCATCCAAGGCGACGCCTGAGACCGTCAACATGATGATCCGCTACGGCAGCGGAATCGTTTGCGTGCCCATGCTCGGCAATCAACTCGACCGCCTCCAACTCGGGCCGATGGTCGCGCGCAACCGCGAAGTGCAACGCACCGATTTTGCGGTCAGCGTTGACGCCAGCGCGGGCATTTCGACCGGCGTGAGCGCGTATGATCGCAACGTGACGATCAAGATTTTGGCCGATCCCGCGGCGACCGCGGACCAGCTCGTGCAGCCCGGCCATGTGTTCCCGCTCCGGGCCAAACCGGGCGGGGTGCTGGAACGCGCCGGGCACACGGAGGCGGCGGTGGACCTCGCGCTCCTTGCGGGACTGCCACCCGCCGGGGTTTTGTGCGAACTCGTGAACGACGACGGCACGATGCAGCGCTTGCCCCAGCTCGTTGAATTCAGCCGGCGTTTCGGCCTGAAGACGATTTCGGTGGAGCAATTGATCGCGTATCGGCTGCGGCGCGAAAGTCTCATCCAGAAAATTGGGGAGAGCGATCTCCCCACCGAATACGGTAATTTTCGGGTGCACGTTTTCCAGAGCCGAATCGACAAGCGGACCCACGTCGCGTTGACACTGGGAGCGGCCGACGCGACGAAACCGGTGCTGGTGCGGGTGCACACGGCGAACGTGCTGCACGACGTATTTCACGCCCGACTCGTCGGCGAAGGCCGGGATGTCCTCGGG
Source organism: Opitutus sp. GAS368 (assembly GCA_945882935.1). GTDB lineage: Bacteria > Verrucomicrobiota > Verrucomicrobiia > Opitutales > Opitutaceae > Tous-C4FEB. The sequence goes on from CAMCWW010000071.1 coordinate 1,706, forward strand.
ACCAGCCTACGGGCGATTGCGGCCGAGGGCGCCGGCGCGTTGCTCTACATGCAGCCGGCAAACCGGGAGGAAGCCCTGCTGCAAAAGATCGCGCCGGCCCCCGATCGTGGCAGTCCCCCGCCAGGGATGGATCTTCGCGACTACGGCATTGGCGCGCAGATTTTGCGCACCTTGGGGCTTACCCGCATCCGCTTGCTCACGCAGCATCCGAGAAAAATTGTTGGCCTCGACGGCTACGGAGTCGAGATCGTCGAACAGATCGAGATCCCGCGCACTCCGCCGCCGCCGGGCTCCGCCGCGACCGCTTGACGACACCGTGAGTTAGCGTCGGCACTCCGCGAGGACGAGTGGGCCGAGGTTCCGCCCGACTACCGACTGAAGGCAGAAAACATCTGTCGGCCGGGCGGGACGGTTGATTCCCGCTGATTGATTCCCGCACGGTTTGCCACCGGGATTGCCGCAGCGGCTCGCACATTCGTGCGATGATGACGCGAATTTACCAACAGGAAGGCACGTTTGGCGCCTCCACTACCGCCATCTTGGCCGGGACCGCGCCCAAGCTCACCCAACTGGCCGGCACGGTGCACGAGCTTTAAAACGGCGGCGTCAGCTACCGCACGCCCAACGGTAAGTATTACGTGCAGCTGAAGACCAACCACTAGGGGCCGACGACGCAGGTTAATTTGCCGGCGACCAACGCGGCCGGCCAACAGGGCGCGCTCACGCCCGCCCACCAGTTCTGGGATATGGAAATGAGCTATCGTCTCTCGCCGGGAATCAAACTCACGGCCACGGGCCGCAACCTGTTCAAGGAACGCCGCACCACCCAAGTCTTGGGGAATTTTATCACCAACCGGCAGCAGGATACGGGAATCCTTTGGACCTTCTCGACCAAGATCGATTTGTGATCCGCGTGGCGGCCTGCGTTCGAGGTAGGAAGCATCTGAAAACACATCGGAGCCGCCAAATCGCCCGGCGGAGAATCAGGTCGCGCCCGGCCGGATTTTCCGGAGAGGTCCGGTGAATTTCCGAGCGTGGGATTACGCCCGGTGTAGCGCGTCCTCGGTCGTAAACAGATTCCGTTCCCGAAAAGCCGCGGGCGAATCTCGGAGCAGCGTGGCGCGGGCCCAAGCGTCGGGCAGCGCGAACCACGGGTGTTCTAGCCGCCGGCATTTCTTTTCGGCCCAGGTGGGCACCCGGATTCGTAGCCGGTGCGCCACATGCGCGGCCACGGCCGCCAGATAGGCGTCCTGCACGGCGTCGCCCGTCCGGGGTGGTTCCGTGCGCAGACTCGCCGCCACGCGGACGGCCGCTGCCGGTCGCTGCGCAAGCCAGTTCACGTGATCGAGGAAATCTGCGAGATTGCAGCCGATCTCCTCGGCGGTTTCCGCATCGCGCACGACTTCAAACAGACTCCTCGGACGACGCCAAACTCGGTTTGTCGCTTTAACCACGTCGCACCTCCTGCAGGAGTTTTTCAACCAGCCAACGTTTTCCTGGCTCCAGCGCGGAGTTGCCGTAAAATTCGGCGGCGATCGCATCGACCTCTGCCATGGATCGGACTTTAAGCTCGCGGAGGAGAAACGTGATATCCGCCATGTCGCCGGCGCGGAAAGGCGTCGGCAGTCGTCCCGCCCGGCACTTCATCGCTAGCAGATATTTGGCGGAGGGGCGGGTCATGATGAGGCCGGGAATTTGGAGCTGCTCAAACGGAATTCGCTCTTCACGCTTGGCGGCGAACGGCCCCACGCCGCTGTTCATCCAATCGTCGGGCAGGTTCTGTTCGCGGGCGACTCGTTTAATAAGCGGTTCGACGACCCCGGGCGGGTGAAAGATGGCGTCGATATCCTTGGTCGCCTCTCGGCAGTCGTAGGCGAGCATCATGACCGTGCCGCCGTAAATCGCGATTTCGACGCGGCTCTGTTTTTCCGCGCAAAGCTCGCCGAGGCGCGAAAGCGCACGGACGATTACGGCCCGCGAGAGGTGTCGGGACGGTTTGGGCATCGCGGCAAATTACGGAGCGTCCGTTTGCGATGCAAGCGGCCGGTGCTCCGTCGCTGCGAACACGCGTTGCCGGTGCGGGCCGTCGGTTTGGCTCGGTGGTAGTTTTCGCCTAGCCTTCCTCGGAATTCCTCTCTTTTTCTGTAGAAGGACAGCTGTCCGTCATTTTACCCCGAATTCAGTCGAATCCCTGTGGACCTATGGTCCTGCCAACCTCCAAACCCATCATGAACCTGCCTCAAACCACAAAACGCCGGCTGCTCCGCTTGATCGAAGTGTCCGTCTGCCTCATCACCTTCCTCGCCCCGGGTGCTCGCGCCCAAGTTGCGCCGGTGGCGACCACCGATGCGGGTGTCCTCGCCAAAAATGACGTCAACCGCAACGGCCGACTCGATCCTGAAGAGTTGGCCGCGATGGATGCCGCGCAAAGGTCATCCGCTCCCGTCAACGTCGAGCTGGCCCCGAGGCCTGCTGGGGCGGAGACTCTCGTCCTGTCGCCGTTCGAAGTTGTTTCCGAGAACAAGGGCTATTTCTCCGCCAACTCGATGTCGGGCACGCGCATGAACTCGAAAATCGAGGATCTCGGCCAGTCGATCACCGTGATGACCAAGGAGCAGATGGTCGACTTCGCGATGCTCGATATCAACGACGTGTTCGATTACATGGCGAGCACCGAGGGCACGGGTTCCTACTCCCAGTTTGATACCGACCGCACGGGCGCGGTCGTCGATCAGGTGAGTCTGAATCCGAACAACGCCAATCGCGTGCGCGGCATCGGCAACGCCAACATTGCGTTCAACAACATCGCGACAACCGGTCGCGTGCCGGTCGATCCGCTCTGGATGGATTCCCTCGAATTGAGCCGTGGGCCCAACGCCAACATCTTCGGCTTGGGCAACGCTTCCGGTACCGTCAACCAAGTGCCGGCGACCGCCAATCTGACGCGCGACTTCTCCCGGGTGGAGCTCCGCGGCGATAGCTACGACGGTTGGCGCGTCTCGCTCGATGTGAACCGCAGGATCATGAAGAACAAGCTGTCGGTGCGGGCGAGCTACGCCAACCAGCACACGGGATTCATCCGCAAACCCGCGGGCGAAGACGCCCGTCGGCTCAGCTTTCAGGTCAAGTTCCAGCCCTTCAAAAACACCACGCTGTCGGCCTCTTGGTATGGTTATAAAAACGCGGCGGTGCGGCCAAATTTCACGACTCCCCGCGACCATTTTACAGATTGGCGTAAGGCCGGCCGGCCGGGTTGGAATCCGGTCACGGGTTTGATCACCCTCGGCAACGGCCAAGTTTATGGGAACGGCAACGTCCTCGGTTCCACCACGCCTTACACGGTCGCGCCGACCAACTTCATTACCGGTGGTCCGGAAAATCGCTCGATTTTCCAGATCGGCGCCCCGGGCCAAACGCCGTATTGGGCGATGACGCGATACACCAACGCGACCGCGACCAACGGCACGGCCGTCTTTGCGACGACCGATCCGTTTGCGGCCTCCCAAACCGGGATCGGTTTATTGACCACGGGTGCCTCCGAAACCTATACCGCCACGCAACAGCCCCTTTATAATTCTGTGGCCCGGCCGATCAGCGACCGCTCCATCTACGATTGGAACCGCATCAATCTTGCGGGCAACAGCAAGGCTTGGGACGACGTCGATACCTATCTCGCCCAGCTCGACCAATTCATCCTCAACACGCCTAAGCATACCTTGGCGGCCCAGGTCACCTTCCTGCGGGAGGATGCCAAGCGGCTGGAGAATCAACCGATGGGGCCGGCGAGCGTTAATAGCAATGTGGGCCAACTCCAAGTCGACGTGAACCAAGTCAACTTGGACGGCTCCCCCAATCCCTACTTCGGCCGGCCCTACCTGAGGAGCAACGAACCCTTCCTCCGCGACCGGCCTTGGTTGTGGGAGACCACCCGCGCCCAGGGCGTCTATCGGCTCGATTTCTCCCAAGACCGGGGCTGGAGTAGGTGGTTGGGCACGCAGCAGATACTCGGCTATTACGAATACAAGGATCAGCAGAATCGCCAATACACCTATCGGCATTCTGCGTTGGGCCTCGATAAGGCTTGGCAGCAAAAATACGCCGCCCTCAACACACCCTTGGGCAACCGCACCCAGCAATCCATCCCTGACCCAAGATATCCGATCGCGCCCGGCAACTACGCCCGGGTGAACGAGCAGTACTACGTCGGCAACACCGTCGGCGGTGGCATTGAATACGCCCCGAGCTTTTTCCCTGAAGGGGTGAACGTGCCCTACGTTTGGGGACCTTCCTCTGGCGCGATGATCAGAGACGGGTCGGCCATCGGCTTCACCCCGAGCCCCGATGCGGGCGGCGGCGGTGCCAGCGTCCAAACCATCATCAAGACCAAGGGCGGCGTGCTTCAGAGCACTTTCCTCGAGGGCAAACTGGTCGCAACCTTCGGCCTGCGTGAGGACGCCGTGTTCGACCACAACGCTCCTCTGGCCACGTTGACCCGGGACCTGCGGGCTTACGACTTCGCGGCATCCAACAAATGGTTGCCCGGCTGGCGTCAAGCCAAGGGCAAGACGGAGTCCCTTTCACTCGTGGCCCGTCCGTTCCGGGACCTCGGCTTCCTCAAAACCGCGGTCAATGGCGGCAACGGGATCAGCCGGTTCATGGCCGAAGCGGTCAGCAGCCTCAGCCTTACCTATAACACCTCGGATAATTTCATCGCGCAGGGTCCGGCCTTCGACCTGTTCCTCAAGCCGCTGCCCAATCAAACCGGCACCAGCAAGGATATGGGGCTTTGGATGACCATGCTGGATGGGAAACTCTCGGTTCGCTATAATCGGTTTAACACCAAGCAACTCAACTTGCGCAATGGCGACATCACCACGATGGCCCAGCGCATTCTGCGGTATGAGGGCTTGGTCGCGACCGATGCCTGGAATCTGCGGACCCAGACCACCGCGTGGTTGAACGGTCTCGGCACCGGCGGGGTTGCCACCAATGAGCAGATCGCCGCCGCGATCAAGATGCCCGTGGCCCAGTATAACGGTTTGCAGGCCATCGTCGCCAACAACACCTACGCCGCGGTCATGGACGCGGAGTCCAAGGGCGACGAGCTCGAGATCAACTACAACCCCACCAAGAATTGGACCGTCAGCGCGTCCGTCACCAAGACCGAGGCGATCAACACGGCGGTGGGCTCCGCGGTCGACGACTACATCGCGGCGCGCCTGCCGATTTGGACCACCCTCGAGGACCCGCGCTTCACCCGGACCACGCAGACCATCAACGGCGTGACCACGGCGATTACGCCCAACAATTTGCCCGTCGGGCCCACCGGCAATCTGCTCTGGTGGAATATCCTCGGCACCCCGTTCAGCACGGTGGCCGGTTACAACGCGACCAACTCGGCCGCGACGAACTTTGCGTCGAACGTCGATGCGCCGATGGCCGTGTTCCGCGCTCTGATCGGACGTCCTCGTCCTCAGATCCGCAAATACTCCACCAAGTTTAACACCAAACTCAATCTGGCGAGTATCTCGGACCACAGAATCCTCAAGTCCATGAGCGTGGGCGGCTCGTTGCGCTGGAGCGACCAGGGGTCCATCGGCTTTTACGGCCTTGGCTATGATCCCGCCAAAGACCTCACCCTCCCGGCGAATCGAATCCTGCAGCTCGATCCCAACCGGCCGATCTACTCGCCGTCCGAAACGTATGTGGACCTCTTCGTCAGCTACCGGACCAAGCTTTTCGGCGACCGGATCCGGGCGAACTTCCAACTCAACGTGAAGAACGTGCAGGAAAGCGGCGGCAGGTTGCAGGCAACCGGGGCATTCTTCGACGGCAGGGCCTCGACCTACCGCATCGTCGATCCACGACAGTTTATTCTGTCCGCCTCGTTAGATCTCTAACCGTCGCCCGGCCGCCCGTCTCAACCGGTCGCCGCGCCTTTGACCGGGACTTCGCCGTCACTCGCAAGAGCGACGGCGATTTCTTTGCCCCATGGCATTGAGCCCGTCCGCTCCTGCCGCCCTCGGCCCGCAGCGCGAGCGGCTGGCTTGGGGTTATACCAGCGCGGTTTGGTTTTTAGACTTTCCGTCGTAGGCAGCCTGCTTGCAGGCGCTCGGTGCGTCCGCAAGCGGACGGCCGACAAAAGTCCAAATCTCATGTGACGTTGGTATAAAAACGACAGTTGAACCACGGATAGACCCGAGTGGACTCGGATACCAAACCGCTGGGAGCAGCGAACGACTCATTGTAGGGCCTCACCTTGCGTGAGGCCGTTTCCCCGGCTTTATCCGGATTAATTCGTGTCCATTCGTGTCCATTCGCGGTTAAAAAACTACGAGGGTTGGGCTGCGGCGGATTCAAGGTTGCAGTGGTCTCGGCCGGCGGTTCGCCGGTGGCCAAAATTGCGGTGCAAGAAATTGACGAACCCGGAAAGGGCCGTTTGCTACCGGAGATGCCCTCGACCTCTTATCTCAAAGCCGGTCAAACGATGACCGTCGCGGCGGCGCTTCTCGGTGGGATGTGGTCGCTGCGGGCGGAGTCGATTCCGGCGGCACCGGCACCTGCGGCGCAGTTCGCGGCGATCACCCAACCCGAACTGGCGGACGGCTATTTGAAGATCGGTTTCGACCGATTGGCCGGGTTCAAGTTTGTCCCGCCCGAATTTGATCCGGCGGCCAACCCCAACGTGATCCCGCCGACGGGTAACGAGCAGATCCCGGACATCGTGAAGAGTTGGAGCGGCAAGAAGGCCGTGGTCACGGGCTTCATGTTGCCGACCAAATTGGAAAAGGGAAAATGCACCGAGTTTTTGCTCATGGTCAGCCAGATGGCCTGCTGCTTCGGTGCGACGCCCAACATCAATGATTGGATCGTGGTGCGGATTCCGCAGGGCGTGCCGGTGATGATGGACGTCCCGGTATCGTTCTACGGTGTGCTAAAGGTCGGCGCGACGTTTGAGAACGGCTACCTCACCGGCATCTACGAGCTCGAAGGCGAGCGGATGGGCGAAGTAAAAGGCTGATCCGAGAAGCGGCGAATCGGCGCGGGCTTCGACGACTAACCGGCGCACTTTCCTTGGTCTTCGGGCCGTCTCAGCGCGAGATATCGCGCTGGGTGAGAATCTTGAAGCCGCGGTTGCCGAGGGCCTGACTGGCGGTGTCGGCGTCTTCGCAGCTGATCGCGAGGGCGGAGCGGCCCTCGGGGCGTTTGATGAAACTGTAGATGTAGTGAATGTTGATCTCGGCCTCAAGCAGCGCGGCGAGTACCCCTTTTAACTCCGACTCATCGCCGATCTCAGCGACCAAAATGGCGCATTCGGTGTAGGGAAAATCGTTGTTCACCATCAACTCGCGCGCCTTCGAGGGGTCGTCGACGACCAGTCGCACGATGGTACTGTCGGTGGAGTCGAGCAGCGTGACGGCCATGATATGGACTTCGTTGCCCGCGAGCAACGAGGTGAGTTCGTGCAGGCGACCGACGCGGTTCTCGACGAAGACGGAGAACTGGTGCACGGGATCGGTGGCGATGAGAATGTTGGAATCGGCCATGGCGATGGTGTTGCGCCGCGGAAATTGAGGCCGGTCTAGGGAGCGGTCAACTCGCGCGTTGAGATCGCGGGCTGCTCTGCAATCGTGCTGGGGCGATGTCCTCAGTTTTACCCCCGCACCATGTCGTCACCCAGCGCCGCGCCCGCGCGAGCGCGGCGTTGGTGCTGCGCGGGATCGTGCTGAATGCGACGCTCGCGGCGGTGAAGTTTGCCGGCGGGGTTTTTGGCCACACCTATGCATTGATCGCGGACGGCGCCGAGTCGTTGATCGATATCCTTTCGTCGCTGTTGGTGTGGGCGGGGTTTCGCGTGGCGGCGCGGCCGCCGGATGCGAATCACCCGTTTGGCCATGGGAAGGCCGAACCCTTGGCGGCGCTCGCGGTGGCGGTGTTCATTTTTGCGATCGCAGGCTGGATCGGTTGGAGCGCGATCCGGGAGATTTTGACGCCACACCAAGGGCCGCACTGGGCGACCTTGCCCTTGCTGGCAGGCGTGGTGGCGGTGAAGCTTTGGTTCTCGCGCAGGATGACGCGGGCGAGCGAGGAGGCGGGCAGCACGGGACTCCAAGTCGAGGCGCTCCATCATTATTCGGATGCGATTACCTCGGCGGCGGCGTTTGTCGGGATCGGGATCGCCGTGTGGGGCGGGCCGGGTTATGAGACGGCGGATGATTGGGCGGCGCTGTTGGCGTGCGCGGTGATTTTGTTCAACGGCGTCCTGATGTTTAACCGGGCGCTGGCCGATGTGATGGACGCGGCGGTGTCGCCGGCGTTCGAGAGCGAGGTACGGACCGTGGCTCTCGCGGTGCCGGGCGTCGCCGCGCTCGATAAATGCCGGGTACGCAAAAGCGGGCTTAGCCATCTCGTCGATATCCAAGTGCGGGTGGACGGTGAACTTTCGGTCCGGGCCGGACACAACATCGCCCACGCGGTAAAGGATGCGCTGCTCGCCTCGGCACCGCACGCGATCAGCGATGTGTCCGTCCACATCGAGCCCGTTAAGTGAACGGCGGCGAACGGTCGCGGGACGGTTTGAATCAGTGGTGGAAATTTCCAAGAACCGGCCCTTTACTCGTTCGCTTCCGCCGGCTGTTTTCTTCCTCTTTTCCCTATGAATCCGTCTTGTTCTTGGCCCTCGGTCACAACCTTGTCTTTGGTCGGGTTGCTCTTCATCGATAGCCGCGCCCAAACCGCACCGGCGCCATCACCGGCGGGCGAGACGGTTAAACTCGAAGCCTTCACCGTCACCGGTTCAAACATCCGCCGCATCGATCAGGAGAGCACTCTGCCGGTTTCCGTGCTCGATTTCGACGACCTCGACGTCCGCGCCGCACCCACGGCTGCTGAGCTGCTCCAGCTCTTGCCGAATGGCGGCGTCCTCTCGCTCTCCGAGACCAACGTCCTCGGGGCCGACGCCCGCGGTGACAACACCTCCCTCAACCTCCGTGGCATCGGTTCGGGCAACACGCTCGTGCTCGTCAACGGCCGCCGGCTCGCGCCGCACCCGATCAGCCAAGCCGAGGGCGGTGTGCCCTCTCTCGCGGTCAACGTGAACCAGCTGCCCACCGCCGCGATCAAGCGCGTCGAAGTGCTACGTGACGGTGCTTCTGCGATCTACGGCGCCGATGCCGCCGCCGGCGTGGTGAACACGATTCTGCGGCGCGACTACGACGGCTACGATGGGTCCCTGCGCGGCAGTCTCACTTCCGGCGGCGGCGCTGAGGACTGGCGTGCGACCGTGAGCGGCGGCGAACTTTTCAACGGCGGCAAGACCAGTCTGATCGCGATGATCGACGTCTATCACCGCGAACTCCTCGGCACGCGCGACCGCAAGTTCTCCCGTGATTCCGACGTTCGCCGGGTGCGCGAGGTCAAAGAGCCCTGGAGCACCACCGACACCGATTTCGACAACCGCTCCACGTCGTCGTTGTTCGGCAATTTCGTGCGCGGTGCGTTTGATGCCTCGGGCAACTTCGTCGGCGCGCGCCCCGTCGGCAATGCGGGCATCGGCACCTCGACCACACCTTCGACGGCGCTCACGACCTCGACGGCCGGGGCGTTTTTCATGGTGCCGTTGGCGAGCGGTGGCGTGGGCACGCGCCAGACGACGCCTTCCCGCGCCGTCACCAGCGTCGAGCGCGACTACTATTACAATCTGAACGAACACCGCGTCATTCTCCCGCAGACCGATCGGCTCAATCTCTACACCGCGCTTAACCACACGTTCAGCAACCGACTCGCGGCCTTCGGCGAGGTCGCCTACTATCGCGCCGATTCGACCAACAACCGCGATCCGGCCGGAGTCGACGGCACCGACGATGTGAACATCTACGTCGGGGCCAACAATCCCTACAATCCCTTCGGCTCGCGCTTCTACAGCCCCACGGGCGCGCCGAATGCCGACGGCACGGCCCGCGTCACGGGCACCCCGTCCGATGTGCTGATCGCGGGCGGCACGGGCGTTCGCCCGCGCGAGTTCAAGGCCAAGCAGATCAATGTGCTCTCCCAGTCCCTTCGCACGGTCGGAGGCCTGCGTGGGTCGACCTTTGCCGATTTCGAATGGGAGTCGGCGGCCCTCTACTCCCGCGCTTGGACCCGTGACGAAGAGTTCAACAACATCCGTCACAGTCGGCTTCAGTCCGCGTTGCTCCGCACCGATGCTACCGCGTTCAACCCCTTCGGTTACACCTTCCGCAATGCGGGAGGCGTCATCCAAGTCGATCAGCCTTACACCAATCCGGCCACCGTGGTGGACCCGCTCACCGATGTTTTTATCCGCGCAGGCCGCACCGAGCTCGCCACCTGGGACGCGAAGATCAACGGCACGCTCTTTGATTTCTTCGGCGGCCGCGTCGGCAGCGCCAGCGGGGTCGAATACCGCTGGGAATCCTACAAAGACTGGCGCCCCGCGTTTGCCGGTCTGAATCCCGCCGGCGACCCGACGCCGAATTTGCCCAAGGGCACCGATAACGACTTCATCGGCCTCAGTCCCAATTTGAATCTCTATTCCGAGCGCGATGTCATCTCCGGCTACACCGAGGTGCTGGTCCCGATCTTCGGCAAAAAGAACCGCCTGCCGCTGCTCCACACCGTCGAGCTCTCGCTGGCCGGCCGCTATGAAAAATTCTCGGACTTCGGCGATGCGTTTAAGCCCAAATACGGCGTCGCTTGGCGGCCTGCGGGCAACGTCCTTTTCCGCGGCTCCTACAACGAATCCTTCCGTGCGCCGAATCTGGTCCAGACAAATACCTCGCCGCTCCAGCGCTCGGTTACCGGCGTCTCCGATCCCTACCGTAGTGAAGTCACCGGCCTCATCACCGATGGTTCGACCAATCGCACCGTATTTCGCCAAGGCAATGCGTCGCTCAAACCGGAAGAGGCCGACACGACGACTTTTGGGGTCGCGATTGAAGTGCCCCGGATCAAGGGCCTGACGTTCACCATCGACTGGTGGCGCATCAACCAGAACAAGGTCATCGATAACCTCGGCGCCGGCGGAACCCTCCTCCGCGACGAGCAACTCCTCGATGCCTACACGCAGGCGCAAATCGCCGGCGGCACTCAGGCCAACGTCGTGAATATGAACTCCGGCGTGGCCGGTTACCGTGGCAGTTCCAAAGTCTCCCGCGCGCCCGTGACGGACGAGGATCGGGCCGCCTACGCTTTGTTCAATTCGACCCGCCCGCCCGCCGCTCAGCGCGCTCCGGTCGGCCGGGTGCTATCGGTGGTTGACGATTATCTCAACCTCGCCGGCCGCGATCTCGAAGGCTTCGACATGGCCGTCTCCTACCGTTTACCGAAGCTGCCGTTTGGTCAGTTCACGGTCAAAGGTGAGGCGACCTACAACCGCAAATTCGACGAGAAGCTCGACGAGTTCTCCGCAGTCGAAACCGTGCTCCGGGAAGACGGCCGGGCCGAGTGGCGGGGCAACGCCAGCGTGACGTGGCGCCAAGGCAACTGGAGCGCCGGCTGGTTCGGCGAGTATTACGGCGGTTCGATGGATGTGGGCGGGGCCACGACGGCGGCCGTTTATGAACAACTCGGTCGCCCTGGCTACATCAAGGTCTTCAACGATATCGGTGGCGTGGTGCGCTACCGCTGGTGGATCGAAGACGTCATCCAGCAAAACGTCTACGTGCAGCACCGGTTCGGCAAAAAGCAGAACTTCCTCCGCGACGTGACCGCCCGCTTTGGCGTGACCAACGTCATGGACACCGAGCCCCCGATCGCCGACGAATCCCGCGGCTATCAGGGCGGCACGGTGAGCGCCAAGGGCCGCACCTTCTATCTGGAGATTTCGAAGAAGCTCTAGCTAGCCCGCGATCGGGGAGCTCGCCCCCGGTTGCCTTTCTGCGATTTCAACCCTTGTTTTTTTCAAACCTGACCTGCCAACAACCCGAACGATCCCTATGAACCCATTGCCTGAACTGCGCCGCTGCGTCGCGCTCACCCTCGCGCTTGCGATCCCCGCCTATGCCCAAGTTGCCCCTGCGCCGGCCCCAACCGAGGAGAAGGTGACCCTAGAGGCCTTCACTGTCACTGGCTCCAATATCAAGCGATTGGACGTTGAGAAAGTCCTCCCGGTCACCGTCCTCGCGGCGGCCGACCTCGAAATCCGCGACGCATCGCAGCCCTCCGAGTTGCTCACGGCGTTGCCTCAAGTCACCGGCCTTCCGGGCAACGAGACCGCCACGCTGGGTGCCACCGCGCGCGGCGACAACGCCAGCGTCTCGCTCCGTGGCATCGCCTCGGGCAATACCCTGCTCCTGCTCAACGGTCGCCGCCTCGTGCCGCACCCGATCAGCCAAAACGAGGCCAGCGTCCCCACGCTCTCGACCAACGTGAACACCCTGCCCAATCGCGGTCTTGAGCGCGTGGAAATCCTCCGCGACGGCGCGTCGTCCATCTACGGCACCGATGCCGTCGCGGGCGTCGTGAACTACGTCACCGCAAAAAATTTCCGGGGCACCGAGCTCTCACTTCGCTACGGCGAGACCCGTTACGGCGACGGCGGCGAACACCGCGCCACGCTCACTCACGGGCTCGAATTCGCCAAAGGAAAGGGCCGCGTGATGATCACCGCCGACTTCTACAGCCGCGAGGCGATGTATGCCCGCGACCGCGCATTCTCCGCCGAGTCCGACAACAGCTACCGCGCCCCCGCGCCGTGGAACGTCTCGACCAACACGACTTTTAATCTTCGCTCCGCCACAACCCAGTTCGGCAACTACCTGCTCGGTAGCGTGACGGGCACCGATGCGTTTGGCCAAGTCTCGACCTTTGCCGGCGCGCGTCCGGCCGGTGTGCCCGCGACGCTCGCGGCGGCCAGCGGGGCGTTCTTCCTCGTGCCCAACGGTTCCGGCGGAGCCGCCTTCGCCACCGCCACCCCGAGCCGCGCCGGGGTCACGCAAACCTACTATTGGAACAATAACGACTATCGCGTGATTCAGCCTGAGTCCAACCGCACCAATGTTTTCGCGAGCGGTGAATTCAACATCAACGACCGCATCACCGCCTTTGCCGATGCCAGCCTCTATCAGGCGCAATCCGTCACCTACCGGGAGTCCGATGGCATCACGCAGAGCACGGACGGTTTCATCATCGTACCCGCGACTAATCCCTACAATCCGTTCGGCACCCGCTTCTGGTCTCCGACCGGCGCCCCCAATGCCGACGGCTCCGCCCGACTCACGGGCACGCCCTCGGCGGTTTCGATCACGAACAAACGTCTCTCCGATCTCGCGACCCGCACCGACTTCGTTGATACCTCCGTTTACCGGGGGCTCGCCGGTCTGCGCGGCAAGCTCAGCGGTTCTTGGTCTTGGGAAGCCGCGCTCCTCTACTCGGTCGGTCGGGTGATCGAGAATGAAGCCGGACCAAGCCGGAAGACAAAGTTGATCGAGGCCATCAACCAGACTGATCCGGCCCGCGCCTTCAATCCCTTCACCCGCACCTTTGCGGTGCAGAACGGCACGCTGGTGGCCACCGGCGATTTCAAAAATCCCGACAGTGCGACCTCCACCTTCCGCTCGGAATTCATCCGCAACGGCATCACCAAACTCGGCAGCGGCGATGTGCGCGCCTCGGGCGACGTGCTCTCGATCTGGGGTGGAAACACGATCGGCGCGGCCGTCGGCGGTGAGTTCCGCTACGAAGCTTACAGCGACTATCGTCCTCTCTTCGCCGGTTTGAATCCGGTCTACTCCGGCCTGAATCCGCTCAGCAACGATTTCTTGGGCTTTTCGCCCAACTCCGACACCCACGGCAAACGCCACGTCGCCGCCGCCTCCGTCGAGACCGTCGTCCCGCTCGTTGGCAATAAATTCACCCTCCCGCTCGTGCAGTCGCTTGAGCTGACGGCGTCCGCCCGTTACGAGAGTTACACCGACTTCGGCGACACCACGAAGCCGAAGTATGGCGTCAACTGGCGTCCCACCTCGTGGATCATGGCCCGTGCTTCTTATAACGAAGGCTTCCGGGCGCCGAATCTCGCGCAGCTCTTTACCGGCACCCTCATCCGCGCCGTCACCGGCAGCTCCGATGCTTACCGCAGCGCGGTGACGGCACTCCCGACCGACGGGCCGTCAAATCGCCGCAGCATTTCATCCGGCAATCTCGCGCTCAGTCCCGAAACCGCCAAAGGCAAGTCCGGTGGCGTGGTCGTCGACGTTCCGTTCATCAAAGGTCTCTCCGTTTCGGTGGATTATTGGGAGATCGCCCAACAGAGCGTGATTGCCGCTCCGACGGCGGCCGAGTCCGTGGCGGACGATCTGGCTGCCTTACAGTTCGCGACGCAGACGGCGCTCGCGGCGGGTCAAGCGATCGGCGCGATCGATCTGGGTTCGGGCTCCGCTAACTACCGGGGCGTTTCTTCCGTGGTTCGGCTGCCCGTCACGCAAGCCGACCGCGATTTCTTCGCGGCTTACAACGCCCGCCAAGTGCCCGGCAACCAACGCGCCGTGGTTGGGGCGATCGATGTGTTGCGCGCCACCTATTTCAACCGCGCCCAACAGTTCGTGAATGGCTTCGACTTCGATGTGAACTATCGCCTCCCCAAAATGGCGATCGGTAATTTCACCTTCAACACCACCTGGACCAAGCTGAACACATTCTACTCTTACGCAGCGGACGGCGCACGGCGCACGGAGCTAAAGAACTCGAACGCCGCATCGGTGGGCGGCGGCACGCCTGAGTGGCGCGGCGTCGCGACGCTCAGTTGGCGCCTCAAGCAGTGGGGCGCAGGCATCGGCTACTACTACACCGGCAGCTACACCGACGCCGGCGCCACGACGACCCAAGCGACTTACGAGGCGCTCGGCGCGCCCGGCTACATCACGCCGATTTTCAACAACGGCGCGGTCTCCTACCGCTACACGGTGCATGATTCGAAGTCCTACAATATTTTCGCCACCTACCGGGTGTCGGCCGCGAACCGCTACTTGAACAACACGAGCATTCGTCTCGGCGTGAACAACGTCTTCGACGCGATCCCGCCGCTGTCCAGCGATTCGCGCGGCTACGATCCGTCGATCTACAACACGATGGCCCGCGGTCTCACCTGGTCGCTGCAGCTCACGAAGAAATTCTGAGTAAGAGAGTAGGGCGGGGTCTCTGACCCGCCCTCTTCGCCCGCGTCAAGTCCCTCGCGCCCAAGCCGACGCCTACGCTCTGCTCAAACTTGAGCCAGGGCGGGTCAAAGACCCCGCCCTACTCCGGCCCCGCCGGCTTAAACCGCTGGCAACCCATCTTCTGCCCTCGGCAGCGGCCGGTCTTTCCCGTTTACTCGGTTCGAGGCCGCGGGCAGTTTGAAGGCTTATGAACAAGCGTAATCCCGCCACGCCGCTCAGCACCAATAAGCACTTGCTCCGTTGGGTCGAAAAAATGGTCGAGCTCTGCAAGCCCGATGCGGTCCACTGGATCGACGGCTCCAAGGCCGAATACGATGCGCTCTGTTCCGAGATGGTCGCCGGCGGCACGTTCATCAAACTCAACCAGAAGAAGTGGCCCGGTTGTTATCTTGCTCGCTCTGATGCCGGCGACGTCGCCCGCGTCGAGGACCGCACTTACATCTGCGCTCTTTCCAAGGAAGCCGCGGGCCCGACCAACAACTGGGTCAACCCCTTCGAGATGCGGAAAACGCTCAAGGGCCTGTTCAACGGCTGCATGAAGGGGCGCACGATGTATGTGCTGCCGTTCAGTATGGGTCCGCTCGGCTCGCCCATGTCGCAGATCGGCGTCCAGCTCACCGACTCAGCCTACGCCGTCGTCAATATGCGCATCATGGCGCGCATCGGCAAAAAAGTCTTCGAGCTCATTGACCGCGATTTCAAACGGGTGGTGCCTTGCCTCCACTCGGTCGGGGCGCCCTTGGCTAAGGGGCAAAAGGACGTGGCCTGGCCCTCGAACAAAGAGAAATACATCGTTCACTTCCCCGAAACCCGCGAGATCTGGAGCTATGGTTCGGGCTACGGTGGCAATGCGCTACTCGGCAAGAAGTGCTTCGCGCTCCGCATCGCTTCGGCGATGGCCCGCGACGAGGGCTGGATGGCCGAGCACATGCTCATCCTGGGCGTCGAAAATCCACAGGGCAAAAAAACCTACGTGGCGGCGGCGTTCCCGAGCGCGTGCGGCAAGACGAACTTCGCGATGCTCATCCCGCCCCCGCATTTTCAGAAGCAGGGCTGGAAAATTTCCACCGTCGGCGATGACATCGCCTGGATCAAACCCGATGAAAAAGGCCGCCTGCGCGCGATC
>CAMCWW010000072.1:0-17801 GCA_945882935.1 Opitutus sp. GAS368
TCGCCGAGCAAAAAATCCACACGCTCTTGATCGATCTCGATCCCCAAGCCAACGCCACCAGTGCCATCGGCGTCGAAAAACAAGAGGGCCGCAGCCTCTACGGTCCGCTCCGCGGCGAGGGCAATGCCTTCGAAATGATCACGCCCACCTCCATCGAGCATCTCGCCCTCATTCCCAGCGAGGAGGATCTTGCGGCCGCCGAGATCGAACTCGCTTCGACGGAAAACTACCTTCTCCGCCTCAAAGCCGTCCTCGCGCCCATCCGCGCCAGCCAGGGCTACCGCGCCATCATCATCGACTGCCCGCCCGCTCTCGGGATGCTCTCCATGAACAGCCTCGCCGCGGCCGACTACCTTTTAATCACTCTCCAGTGCGAATACTTGGCCCTCGAAGGCCTCGGCCAAATCCTACGCAACGTCGATCGTCTCAAGGCCGCCCACATCAACGACGACCTCCAACTCGGCGGCGTCATCATGACAATGTTCGATTTGCGCACCAACCTCTCCCGCCAAGTCGTGGACGAGGTGAAAAAACATCTGCCGGATAAAATTTTCAAGAGCGTCATCCCCCGCACCGTCCGACTGAGCGAAGCCCCCAGCTTCGGCAAAACCATCTTTGCCTACGACCGCTCGAGCCCCGGTGCCGCCGCCTACAAAAATCTCGCCGACGAGGTGATCGCGCGCTTCGGCTTGGCCAAAAAGTAGCGCCTCACCGCGCTCACGGAATTTTGCGCCGCGGCTTGCACCGATTCGCGACCCACTACCCATTCCACGACTTCCTTCCCCGTGTTTTCCGCTTCCGCCAAGTATTATCAATCCTTCCTCATCGGCCTTCAGAGCAATCTCGTCTACCGGGTCAACTTCGCCGTGCGGGGCTTTTTTTCGCTCTTTCACCTCGCGGTCGTGTTCATCCTCTGGGGCGCCGCCTACGCCGGCACGCCCCACATCGGCGGCTTCAGCTTCGAGCAAACGCTCTCCTATTTTCTGGTGATGCTGGTCATGCAATTCTTCGTCGGAGCCTTTAACGAAGACTACCAGATCAGCGAAGAAATCCGCAGCGGCCTCATCAACCAGTTCATCTTAAAACCGATCAACTATTTCTCCTACCGCTTCAGCATTTTCGTCGCCGCCCGCCTCGTCAGCGGCGCGCTCATCCTGATCCCGCTGTGCGTCGCCCTGCCCTTTTTGCATTCTTACCTCACGTTACCCACCGACCCTTGGCGCTACGGCCTCGTGATTCCCGCGATGCTGCTTTCGGCCTTTATCCAATTCAGCATCGCCTACTGTTTCGGCATGTTAACCTTCTGGTTTCTTGAGATTCAGGGCTTCGTGATTCTATCCATGGCCATCGAGTCGCTCTTGGGCGGGCAGATGTTTCCGCTCGACCTGCTGCCCGCCCGGATGCTCGAAATCGCGAAACTTCTCCCGTTCTACTACCAGACTTATTTCCCCACTGCGATCCTCACAGGTCGCATCGATCTCGCCGCGACGTATCAGGGCTTCGCTATTCAGATTTTTTGGGCCGTCGCCCTGCTCGGTCTCAACACCGTTCTCTGGCGCCGCGGGCTCCGCCGTCACACCGCCGTCGGCGGCTGAGGAGATTTTTGATTTTGGATTCTCGATTTTCGATTCCCAAACCACCGTCGCCATCGCATCCGCGCCTCTTCTGCGAATCGAAAATCAAGAATCCAAAATCGAAAATCACCGTCCCGATGCCCAACTATTTCCAAATCTGGCTCGCGAGCGCCCGCTACTCGATCACGCGGACGCTGATGTTTCGTTTCGATTTTTTTCTTTGGGCCACCGTGGAGCTCTTATGGATGGCCGTGAATCTGTTGCTCATCGCCGTCATTTATGAGCACACCGACTCCATCGCCGGCTGGAGCAAATACCAGATGCTGCTCCTCGTCGGCACGTCGCTGCTCATCCAACGGTTTCTCATGGGATTTTTCTGGAGCAGTCTTTTCGAAATGGGCCGCAACATTAAGAGCGGCGCCTTCGATTTCTTTTTGGCGCAGCCCGGTAATATCCTGTTCATGGCCTCGACGCGCAAACTCGACCTCGACGGCCTGCTCAACTCCTTCGTGGCGATGGGCGTCATCGCCTACTCCGCCAATCAACTCGGCCTCCAGCCCAGCGCCCTCGATCTGGTGCTTTACGCTGCGATGATCTTTTGCGGCCTTATCATCCACTACAGCATGCTCGTCATCACGATCTCCCTAGCCTTCTGGCTGACGAGCGCGCAAGGAATCGAAGGCAGTTACTTCACTCTTTCGGAGTTTTCCCGGCTGCCGCGCGCCGCGTTCAAGGGGGTGGCCAGCGTCGTCTTCGTCTGGCTGTTACCCGTCGTGGTCGTAAGCAACGCTCCCGCCGAAATCCTGCTCCGCGGCTTCCAACCCAACTGGGTGCTCGCCCTTCTCGCCGCCACCATCGCCTGGTTTGTGGCGGCGTTGATCATCTTTCACCGTGGCCTCCGCCGCTACGCCAGCGCCAGCTCCTGATGCACTCGCCCCTGAATCAACTGCAGCAGCGCCTCGGCTACACGTTCCGCAATTCCGAACTGCTGCTCCGGGCCGTCACGCACCAGTCGTTTCTCCAAGGCAATCCGCACGTCACCGAAAGCAATCAGCGCCTTGAATTCCTCGGAGATGCCGTCCTCCAGTTGGTGCTCACCGAAACGCTCTTCGCCCACTACCCCCACGAGCGCGAAGGGGACCTCAGCCGCCGCCGAGCCGCCCTCGCCAAGGGTTCGTTTCTCGCCCAGCTCGGGCGCGACCTAGGTCTCGACGCCTGCCTGCGCTTGGGCATCAGCGAGCAAAACACCGGGGGCCAGACCCGCGCATCTAGCCTCGCGGACGCGTGCGAAGCTCTGTTCGGCGCGATCTATCTCGACAGCGATTGGCCCACCACCCGTCGCGTGATGTTGGCGATCATCGGCGATCTCAACGCTCGCCTCGGCTCAGTCGGCGATCTGCACAACCCCAAGGGGCGTTTGCAGGAGTTGGTTCAACCCAAACACGGCAACAACGCCGTCCGCTACGAAGTCGTCCGCACCGAGGGCCACGACCACGAGCGCCGCTACTTCGTCGAGGTCTATTTCAAGGACAAGCCTCTGGGCCAAGGTGCCGGCAACTCGAAAAAACTCGCCGAAGAAGCCGCCGCCCGCATCGCGCTCGAAACCCTCAAGTCGCAGCCTCCCGTCTAGTTTTACCGACAGGCCAGCCGCGCTCCCGCCGCGGCTCGGCCCGCGCCCGCCATGTCCGCCCCTGCACCTGCCTTTCCTCCTCAACGCCTCACCGGCATCTGCCCCGCGGCCCGCGGCGCCGTTTTGGCCGAGTTGGTCCGCGCCCATCCGTCCTCCGTCTGGCTCGTCATCGCCGACGAGCCCAAACTCACCGAGCAACTCGCGGAAGACATCGCGTTCTTCCACGCTGCCGCCGGCGCGTCGACGCCGCTCACGGTTCTCGTCTTCCCCGAGTCCCAGCCCGATACCCGCGATATGCGCGAGGCCTTCGCCGCCTCGAGCGACCGCCTCACCGTGCTGTCGAAACTTCGCGCTCTCCGCCCGCTCGCCGGCCATCAACCTTCGGCTGTCAGTGCTCAACTCCTCGTTCTTTCGACCCCCGCCGCGCTGCTCCAAAACGTCCCCGCCCTCGAGGCCTTCGCCGCCCGCGAGCTCACCCTTACCCGCGGCACCACCCTTTCGTTCACCGGCCTGCTCGAACAGCTCAGCGCCCTCGACTACGATTCCGAAGCCGTCTGCGAATCTCCCGGCCACTATGCGATTCGCGGCGGCATCATCGACGTCTACCCCGTCACCGCGACGCAGCCCTACCGTCTCGATTTCTTCGGGGACGAACTTGAAGAGATCCGGGCCTTCGACCCCGTCACGCAACGTTCCGGCGAGTCCATCGCGCACATCACTCTCTCCGCCTCGCCGCGCATCAAACTCGCTCCTGCCCAAGCCGGGATCGCCGACTACCTCCCGCCCACCGCCCACCTCGTCCTCATCGAGCCCGCCCTGCTCGAGACGTCGTTCAGCACGTTCGCCCGCGAGGGCTTCGACGGCTTCACGCCGCTCGCCGCCCGTTGCACCGCCCACTTCGCCTTGAGCGATCTTGACGAGGCCACCTCGTTGCTCGCCACGCCCGCAACTGAACTCACTTGGGATACCGAGAGCCTCGCCCATCACCGCACTTACCCCGACGACTCCCTCGTCGCGCAAGAGCGCCTGCAGGTCGAGGTCGACGCCCGCAGCCGCTTCCTCCGCCAGGTCGCCGCCTGGCGCAAGGCCCGCTATGCCGTCGCCGTCGTCGCCGCCAAGGAGGGCGAAGAGCAACGCATCCGCGAGATCATCGCCGAGGATTCGTCGCTCAAAATCCTCAAACCGATCTTTCTCCGCGGCGCGCTCAACGAGGGCTTCAAAGTCGCCTTCGGCCCCGCCCGCCCCGCGCTCCACTGGACCGAATTCGGCGCCAGTCCCGCCGGTCTCGTGCTCGTCACCGAGACCGAGATCTTCGGTCGGCAACGCGCCCGCCGCCCCACCGGCATCGTTCGCGCCTCCGCCCAGCGCGCCCAAGTCGACCAACTGCTCGATTTCTCCGAACTCGTCGAAGGCGACTTCGTGGTCCATCTCCAGCACGGGATCGCCCTCTACCGCGGCCTGTCCAAACTCGATACCGCGCAGGGCATCCGGGAAGTCATCACCCTCGAGTTCGACGACCATGTCACGCTTCACGTTCCGCTCCAGGAATCGCATCTGATCAGCCGCTATGTTGGCCTCAGCAAGACCAAGCCCCAACTCGGCCGCATCGGCTCCGGGCGCTGGGAGAAAGCCCGCCAAGCCGCCGAACGATCGACCATCGATCTCGCCGCCGAGTTGCTCCGCATCCATGCCGAGCGCGAGGCCCAACCCGGTTTCGCCTGCCCGCCCGACACCGCTTGGCAGCGAGAGTTCGAGGGTTCGTTCGCTTACACCGAGACGCGCGACCAGCTCAAAGCCATCGCCGACACCAAAGCCGACATGGAGAAAACCCGGCCCATGGATCGCCTCATCTGCGGCGACGTCGGTTTCGGGAAAACCGAGGTCGCCATCCGCGCCGCCTTCAAATCCGTTCAAAGCGGTCGCCAAGTCGCGTTGCTCGTCCCGACCACCGTCCTCGCCCAGCAGCATCTCAACACCTTCCGCGAGCGCATGGCCGGCTACCCCATCGCCGTCGAGATGGTCAGCCGTTTCCGCACCCGGGCGGAGCAGAAAAAAATTCTCGAGGCCGCCGCCGCCGGCCAAGTTGATATCCTCATTGGCACGCACCGCCTCCTCCAGGCCGACGTCAAATTTCGCGAACTCGGGCTCGTCATCATCGACGAGGAGCAACGCTTCGGCGTGAAACACAAAGAAGCCTTCAAGCGGATGCGAGCCACCGTCGATGTGCTCGCCATGAGCGCGACGCCGATCCCCCGCACGCTCTACATGGCGCTCACTGGGGCCCGCGACCTCAGCGTCATCGAGACCGCGCCCACCAACCGCCACCCCATCCAGACCATTGTCAAAACCTACGACGAGCAACTGGTGGTCGACGCCATCCGCCACGAAGTGCGGCGCGGCGGCCAAGTTTTTTATCTGCACAACCGGATCATGACGATCGAGCTCGTCGCCGCGCGCCTTCGCCAACTGCTGCCCGAACTTACAATCGGCGTGGGCCACGGTCAGATGGAAGCCGACGAACTCGAACACATCATGACCGATTTCGTTGCCACCAAGTATCAGGTTCTCATCTGCACCACGATTATCGAGAGCGGCCTCGATATCCCCAACTGCAATACGATCATCATCGAGGGCGCCGACCGTTTCGGCCTCTCCCAGCTCTATCAACTCCGGGGCCGCGTCGGCCGTTTCAAGCACCAGGCCTACGCTTACCTGCTCCTCCACCGTCACACCAAGCTCCTCGAGATCGCCCGCGAGCGCCTCGGCGCGATGCGCCAGCACAACCAGCTCGGCGCCGGCTTCCGCATCGCCATGCGCGACCTCGAACTCCGCGGCGCCGGCAACCTCCTCGGCTCAGAGCAAAGCGGCCACATCGTCGGCGTGGGCTTCGAACTTTACTGCCAGTTGCTCCGCCAATCCGTCGCCCGGCTCAAAGGTGACAAGACCGCCGCCGCCATCCGTGCCAGCGTGAAGCTCGACTTCGTCTTCGTCGGCGACGGCACCCCCCGGGACGCCCAAAGCCGCGGCCGCCACGTCGATAGCTACACGGCGATTCGCGATGCCGAAGACGCCGCCAACGAAGGTCCCGCCGTCGAGCCTATCCAAGCCCGGATTCCGGCCGCCTATGTCAACGAAACCCGTTTACGCATCGACTTTTACCGCAAACTCGCCCTCGCCGATAGCCTCATAACCCTCAAGCAGGTGGAAGCCGACCTCCGCGACCGTTTCGGCAAATTTGGCGACGAGGTTAGGGCCTTGCTTCTAATCACCGAGATCCGAATTCGGGCGGAACAAAAAGCCATCCTTTCCGTCGAAACCGAATCGACGCGTCTGAAGTGTCGGCGTCAGAGCAGCCAGCGCGACGACTGGGTGATGCACGGCACCCGGTTTCCACGGTTGACCGCTCCGAAGCCACTTCTACGTTTGAAAGAAGTAATCATATTTTTGAATAACCTGCCGACCCCATGACCCTCTCTCGACGTCTCGCCTTCATCGGTTGCGCACTCGCTTCGCTCACCTCCGCCCTAGCCCAAGACGACGGCTTGAACATGCGTTTCGCCAACGGCATCGCCGCGATCGCCGAGCAAAAAGTCATCACCGTCGACGACATCCGCCGCGAGATCGCCCCGCTCATTCCCCAAATCCAGCGCGACGCCCGCAACGAGAAAGAATTCAACGAGAAACTCGAATCCCTCCAAGACCAAGTCATCCAAGACCTCATCGACAAGGTTTTGATCGTTAAAGAATTTCGGAAGGCCAAAGACGAAAAAGAGGTCCGCCGCATTCCCGAGAGCTATATCGACAATCGCATCGCCGATATCTTGACCGAGCAGTTCGACAACGATCGCTCCAAGTTCCTCGCCTACCTTCGCGGCAAAGGCGTCACCCTGCGGGAATACCGCTCGGAAATCGAAGAGGACATCATCTATCACTACATGCAGCAGCAGCAGCGGAAGTCGCAAAGCGTAGTCAGCCCCGTGCGCATCGAGATGTTCTACCGGGAAAACAAAGACCGCTTTTTCCAAGAGGACAGCGTCCACCTCCGCCTCATCCAGCTCTCCCGGGTCGACGATACGACCGACGCCGGCCTCCGGGCCAAGGCCGACGAGCTCATCGCCAAATTTCGCGCCGGCTCCAAATTTGAGGAGCTTGCCCGCGAATACAGTCAAGACTCCCGCCGCGCCAAGGGCGGCGATTGGGGTTGGCAAAAACGCTCGGACCTCAAGGAAGAATTTGCCAAGCCCCTCTTTGATCTGAAGGCCGGTGAAATCACGGCGGCCGTCATTCTTCCCGAGGGCTGCTTCATTCTCTTCGCCGAAGAGCGCAAGTTTGCCGGTAACCAAGCCATCGACGAGGTTCGCGACCAGATTGAGCGTCTCCTCGTGTCCCAGATGGCCCGCACCAGCCAAGAGCGCTGGCTCGAGCGCCTCCGCCGTAACGGCTACGTGAAGCACTACTGAGTCCGGCCCGCGCCCGCCTTCGCGCGGGCCAACCACGCCGGCCAGTTCCGCCTTTTCACGCCGGGAAGTTAACCGCAACTTTCCGTCGTGCCGCCCTCCCGGTTATCCCGCCTCTACCCGCTACGCGGCCTGCCCCGCCAAGGCCAGCTCTGGTCCTGGATTTCCTTCGATGTCGCGAACCAATCGTTCACGCTCATCATCAATACGCTGCTGTTCTCGATCTTTTTTCAAAAGGTCGTGGTCCGCGATCCGGCGAGAGATGACCTGATCTGGACGCTCACCTACGCCGCGAGCATGGTGCTCGTCGTCATCGTGTCGCCCTTTGCCGGAGCCCTCGCCGACGCCCGCGCGTGGAAAAAAGCCGGCCTACTGATCACCGGCTTCACCTGCGCCGCTTTCACCTGCGCTCTCGCTCTTATCCAGCCCGGCCAGATCGCCCTAGCCATTGCCCTCTACATCCCCGCGAACTTCATGTTTTCCCTCGGCGAAAACTTCCTCGCCTCCTTCATGCCCGAGCTTTCCGCGCGCGAACACTTCGGCCGGGTCTCCGCGTTCTCCTGGGCCTGCGCCTACTCCGCCGCCTTACTCCTGCTGGTCGTCACCGCCGCCCTCATGATCGGCCTCAAATTAGAATCGCCCGACCAGTGGCGCCCAATCTTCGTCTTCGCCGGCCTCTGGTTCTTCGCGCTGTCGCTGCCCACGCTCCTCGGACTCCACGAACGTCCCGCCCCCGCCGGCGCGCCCGCGCACCGGCTCTTTACCGACACCTTCCGCCAGCTCAAAAGCACAATCGGCCAAGCCGCCAAATTCCGCGATCTCGCCGTGCTCCTCGGCGCATCTCTACTTTACGGCACCGGCATGACGGTGATCGTGATGTTTGCCTCGATTCTCGCCGCCGAGTTCGGCTTCAACGAGGTCCAACTTGTTCTGTTCGTCGCCGTCATCACCGTATCCGGCGTGATCGGAACGCTCATCCCGGCGTTTTTCCAAGACCGCTTCGGCCACAAGCGCATGACTGTCGTGCTCCTCTCGGTTTGGATTTTCGCCGCCTTCGGCTTCGCCTTGTTTTCGTGGCTCCGCACGCAATCCGCCGATCCCGCCGCCTACCCCCGCTGGCCGCTTTGGATCGTGGGCAACTTCATCGGCTTCGGCCTCGGCTCGCTCGGGGCCGCCAACCGCGCGTTTTTCTGCTACCTCACTCCGGCCAGCCGCTCCGCCGAGTTTTTTGGGCTCTGGGGTCTCGTCTTCAAGTCTGCCGCCGTTCTCACCATCCCCTTCGGCTTGGCCAAGGACATCCTCGGCACGACCGCCGCACTGCTCGTGCTGGCCGGCTTTCTCGTCGCCGGATTGATCGTCACCTGCTGCATCGACGAACGCCGCGGTCTCGCGGCCGCCCAAGCTGCCGACGCTCCCGCGACCACCTCCTGAGCCTCAGGCCTTCGGCGCGACCCTCTCCAGCGGATTTTTTGCGTTCGGGCAGGAATCGACCCAGCGCGTCGCCGGCGGTCGCGCCCACTCCACGGCGTTGGCCAGCACCCGCCGCACGTTCGCATCAAAATACGTCGGATACGTTTCGTGCCCTGGCCGGAAATAAAATATTTTCCCGTTACCCCGCGTGTAGCAGCACCCGCTGCGAAACACTTCCCCGCCCTCGAACCACGAGATAAACACCTGCTCCTCCGGCGGCGGGACACCAAACGGCTCGCCATACATTTCCTCTCGCGGCAGTTCAAAATACGGCCCGATGCCCTGCGCAATGGGATGCCCGGGATTGCAGACCCAGAGACGCTCTTTCTCGTCCACCTCGCGCCAAATCAACGAGCACGTCGTGCCCATCAGCCGTTTGAAAATTTTCGAATAATGCCCCGAATGGAGCACGATCAGGCCCATGCCCTCCAGCACGCGTTTCTGCACGCGCGCTACCACCTCGTCACTCACCTCGCCATGCGCCTTGTGCCCCCACCACGTCAGCACATCGGTCTCCGCCAGCCGCGCCTCGGTCAAACCGTGCTCCGCTTCCTGCAACGTCGCCGTGCTCACTTCGGCCGTCGGCAGCAACTCCCGCAAACCAGCCGCGATTACCGTGTGCATGCCCTCGGGATACACCGCCGCGACCTTGGCGTTGCTGTGCTCGTGCACGTTCTCGCCCCAGACGACTACCCGCAACGTTGATGAAGCCATGCCGAGAACAGGAATTGCTCACCTCCGCTCCATCAACCAGAAACCTGCGTAACCCGATGAGCGATCCTGTCCCGACCCCCTTCCCGGAGAATCGTCTGCAAGCGACGGCGCTCGGCGAACGCCCGCAGGAACGGCTCCAAAAATTCGGAGCCGCCGCTCTCGGCGATGCCGAACTGCTCGCGATGCTCCTGCGCAGCGGCACCCGCGGCCAAGATGTCCTCACCCTCGCCCAACGCCTCGTCGCGGACGCGGGCTCCCTCGCCGGTCTCATCGGCTGGTCCGCCGCCGACTTCCGCAAATTCAAAGGCATTGGCCCGATCAAAGCCCTGCAACTCGTCACCGTCATCGAAGTTGCCCGCCGGGTGTTGGGCCAACAGACCGGTGAAACTCCGCTGCTCACCCGCGCCGAACTGATCGTCGCCTACATGCAACCCATCGTCGCCGGACTTGAAGTGGAGAAATTCTGGATTCTTTGCCTCAACCGCCGCAATCGGCTGATCCGCCGCGAAGAAATCACCTCCGGCACCGCCAACAGCACCCTCGCCCACCCGCGCGAGGTGTTCCGCGCAGCGATGCGCGAATCCGCCAGCGCCGTGATTTGCATCCACAATCATCCGAGCGGCGACCCGTCCCCCAGCGCGCCCGATATCGCGATGACCCGTCAAATTCACGCCGCTTCCAAAGCCGTCGATATCCCACTCATCGACCACATCATCATGGGCCGCCCCGCCGCCGACCCCACCGGCCTCGGCCACTACAGTTTCGCCAACGCCGGACTCATCTGAAGCAAGGCAAGGCGCACAACCCAAACGAACCCTTTCCGCGTAGGGGCGCCGCCTGCCGGCACAAACCTCAGCTGTGCTTACCGCACCCACCGCGGTGTACTGCTGGAAAAGTGGTGGTAGGACTCGGATTCGAACCGAGGAAGGCGTAAGCCGGCGGATTTACAGTCCGCCCTCGTTGGCCACTTGAGTATCCTACCCCAAAAATGAAGGGTGAACGTCTCGGCTCGCCCCGCGGAGTTCAAGATATTTTTCCGACCAATCTTGAACGCTTCCCGGCGGACGTTCCCGTTCCCTCAACCACGCGCCAGCTTGTATTCCACCGCGTCGCGCAAGGCTTCCCAGCTGGCGTCGATGATGTTGTCGCTCACACCGACCGTGCCCCAGACCGCCTTGCCGTCGCCGCTCTCGATCAGCACCCGCGTGCGCGAATTCGTCCCCGCGCCGCTTTCCAAAATGCGCACTTTGTAGTCCCGCAACACCAACTCCTTCAGCTGCGGATACGTCTTCTCCAGCGCCAGCCGCAGCGCCTTGTCGAGCGCCCCCACCGGGCCGGTGCATTCCGCCACCGTGTGCACCGACTCACCGGCAACTTTCACCTTTACCGTCGCCTCCGACCACAGCTCCTCGCCGTGCCGCTCCATGATGACGCGGTAAGTCTCCACTTCGAAAAACGTCTTTCGCTCGCCCAGCGCCGCCGAGATCAACAATCGGAACGAAGCATCCGCCGCCTCGTATTCGTAGCCCCGAAACTCTCTCTCTTTCAGTTGTTCGATCAAGGCCTTCATCTCCGGCCGCTTCTCATCAAGTTCGAGCCCAAGTTCCTTCGCCTTCAACGCGAGACTGCTCCGTCCCGCCATGTCCGACACCAGCACGCGCGTGCGATTACCCACCAGCGCCGGGTCGATGTGCTCGTAACTCCGCGCCACCTTCTGCGCCGCGTTGGCGTGCAGCCCGCCTTTGTGGGCAAACGCCGACAATCCGACAAACGGCGCCTTCGGGTCCGGCCGCAGATTCGCCAATTCGTCGAAGAAGAGCGAGAGATCGCGCAGCTGCGCCAGATTCGCCGCGCACCTCGCCGTGCAGTCCATCTTGAGAAACAGATTGGCCAGCACCGTCGTGAGGTTGGCGTTACCCACCCGTTCGCCGTAGCCGTTCGCTGTGCCTTGCACGAGGGTCGCGCCCGCCGTCACGCCCGCGAGGGTCAGAGCCACACCGAGCCCGCTGTCATTGTGACAATGCACCCCGATCTTTTCCGCGCCGAACTCACGCACCGCATGGCCCACGATGGTCTTGAATTCATCGACCAGCGTTCCGCCGTTCGTGTCACAGAGCGAAAGATTGCTCGCACCGCCGCGCACCGCCGCCGCCAGCGTGCGGATTGCATACTCGGGATCGGACTTGTAACCGTCGAAAAAGTGTTCCGCGTCGTAGATCACCTCACGACCTTGCGCGACGAGGTAGCGCGTCGAGTCTTCGATCATCGCGAGGTTTTCTTCGAGCGTGGTCCGGAGGATCTCGGTCACGTGGAGCGTCCACGTTTTCCCGACGATCGTCATCACCGGCATTCCGCTGTCGAGGAGGGTGCGCAGTTGCGGATCTTCGTCGGCCTTCGCGCCCGCGCGCCGGGTCGAACCAAACGCCGCCAGCCGCGCGTGCTTTAACTTCAAGTGCTTCGCCTCGGCAAAAAACGTGATATCGCGCGGATTGGAGCCCGGGAACCCGCCCTCAATGTAGTCCACGCCAAACTGGTCGAGCCGCTCGGTAATGCGCAGCTTGTCGGCGACCGAGAAGCTGATCCCTTCACCCTGCGTGCCATCACGCAGGGTGGTATCGTAGATTTTGACGGCGGTGCTCATGGAAACCCGCCACGTTGCGAGTCGCGCCCACCCTGGCAAGGGAGCTTTTGCCGACTTGGATGCACCGGTAAATTCCCGCACCTCACCGCCCTCCGGACAGCAACAGATTCAGGCTTCTCTCGTCTCACTTTACCGCCCTAAGGTTCGCAACAGTTGTCTCACCCCCTTATGACCATCCCAAAAATTTCCCTTCTCGTTGTCGCTGCCTTGGCGTTGCCCGCGTTGATCCACGCCGCCCCTCCGCTCGTCCAGGAGGTCACGGCCGATACCGGTCAAAATCAACCCGCTAAACAACCTGAAAGCGCGGACAAGCCCACCGCGAAGAAGGCCCCAGCCGACAAACAACCGCCAAAAATCTACGACGCGCCACACACCTTTAAAGCCGAACCCGGCCCGGCAACCACCCGTCGCCCGCAAGTCGTCGCGCCTCCGGCCAAAAGCGAACGCATCGTGCTCATCGGAAACGGTCTCGCTGAGCGCGATGTCTATTATCACCGCATCGAAACCGAACTCGCTCTCCGCTACCCTGAACACGCGTTGTTCTTCCGCAACCTGGGTCACGTGGGCGACACCCCCGGATTTCGGCCGCATCCTTCACGCTCTTCCCAGTGGGCGTTTCCCGGTGCCGAAAAATTCCACCCCGGACTCAAAATCCACCGGGGCGAAGGTTTCTTCCCGACCCCCGACCAATGGCTCACGCACCTCAAAGCCGACACCCTCGTCGCCTTTTTCGGTTACAACGAATCGTTCGACGGACCGGCCAAAGTCGCCAATTTCGAAGCCGAGCTGGAAGCCTGGGTGCAGCACACGTTGAGCAAAGCCTACAACGGCCAAACGGCGCCCCGCGTCGTGCTCGTGTCGCCGATCGCCTACGAAAACCAATCCGCTAGGCGGGACCTGCCCGACGGGGTTAAGGAGAACATCAACCTCGCGCTTTACACCAAGGCCATTCGCTCCGTCGCGCAAAAACACGGCCTCACCTTCATTGATCTCTTCAACCCGATGCTGGCGCTTTACAAGAACGCCCGCGAGCCGCTCACCACGGGCGGCTTCATCCCCAACGACGAGGGCTACAAACACGTCGCCAAGCTTCTTGCGACCGGCCTCTACGGCGAGCAACCGCGCGTCTCCAAAGCCGATCCAGCGCTCGTGCACCGGGCGGTAACACAGAAAGACTACTTTTGGAACAACGACTACAACCTCGTTAACGGCGTCCATGCCTATGGCCGGCGCTACGGCCCCTACGGCCCGCAGAATTATCCCGACGAGGTCAAAAAAACCCGCGAGATGACCGCGTTACGCGACACGGCGATCTACGAGGTCGCCGCGGGGCTTAAGCACGACCTCGTCGTCGACGACCGCACCACCCACGTCCTGCCGCCCGTACCCACGAACTACACGCCCAGCATCAAAAACGGCACCACCCAAATCCTCCCGGCCGACGAGGGCGTCGCCGCACTCACCGTTCCTCCGGGTTACAAGGTCCAGCTTTTCGCGAGCGAAAAGGAATTCCCCAATCTCGCTAACCCGATGCAACTGTCGTTCGACAACCGGGGCCGTCTTTGGGTCGCAGTGATGCCAGCCTACCCCGCCTATCGCCCCGGCGACGCCCTGCCGAACGACAAGCTCTTGATCTACGAAGACACCGATGGCGACGGGAAGGCCGACAAAGAAACCGTCTTTGCCGACAATCTTTATCTGCCCATCGGTTTCGAATTCGCCCCCGAGGGAGTCTACCTCTCTCAAGAGCCAAATCTCGTCCTCCTCCGCGATACCGACGGCGATGACAAAGCCGACCGCCAGGAGATCATCCTCGGCGGTTTCGATACGCATGACACGCACCACGCCATCAGCGCCTACACCGCCGATCCCAGCGGTGCGTTCATGCTCTGCGAGGGCGTATTTCTGCACAGCAATGTCGAGACGCCTTACGGCCCCGTGCGCTGCGTCGACGGCGGCTTCTTCCGCTACAGCCCGCAGCGCGGGATGCTCGAGCGCACCATTCAGATGAACATCCCCAATCCTTGGGGATACGTCTTCGATCGATGGGGGCAGGATTTCTTCCTCTTCACCTCAGGTACGACGATGAACTGGGCCCTGCCCATGCAAGTAAAGCCCACCTTCGGGAGCAAGACTCCGGCGACCATCGACCTCATTCCCGCCGCCGAAAAAGTGCGGCCCACCTCCGGACTCGAGATCATCTCCTCCCGCCATTTCCCCGACGAGGTCCAAGGCGACATCATCCTCGGCAACGCGATCGGCTTCCTCGGCATCAAACAACACCAGATCGAGGATGACGGCACTGGTTGGAAGACCACGTTCCGTCACGACTTGCTCACCAGCACCGACCGCAATTTCCGGCCGGTCGACCTTGAATTCGCGCCCGACGGATCCCTCTACGTGATCGACTGGCATAACATTCTCATCGGGCACATGCAGCACAACGCGCGCGATCCCATGCGCGACAAAAACCACGGCCGCATCTACCGCATCACCTATCCCGGACGGCCCTTGGTGAAGCCGGCGCAAATCGCCGGAGCCCCGCTGGCCACCTTGCTCGAAAATCTGAAAGAACCCGAGAGCCGCACCCGCTATCGCACTCGCCGCGAAATCCGCAATCACCCCGTTGCCGAAGTCCTACCCGCCGTGAAAAAGTGGGCCTCTGCCCAAACTGACATCCACGCGAAACTCGAAGCGCTCTGGGTGACCTGGGGCATGAACGCCGTGGACGAGCCTTTGCTGCGCGAGTTGCTGGCGTCGTCCGATTTCCGCGCCCGCGCGGCGGCAGTTCGCGTGTTGCGCTACAACACCCACCGCATCGCGGACCACACCGCTTTGCTGGAAAAGGCCGCGGCCGATGAGCAGGGCCGCGTGCGCCTCGAGGCCGTGGTCGCGGCATCTTGGTTACCAACTGTGCCTGCGGCGAAAAACATCGTGGCCATCGGTGCAGCCCAACCACTCGACCGCTGGAGCAAAGAGGTCATGAAGACTGCCTCCAACCGCCTCACCGGCGTCACGGAAGCCGAGAAGCCCGAGCACCCGCAACGCACCGCTCCGCTCTACCTCAACACCGCCGGTCAGGAGCAATACCTCGCGGGCCAACAGATCTACCTGCGCGAAGGCCACTGCGTCACTTGTCATCAGGCGGACGGCAAAGGCCTCGACCCCGCGTTCCCTCCATTAACTAAAAATCCCTGGGTCACCGAGGACTCCGAGCGACTGATCAAGCTCACGCTCTACGGCCTGATGGGACCGTTCGAGGTTAACGGCAAAAAATACGACGGTCAGGTGCCGATGACTCCCTTCGGCGGCATGTTGAACGACGTGGAAGTCGCGGCCGTGCTCACCTTCGTGCGCAACAGTTTTGGCAACGAAGCCGCTCCCATCAAAGCCGAAGAGGTCGAAAAGGTCCGCGCCAAAAACCCCGGACGCATGATGCTCTACACCACGGAAGAATTGCTCAAAGAGCACCCGCTGAACTAACGGTCGAGCGCCGCCCCGCGGACCCAGCCAATCGTAATCACGGCCCGACAAAACAACGATTCGGTGAGCGCGCCGCAGCCGGATTCCAAGCGCCCCATCCTTGGGCAGCGTCTGCCTAAATCAGCACCCACCCACCTTCACGTTTGGTCGCACTCGCTCTAACCTTTTCGATTTCGAAAAGAGGAGAGGAAGTGGAACGCCAGCCGAACGCGGCGCACTTTTTGGAGGGATCGGCAAGGTTCCCGGCCTTCACTCACCCCTCTTTCCGTCTCCACTCCGATGCCTACCCGATTCCTCAATCGCATCCCCACCGTTGTCGGTCCCACGTTCCTCCTCGCCGACGTCTTCGGAGCGAGCGAGGCCGCCTTCACGAAACTCTCCTTCACCGACCTCCGCGACCTCCTTCGCTAGCCGCGCTCTCGCGCAGCCTCCCTCGGCCGCAATTCACCACTTTCCCAGCCAACTCCTTTCCCTATGCCCCGCTCGACCCTCGTTCTCGCCGTCGCCCTCGTGCTTTCCCTCGCGACGTCCCTTCACGCCGCCAAAATTGTCCTCGTCGCCGGTGGCCCCGACGCCCCGGTCGAGGCTCAACTCCGTGAGCCCTTCGGCGTCGACTTCAACGCCGCCGGCGATGCCTTCATCATTGAAATGGCAAAAGGCAATCGCCTGCTCCGCCTCGACCCGAAAACCGGCGTTCTCACCCACGTCGCCGGCCAATCCAACCCAGGTGACTCCGGCGACGGCGGCCCCGCCCTCCGCGCCCAGTTTAACGGCCCCCACAATCTCGCCGTCCACCCCGACGGCCGCGTCTTCATCTCCGACACGTGGAACGGTCGCATCCGCATCTACGATCCCGCCACCGGCCGAGTCTCCTCGCTCGCCGGCTACGGCGTCCCCGCCGCTCAGGGCCGCGCCAACGGCCCTTACTGCGTCGCCCTCAACCCCTCCGGCACCCACCTCTTCATCGCCGATCTCCGCCGCGTCCAAGCGCTCGACCTCGCCACGGGCAAACTCGCCATCGTCGCCGGCAACGGCGAGAAAGGCATCCCCGCCGAAGGCGCCGTCGCCACCGCCGCACCGCTCACCGATCCACGCGCCGTTGCGATCGACCGTCACGGCCACGTTTACATCCTCGAGCGCAACGGCCACGCCCTACGCGTCGTCACGCCCGACGGCCGCATTCGCACCGTCATCAACGTCGCCGGTAAAAAAGGCGCCACCGGCGACGGCGGCGACGCCCGCGACGCCACCCTCAACGGCCCCAAGCACCTCTGCATCGACCGCGACGACTCCGTCCTCATCGCCGACGCCGAGAACAATCTCATCCGCCGCTACGTGCCCGCCACCGGGAAAATTCTCCGCGTCGCCGGCACCGGCAAAAAGGGCGCCGCCGGCCTCGACGGCCCGCCGGATCAAGCCGAACTCGCCCGCCCCCACGGCGTCACCGTCCACCGCGATGGCACACTTTATATCACCGACAGCTACAACGACCGCATGCTCAAGATCGTGCCTTGATCGCTCCGCCCGGCGTGCGCAGATCGAGTCGTAGCGCGGGCGCCCCGCCCGTGCCACTCTCGGCCACCCCCACAAAAACCCCTTGGCGTCGCACCCGCTTCCCCCTCCCATCTCCGGTCTCCTTCCCGAATGCCACTGCCCGAACTGTTACCTATCACACCGTTCACCCGGCCCGTCCGCGGTGAGGTCATCGTGCCCGGCTCCAAGAGCCTAACCAACCGCGCCCTCTTGCTCGCGGCCCTCGGCACCACGCCCGTTACACTCACCGGCGCGCTGTTCAGCGAGGACACCCGCCTCATGGCCGATGCGTTACGCAG